>NZ_KI421413.1:345851-382372 GCF_000472285.1 Desulfuromonas sp. TF
AATCTCCGCCTCGGTGGTCATGAGTCTTCTGTACGGCTACATCCACGCGGTGGTGGAATCGGTCTGTTCTCCCCTCGCCGTCGCAGAGCGGGTGAACAGGTTTCTCAAGTCATTCACCGCCCGCTCTGAAGTCTACGACCACCTTTTCTCCGCCACCCTCTTTTTCGGCATCATCGAGCCTAAAAGCCTGGAAATGCACTACTTCAATGCCGGCCATCCGGCGCCTCTGGTGCGCCGGGACCGCCGCCTCATCCCCTTGGAGGCCACCGCACCGCCGGTCGGGTTCTTCAATATCCCGGAAGGCGCCATCAAGTCTTACCGGTTCCGAAAAGGCGACCGCTGGCTCCTCTATACCGACGGGATTACGGAAACCGCAAACGTGGGGGGCTCGCTGTTCGGAAGAGAACGGGTGGAGAAACTCCTGCTGAGCCATGAAGGCGATCATGTGGAGTTTCTCGATCTGCTCCTCGGAGCGATCCGGGAATTCGACGCCGGCCATTCGCCCCGGGACGACTGCACGGCCATTGCCATCGACTTCCACCGGGGTTCCAAGGGAGAAGAGGATGGTTAAAGGGATAGGCGACTAAGGCATCATCGGCAACTCCCGGACTGCTGGGGCTAGGGTGCGCTTTACCGCCTTTATCGGTGCGCTGAAGTCACCGATGGCGAGACGGAAATCGTTCCGCACTTCACTCCGCGCTTCGATTACGCCGGGGCCGAGGACCGTCTGGAGATCTCCGGAGAATCGGTCCTGGCGTGGGGGGGGCGAGCAGAGACCCGGTGACGGGCGATCTGGAGGTGACCGACGCCGAGGGGAACCACGTCCCCCACACCTACTGCTTCGTCTGGAAGGAGACCCACCCGGAAACGGAGCAGTTCGGCGGTATCGACAACTAAACTCAAACGGAAGGAAGAAAAACCGATGGTAGCAGTCTTCAAGGAATGTCTACAGGAAATCGATCCCGGATTCACTTGCTTCGAGAAACTGCAGACGCTGCAGGTCAACCTCGGCGACCAGTGCAACATGCGCTGCGCCCATTGCCATATCGACGCCTCCCCGGCAGGAAGGAAGGTCATGGGGCGGCCGGTCATCGACAAGATCGCCGAAGCTCTGGAGCGCATGCCGGGGACCATTCTGGATATCACCGGCGGCTGTCCCGAGATGAATCCCGATTTCCGTCGTCTGGTCGAGTCGACAGCCTCCCATTTCCCCCGCCGGATCGTACGCAGCAATCTCACAATCCTGACCGAATCCGGCTTCGAATGGCTTCCGGAATTCTTCCGGGAGCAGCGCCTGGTGGTCACCGCATCCCTTCCCTGCTACCTGGAGGAGAACGTGGACCGGCAGAGAGGTAAGGGAACCCATGCCCGCAGCCTCGCCGCACTGCGCCGGCTGAACGACCTCGGCTACGGTGGCGGACTGGAGCTGAACCTCGTCTATAACCCCGGAGGCGACTTCGTCCCCGGCTCGCAGCAGGAGCTTGAGGAGGCGTACCGGAAGGAACTGTTGGAGAAGTACGGAATCCGCTTCAACCACCTCTTCACCATCACCAACGCCCCCATCGGGCGCTTCCGTGAGTACCTGGAGTCCAGGGGGATTTACGAGCGCTACCTGAACCTGCTGGCGACCCGTTTCAACCCGGAGGCGGCCCGGAACATCATGTGCCGTACCCTGATCAGCGTCGACTGGAAGGGATTTCTGTACAATTGCGACTTCAACCAGGCGATCGGATTGCCGATCACCGGTGGAGATGGGGAGATCTTGAAGATCGAGGACCTGGAATCGGCGGCAAGGAGCGGCAAGGAACTCGTGCTTTCCGAGCACTGCTACTGCTGCACCGCCGGGGAGGGATCGAGTTGCACAGGGGCGCTGGTGGCGTGATCGGTTTGATTCACTCCGACATACATCGTTGTAAACCAGATTACATTCCGGCCAGGGCCAGACTCCTAGAATTAATACAGAAAGAAACAACCAACAAAAGGAGTTTGGCCGCATGCCTTTTGTGACAGGCGGCCCTTGATTGGCCAGGGAAATTTTTCGCCACCAAGCTCGTGCAGCGTCCCTACTTCCGGAGTGATGAAGAGAACAGTGACATTAAGGAACACAACCCGAGCGATGCCTGCATGACCTGTCATGCGTTCAAGTAGGAGTTCTCATCAGAGCCTCGCTCCAGAACAGATTCGATCGATCCTGAATGTCGTGACATTTCGGACACGTAAAAAGGGCCATTCTAATCCCCTCGGATCTGAATGGTCCTTTCTCTTTGTCCAGGAAACTTGAGAGTTTGCTTGAGGGGTATTGAAGAATGAGGGAAAGAACGAGGGCGACCGAACTGCAGTCGTCACTACTGCCCGGGCGCCCCTTTTGCTCTGCCAAAAACCAGACCCTCCCCCAGCCCTTGGCGTGGTGAATTTACCATGCAATATGACCAACCAACAAGCAATAATGGGTTCCTCCTCTAGAAAAGCATTGGGGGAGGAGGCAGCGCCCATTTTGACTTAAACTGCAAACTATTTTAAAATAAGGTAAATATTTACCAGGAAGCTGGACGCAGCTTCCTTTTTGCCCTGGGGACCTACCCTCCTGATCTTCAGGGCTTTTTTTATCTAGCCGTTGACAAAATGCCCCCCATTGACCCGGTATGGGACGGTCTTCTTGCTTTAAACAAGGGCCGCCCTTAGAAAAGGACAAGAGTCATAATTTGCTAACGAGTTGCTTCATGCGTTCCTTTAACCATTCCCTGTTATCGGGGATTTCAGGAAAGAGGCGGAATGCCTGCTCCTTGGATACAAATACTATGCAGGACAATATTTCGGGGAAAATCCACCCTTTCCCGCCTTATGACTCCGGACACCACCTTTTCGAAATCGGACTCGGTACATCAGAAACGGCCGCCGGCAAAGACGACCGATCGGGTTTTATAAGTTCTGGTGTTCCATGATTTCATCCATGATCTGACTTTGGCGAAAGACGAACGGGGCCGATGCCAGGGAGACGATTACGATAAATACGGCTTTAATTTCAAACGCCTCCGATTGTTCGAACGGGGTAATCCCTGCCGTGGCGGGAATCGCAGCTTCCCGCCACGGCATCATCCGGCGGATCAGCCTGCCTTGGGCACCCTTTGCGCTCCGGCAAAGGCTTTGTCCAGAGGCGTATCGACCAGGTTGTTGGTGTAGTTTGACAGGGTCTTGAGGGTCACGCCCAGCACGACTTCCAGCACTTGCGAACGGCTGAACCCGGCATCGAGAAACGTCCGGACTTCCTGCTCGGAGGCCCAGCCCCGCTTTTCGACCAGCGTCTCAGTGAACCGACGCAGGGCTTCCAGGCGCGGATCGGGAATGGGGCGCTCTTCACCCAGGGCCTCGATCACCTCTTCGGGCACCTTTTGCATTCTGGCGATGGTCGAGTGCGCCGCGACGCAGTAATCGCATCCGTTCCTGATGCTGGCCGCAATCAGGACCGTTTCGCGCTCCGCCGCGGTCAACGAAGATTTTGCCAGCAGATCGGAGACCGAAATATAGGCCTCAAGGGCAGCCGGCGCCTCGGCCAGCACTCCGAGCAGATTGGGGATAAAACCGTTTTTGCGCTTGGCACCCTCCAGGAGCGGTCGGGAAGCTTCGGGTGCGGTTTCCATGGTATGAACGGTAAGATGTCTCATGTTCATGACTCCTTTGTGTCAGGCGCCGAGGGGCGCCGGTTGGGGGGCGAGAAACGGGTAGTCGATATAACCCCGCTCGTCGCCGCCGTAGAAAGTCGAGGGGTCGGGAACGTTCAGTTCAGCGTTTTCGGCGAAACGCTCCGACAGGTCCGGATTGGCGATATAGAGGTTGCCGAAGGAGACCAAGTCGGCTGAGGCATCAGCCAGGGACTGACCTGCCCGGGCGCGGTCGTAGCCGCCGTTGGCGATGTAGGTTCCGGAAAAGGCCCTGCGCAGGGCCATCCGGTCGTAAGTTTGTCGCGTCTGGAAACCTCCGAAGTCATTTTCCACCACATGGAGGAAGGCCAGGCTGAACCGGTTGAGTCGGTCAGCCGCATATCCGAAGGTGGCGTCGGGATCGGAATCGATCAGACTGTTGAAACTGTTTATGGGCGAAAAGCGCACGCCGACCCGGTCGGCGCCCCAGACCTCGGTCACGGCTTCGGTCACCTCAAGCAGCAGGCGCACCCGGTTCTCCAGCGAACCGCCATAAGCGTCGGTGCGCCGATTGGTGCTGTCGCGGAGAAACTGGTCGAGCAGGTAGCCGTTGGCCGCATGGATTTCCACACCGTCGAATCCTGCTGCCAGGGCGTTTTTCGCTGCCTCCCGGAACTGGGCTACGATGCCCGGGATTTCCCGGAACTCCAGAGCCCTTGGGGTGACAAAAGGCTTCTTACCGTCATGGGTGATGGCCTCTCCCTCGGGTCTGATGGCCGAGGGTGCCACTGGAAGCATCCCGTTCGGTTGCAGTGAAGGGTGGGAGATGCGGCCAACATGCCAGAGCTGCAGGAATATGCGACCGCCGCGATGGTGGACGGCATCTGTGATCTGCTTCCAACCCGCTACCTGTTCGAAACTGTGGATGCCGGGCGTACCGGGATAACCAACACCCTGGGGCGACACCTGACTCCCCTCGGTGATGATCAGACCCGCCGAGGCCCGCTGGGCGTAATATTCGACGTTCATATCCCGGGGAATATTGCCGGATCCTGCCCGGTTGCGGGTCATGGGCGCCATCACGATGCGGTTTGGCAGCGCATGGCGGCCAACTTGTATGGGAGTGAATAGCTTGTTTTCGTTGACGCGTTGAATGTTTTTCATGGCGTTTTTCCTCCGATTTCGGGTTGTTTGGAGGGCCCGATCCTGTTCTCAGGCAGGTTGGGATTCCCATCCGAACATTTTGTAAGTCAACTGACTAAATAATTAGATAAAAAAACTCATATACTTTTCAATGACCTTTTCAACACGGCAATCTGCCGATCTACAATATTGGGGTCATTAAAGGTACTGGCCAGTACGCTGATGCCCTGTACGGTGGCAATGAACTGCAGGGCATGCCCGGCCGCGTCTTCCTTGTCCAACAGCCGGTATTGTTCGGTCACCCACTCGACATGCATATCGAGAAGTTGCCGTGCCTGATCGGCCAAGGGCCCCTCAGATTTGCACAGCTCCTGGGCCAGGCTGCCGAATGGGCAGCCGTGCAAGGCCACCGCCTCCCTGAGGTGTATCGGCATCTCCAGATAGGAGGCCAGACGCTCTCGTGGATCTGGATGGCTTTCCCATGCTTCGGCCATGGCGCGGAACTCATTGGCACGCTCGTTGATCACCGCGGCAGCAATATCCTCTTTGGTTTTAAAATAGTAATAGACATTGCCCAGCGGAACACCCGATTCCTGAGCGATATCCGCCAAGGTGG
Organism: Desulfuromonas sp. TF; assembly: GCF_000472285.1. Taxonomy (NCBI): domain Bacteria; kingdom Pseudomonadati; phylum Thermodesulfobacteriota; class Desulfuromonadia; order Desulfuromonadales; family Desulfuromonadaceae; genus Desulfuromonas; species Desulfuromonas sp. TF. Next base: position 351,249 of record NZ_KI421413.1, read on the forward strand.
TCTGGCTGAACCCTTTGCAGTGGATCAGGTTTTTGGCTGCTTCCACCAGCCGCTCTCTTTTATCGCCTGCGCGCGCCATAAACCCCCCATTAGGTCAGTTGACTAACTTAGTTATTAATATAGACGCCCCTTCCCCCGCTGTCAAGAGGGGAAGGGGACATTTACCGAAGAGGCGGATATCCGTAGATATACACCCAATCGTTCTGCTTCGCCGGAAGATGGCACGGGATACAATCGGTCTTGTAGTCCTTCGTGACGGTCGTGGTAGAGTCGTCCGCGTTGAAAAGAGCCCAGCCCCACCCGTCGCCCCAGAGCCTGTTGTCCGGAAAGCGCCCCTCGGTGTCCTTGATCATCACGAACCAGCCTTTGATCTCGGTACCCCAACTCACCTTCCCCGTGGTCAGTGGCGCAGTCTTGGTCTGGAGCAGTTCCTTGACCAGCACTGCCCCGTCCGGAAATTTCCCGGTTTTACGGTATGCCTCGATGGTGCCGGGCTGGGTATAGACGCCATGGAACTCGGCTGCGCCCTCCCCCTCCTCTTTGCTTGCGATCGACCACGTACCGAGAAAATCCCAATTTATCCGGTAATCGGTCGGCACCTTTATGTTGCCTGCCCCGTCTACATACGGCGAGAAGGAACCCGAGCTGCCGCCATCGGTAGCGAAGGAACTGCCGGCAGCGACAACGAACATGAAAACAGCAAAAATCGCCAGCCTTTTCATCCCCATCCTCCGTAAAAATTCGGTGGCCGGACATAACCTTCGGCGTTTGTCTCGGCCACCCGTTTTTTAGATACACCTCGGACCTCTCAAAGGCAGGAGAGGAAGTGAGAATTCCAGGTGCTGTTATTGCTCACATTCCCGAAGACTTTTGGCTCGCCCGCAGCACAGGATAGTATTGGGTGAAGACCCAGTCTTGCGCGGCATTCCCCTGGTGGCAGGTGTTGCATGCCGAGGTGGGGGCGGCCATGACCTTTTCCTTGTGGGGCTTACCTTGACCGGTGGTAAAGGTGAAATAGGCCCAGTTGCCCGGCTCTTTGGGGAATCTCTTGGAGTCTTTAAAGGCAACCTCCAGCCCGATGTACTCACCCATGAAATAGCCGTTGCCGCTGGCGGCCTTTTTCGACCCAACGCTTATAAGTTCCTTGATCATGACCGTCCCGTCGCGGAATTCTCCGGTCTTTTTATAATGCTTCCAGCTCGCCGGGTCGATATAGACGCTGTGGAATTCGGGAAAGGCGGCCTTTCCGTCATTCATGTCGTTGGGGGTTAACGGCGTGCCGACTTGAATCCACTCCCGGAAGACTTCCGCTTTCGGTTGCAGAAGTGCTCCCTCCTTGTCGAAGGTCAGCACCTCCTTCATTTCTCCTGCCATTGCAGACCTAGGCGAGAACGCCATCCCGATCGCCAGGGCCAGGGTCAGAACCAAAATACGCCCAGTGAGGGTCGAGCTTTTCATGATGTACCTCCTTTGGTTTTGTTGGTTATGACTGAGAAGCAAATATGGTCACGTATAGCAGCCTTTGTGGGAAAGACAAATGACCGCTCGCAATTTCCAAGCTGGAGGACTCTATAGCAGTGTCGATTGGATGCGGAAGGCCAGATCCTTTTCAAAGTGATTTCAAGAACATAAACGTTTGGGAGAGCGTGTTCAGGAACCGCTTCCCTCTCCGCCCCCTCCTAAAAATTCTCCGAATGCAAAACCGGAAATTAGTTCGGGAGAAGTTCGTAAACGGTGATCGAGCTGGTACATCGATCCGAGGCTAAATGCTGGAATTGTTGAAGCGATCTGATGGGATCCGCACAACAAAAAGTGTGGAAAGCGGGATGACTTGACGGGTCTGAAAGTGGGGGTACAGTAAACCCGATGGGACATCCTGTCGGACAGCCCGTGGTTTTCCGTGGCTGGCAATGGTGTTTCCGGCACCAACGGATACCGATGTATCGCTCATCACAGCCGAAGTCATGGCCGTTCGCACTCGATTTGGTCACGTTCCTCAAGGGATAGGAAAGCGAACGTCGGAGCACCAGAGAAATAAAACTCAGGAGGTAAATCATGAAAGCGCAGACCAACCAACCCGCAGGGACAGCAACAATAGCCAAGGTCGCCTACCGGACGGTGAAGGTCGACAGCCTGGATATCTTCTACCGAGAGGCAGGGTCGAAGGATGCCTCCGCCGTGCTTTTGCTGCACGGCTTCCCGACCAGTTCGCACATGTTCCGAAACCTGATTCCGGCGCTGGCCGACGAGTTTTACCTGATTGCGCCGGACTACCCTGGATACGGGAACAGCTCGATGCCGAGCGTGGACGAGTTCGAGTACACGTTCGATCACCTGGCTGAGGTGATCGAAAAGTTCACGGAGAAGGTCGGACTGAAAAAGTTCGCCCTGTACGTCCAGGACTACGGCGCGCCGGTCGGCTACCGCCTTGCTGTCAAGCACCCCGATCGAGTACAGGCTTTGGTGGTACAGAACGGCAACGCCTACGACGAGGGGATCGACAACGACTTCTGGAAACCGCTCAAGGCGTACTGGAAGGAGAGGACTGTGGAGCGTGAGAAGCCCCTGCGCGGATTCTTCAACCGCGAAGCTACCATCGGGCAATACACCGAGGGGGTCCGGGATAAGGAGGCGATCAGTCCCGACAACTGGAACATCGACCAGCCACTACTCGACCGATCCGGGAACGCCGAGATTCAGCTAGCTCTGTTCTACAGCTACGGCAGCAATCCGCCGCTTTACCCAAAGTGGCAGGCCTACTTCCGCGAGCATCAGCCGCCGACGCTCATCGCCTGGGGAAAGAACGACCCGATCTTCCCGGCAGCCGGCGCCGAGCCGTACAAGAGAGACCTGAAAAATCTGGAGTTCCACCTGCTCGAAACCGGGCACTTTGCGCTTGAGGAGGACGGCGGCAAGATAGCCGGCCTGATGCGGGATTTCCTCCGTAGAAACGTCAAAAGGTAATTCCCGGAGAGTCGCCTGAACATTTACAGGTCTTGGTTTGTAGAGAATGAGGTTTATCCCGAATTCGACTGCCGCTCGGGGATCTCCAGACCTGCATGCACGAACTTCTCGAAGGGGAGGTGGACTATGCCGTCGAGCCGCTGGACCCACCCTATCCGGGCCAAGTTCTGCCCTGCTGCGCCCGGCCCTCGACGGACTTGGTGATCGATGTGTGATCCTGCTATGGGGCCCCTCCCCTTCTAGCTTGTTTGATCAAGTAAGTTCTCCCAGATCCTTTTCTCAGTTCCCCTAAGGACAGGCGAGGCCCCAGCCGAAACGATGAAAATTTGTGGTTGCGGGAGAAGATCTGAACAGCGGAGTTAGACGCTGCGACGATGATCAATCAGAGGCGCCCAATTTACCTCTCACTGTTCTGTTAAGTACAGGATTTCAACACAACTATCTGCAACCAATCTGCAACTGCATAATCAAAAGGGCTGTAACCCATTAGGGTTACAGCCCTTTAAAATTCTGGTGCCGAAGGGGAGACTCGAACTCCCACGCGCCTACGCGCACTAGACCCTGAACCTAGCGTGTCTACCAATTCCACCACTTCGGCTTGAAGCGAAGGAATATATAGCAAAAGGAATTCTCCATTGCAACAAAAAAATCGCAGCAACGGGTTTCAACACGAGCCTCGCGTTGACTTGAAAGGACCCGTTGATAATCTTTAAGTGGAGGGATTCCAGGCATTCCGACCATTTCAGAGATGAGGAAAAGTTGAGTCTATTTCGCCAGACCCTCCTGTTCCTTTCCCAGCGCAAGGAGCTGGAGGAATTCTTCAAACACAACCCCTTGGCCCAGCAGGCTCGAAGTCGTTTTGTGGCCGGCGACACCCGGGCAGAGGCCCTGGAGGTCACCCGGAAGCTCAATGCGGAAGGGTTCAGCGTCACCCTCGATTATCTGGGAGAGGAAGTCATCGATCCGGACCAGGCCAGGGAGGCCTCTGAAGAGTATGCGGGAGCTGTGGAGGAGGCGGCGGCGGCGGGATTGAATACGGGAATTTCCGTCAAGCTCTCCCATCTTGGCGTCCGCATCGATGAGCAGCTCGCCTTTTCCAACCTGATGAACGTGGTCGAGAGGGCCGCGCGCGTCGACCGCTTCGTCCGGGTAGACATGGAGGGGTCGGACCTCACCGACGTCACCCTGAAGCTCGTCAGCAGAGTTCGTCAGTCGACGCCGAACATAGGTACCGTCATCCAGTCCTATCTGCGCCGCAGCGATGCCGATATCGCCTCCCTCAACAGGGAGAAAATTCCCGTTCGCCTGGTCAAGGGGGCTTATCTTGAACCGGAGGAAATCGCTTTTCAGAACGAAGAAGAGGTGGTCCTCTACTACATGCGCCTGACCGAAGCGCTGATCCACAGCGGCACCCGGCCCGCTTTCGCCACCCACGATACAAAGCTGATCGAATTCGTCATTGACCTGGCCGACATCTTCGGCCTGAAAAAAACCGATTTCGAATTCCAGATGCTCTATGGAATCAGCAACGAACTGCAGAAAAATCTCATCGCCGACGGATACCGGGTGCGGGTTTATCTTCCCTACGGCGACGACTGGTATGGCTATTTCATGCGCCGGCTGGCCGAACGCCCAGCGAACCTGTGGTTTCTCCTGCGGCACTGGAAGAAATAAATCAGCTTTAAGCTTTAAGCTTGAAGCTTACAGCTTAAGGCTTTAACGGCTTCACCACCACCGTCCGATAGCGCTCCACAGTGACCAGCCCCGGCCTCGCCCCTTTCGGCTTGCGCACCCACTTGCCCTCGGCGACCATCACCTCAACCTTTCCGGCCTCCTTTCCCCGTGAATACGCGGCGGCGATAGATGCGGCATGGAGCACATCCGCCTCGGGAATCTCGCCCCGGTGCGCTCCCCTCTTCAGAACCAGGTGACACCCAGGCATGTTGTGGGCATGGAACCAGAGATCGTCGGGACCGCTCACCTGTCGGCTGATATGATCGTTGCCGCGGTTGTTCTTTCCCCAGCAGATCTCGAAACCGCCGGGACTCAGGGTACGGCGAAGCTGCTCCTGCGGACCGGCGGCGACGGTTCTGCGCCCCGGTTCGGAGCGGGTGCGGATCTTTCCGGCGGCAGCCAGCTCCCGTCGGATCGCCTCCAGCTCTTCCGCTCCCTCGGCCTCCTCCAGTGCCAGAGCCGCACCTTCCAGCCACTCCATCTCGCCCAGGGTCTCGGCACGGCGACGTTCAGTATGTTCAAGGCCTCTTTTCCCCTTGCGATGCAGTTTGAAGAAGCGCTCTGCGTTCTCCTGCGGCGTGAGGGCAGGATCCAGAGGGAGGGTGACCGGTGCCGGCGGGTCGGCGTACCAGTCATCGAGAACGACTTCCGCCATTCCTCTTTTAAGGCGATGCAGATTAGCCAGTAGAAGATCCCCCAATTCGCGCTGGCGTTCGGACCGAAGCGCCTTGTCGCGCTCGTCCTCGATATGCCTCAGGCGCTTGCGAAGGCGCTGCAGTTCCTTGCGCACGACCCGCTCCAGTTCCTCCCTGCCGCCGCCGAAGACTTCGGCTTCTCCGCGGTAAAAGGCGTCGGCGGCAACCGAGGGGCTGGGAAAGGTTTCGATCCGCTCCGGAGTGATGTACTCCGGGAGATACGCCGCAAGCACTTGTTTTCCATCCCGGACTCCGATCCAAGGAGTGAGGTCGCGCGCCAGCCAGCGCTCCCTGAACCGGCCGAGAACCTCTTCGGGCGATTTGCCCCGCGCGACGGCTGCCGTCAGGTCTGCAGCGACCAGTGGGGTCATGGGGGAGAGGTTTTCCAGGATCCATGAGTTGAAATCGCGGCCGGCGGGAATCTCGGGGAGGCCCTCGGCGAGGTCGAGACGGCGGGGCTGTTCGGGAGCCCGGTAGGGAAGCCCAGGCAGAACCTCCCTTCCCTCCCCCTCCCATGCGATGCGGTGAAGGGCGTCCACGATGCGGTCATGGGAATCGAGAAGGATCAGGTTGGGGCGCTGGCCGAGCAGTTCGGCCATCAGGGTCCATCGCTCACCGTCGCCGCCCGCAAAGAGCAGGCGGACGATCCTCTCGCCGGGCAGCCGCTCGAGCTCCAGCAGTCGGCTAAGGCGCGAGCGCAGCAATTGACAGAACCGCGGCGGCGCGGCAGGATTGGGCAGCTTTTCTTCGGTGAGATGGATGCGCCCCGCTCCGGGGGCGGCACAGAGGAACAGTCGCAGATTTTCCCGACCGTTCCAGAGGCGCAGGAGAAGTTGCTCCGGTCCGGGCTGATGTATTTTGCTCACGGCCGCGCCGCGTATTTTTTCCCGCAGTTCAGCGGCCACGGCTTCGATGAAGAGGATATCCATGGACATGGGACTGAGATTAGATGAAACCGGAGGCTTGAGCAAGGGAATCAGGACGGCCGGATCGAGGAAGCTGCGAGATCCGCGGAATTCGTTATAGTATGTGAATCCAAGGGTTTATTCTCCAGGCATTATATTCTTGACACACTTAATCCAAACTGATACCGATATTTCCGATTCAGTTCCTTATTTTTCAACTATTCATGGTTGTACTTTCGCTTCCTTATCACTCACACCACGGAGGTTCTCATGTCCGAAGAAACTCAGCACCGTCTCGGTACCAAGGCCCTGCACGCCGGCCAGGTCCCCGATCCGACCACCAACTCCCGCGCCGTTCCCATCTATCAGACGACTTCCTATGTCTTCAATTCCTCGGAGCACGCGGCCAATCTCTTCTCCCTTGCCGAAATGGGGAACATCTACACCCGGATCATGAATCCGACCACGGACGTGCTGGAGAAGCGTCTGGCGGAGATGGACGGCGGGGTCGGCGCCCTGGCGGTGGCCTCGGGCTCGGCCTCGATCACCCTGGCCGTGCTCAATCTGGCCAAGGCCGGCGACAACATCGTCTCCACGAATTTTCTCTACGGCGGCACCTACAATCTCTTTCATTACACCCTGGCCCGGATGGGAATCGAGGTCAAGTTCGTCGACACCGCCGATCCTCAGAACGTGGCCGCGGCAATCGATGAGAACACCAAGGCAGTCTTCACCGAAACCATAGGCAACCCCAAGAACAACGTCGACGACTTCGAAGCCCTGGCCCGGGTCGCCCACGACAACGGCATCCCCCTCATCGTCGACAACACCGTGGCCACTCCGGTCCTCTTCCGCCCCATCGAGCACGGCGCGGACATCGTTTGCTACTCCCTGACCAAGTTCATCGGCGGACATGGAACCAGCATCGGCGGCGCCGTGGTCGACAGCGGCAACTTCGACTGGTCGAGCGGACGCTTCCCCGAGTACACGACTCCCGATCCCAGCTATCACGGCCTTGTCTATCACGAGGCCCTTGGGAATCTGGCCTATATCCTCAAAATGCGCATCACCCTGCTGCGCGACCTGGGTCCGGCCCTCTCCCCCTTCAACGCCTTCCTGTTCCTCCAGGGACTCGAAACGCTGCACGTGCGGATGCCCCGTCACTGCGAAAACGCCCTGAAGGTAGCGCAGTTTCTCGAATCCCATCCCTGCGTCGAGTGGGTGAACTACCCTGGGCTTCCCAGCCATCCGGATTATGAGCGGGCGCAGAAATATCTGCCGGCTGGCCAGGGAGGGATCCTCGGGTTCGGCATCAAGGGGGGGGCCGCGTCGGGTGCAAAATTCATCGACAGCGTCAAGCTGGCCAGCCACCTGGCCAATATCGGCGACGCCAAAACCCTGGTCATCCACCCGGCCACCACAACCCATCAGCAGCTCAGTCCGGAAGAGCAGGCCTCGGCCGGAGTCACCCCCGATTTCGTCCGTGTCTCGGTGGGGATCGAGGACGTGGAGGACATCATTGCCGACCTCGACCAGGCGCTGAAAGCCAGTCAAGCCTGATACCCTGCATCAACGACTGCTTCGTAAAGAATGAAAAGGCAGGTCCGTCCCAGGACCTGCCTTTTTTACCCAATTTTTCCATCCGGCGTGTTATGATGCCTGCCATCATCAATCAGGACAAAACGACTTCAGACGCTCCGACGATCTAGACCTGCCATCCTTGTGGCGCGCCCCTGCGCGCCTCTTCAATTTGACACTGATTATGGCCGAGCGCACCGCAAAAAATCTCTTTGAATATGCCCTTTTTCTGGTTTTCGTCTTTGCCGCCAGACTTCTCCCCCGCGGAGCCGCACTGGCTCTTGGCGGACACATAGGGCGGGTCTGCCAGTTTCTGATCCCGAAGAAACGTAAACTCGCCTACGACAATATCCACAGGGCTTTTCCTGAGATGTCCGCCTCGGAGGTGAAAGTTATTGTCTCAGAAACCTTCCGCAATCTCGGCATCAGCGGCATGGAGATGTTGACCCTGAACCGTTTCGAATCAGAGCAGGACCTGCAGAAAAACTTTGACATCACTGGCCTCGAACATCTGCGCGAGGCCTATGATCTGAACCGGGGAGTCTTTCTGCTGACCGGACATATCGGATTCTGGGAGGTAGGCACCTTCCTCCTTCCCAAGGTGGGGTTCCCCGCCGATTTTGTCGCAAAGAAGATGAAGAACCCGTATGTCGACAAGTATTTTCAGCGCATGCGGGAAGCCGGCGGCGGCCGCTGCCTGGACAGTAAAAAAGGAGCGAGGCGGATCATCCGTTCCCTCGGGGAGAAACGGGGAGTAGCCATCCTTCTGGATCAGCACATCTCCCGCAACGAGGCTGTGGTGGTTGATTTTTTCGGCCGCAAGGCCTGCACCACACCCGTCATCGCTCAGATCGCCATGAAAAACGGGATCCCCGTGGTCCCCCTTTTCTCCTACCGAACCCGGGATTACAGGCACAATATCGTGATCGAGCCGATGGTCCTCTTCCCCGACGAATCCGGCGAGGAAGCGGTCGTTCGCAATACGGCCCTGCTCACGGCAAAAATCGAGGAGGCGGTCCGCCGGGATCCTGCCCAGTGGTTCTGGGTTCACCGCCGATGGCGGGACCTGGGATGATGATCCCTCATCCCTCTTTCCATATCGTACTGATCGAACCGGAGATCCCCCCCAATACAGGCAACATCGCGCGTCTGTGCGGGGCCACCGGGACGGTTCTGCACCTGGTGGGAAAGCTCGGCTTTTCCATCGACGACAAGCATCTCAGGCGGGCGGGGCTCGATTACTGGGAGGCGGTGGATGTGCAAAGGTGGGGGAGTCTTGAGGAGCTGCAGCAGGCGTTTCCCCTAGGCCGCTGGTGGTATACCTCGAAAAAGGGAGTCAAATCCTATGTCGAGGCGGATTTCCGACCCGGCGATTTTATCGTTTTCGGCAAGGAAACCCTGGGGCTTCCGGAAAAGCTCCTTGCCGCCCATCCCGAAAAGACCCTTCGCATCCCCATCTTCTCTCCCGTCGTCCGCAGTCTAAATCTCTCCACCGCGGCAGGAATAGTTCTGTACGAAGCCCTGCGACAGAGCGGACGACTGAGCGACTGAGCGACTGACCACTTATCCTTATAATTGCAGCCGCTCGTGCTCAAGCAGCCACTCCTTTGTCGCGATCCCCTCCCCTCCCGAATATCCCGTCATTTTCCCTCCCCTCCCGACCACCCGATGGCAGGGAATGACGAGGGGCAGAGGATTTGTGGCCATCGCCCGACCCACGGCCCGGGCGGCACCCGGACTCCCGACGGCAGCCGCCAGCTCGCCATAGGTGACGGTCGTTCCGTATGGAACCCCGACCAGCTGCCGCAGGACGGCCGAGGAAAAGGGGGGAATCCCGGGCAGTTCCAAGGGCAGATCAAAATCGCGCCTCTCGCCCCGGAAATATTCCTCAAACTGACGCTGCGCCTCGGCAAGAAGGGAGTTTTCGCCTGGCGCCGCCACCGGGTACCCCTCGGCAATGCGCCCGCGCACCTCCTCTTCGGAGGGATGGGAGACGACGGCAGCCAAGCCCTCCCTTCCCGCCACCAGACCGAGCCATCCGATGGGGGAGCGGCACAAGCCGAAAATATGTCCGTCCGCTGTCGATATCCTCTTCATTTCTTTCCTCGCATCAGTTTTCCTTTCATCAAAGCCATCGCCTCGGCGGCTTCGGGAACCTTGAACACCACGCAGCCCATCGCGTAAATGCCGGTTCCGGCAGCAACCGCCGCGCTCAGCACTGCCGCTTTGAGCCAGATCGCCCCTGCCGTACTCCAGGGCGCAAATTCCAGGATATACCAGACCACCGCGGCCATGCAACCCGCGGCAGGAAGGAGACGTACCAGAGAGGCAAAGAGCCGGGATAAACCCAGCCGCCCGACCTTGCGGTGCAGAGCCCAGACCAGAAGCAGGCAGTTGAAAATCGAAGAAAAGGTAAGAGCCATGGCCAGACCGGTATGGCCGAAGGGCTTCATCAGAATGAGGCCTGTTCCGGCGTTGACAAGCAGTGTCCAGAAGGAAATCCAGACGGGGGTGCGGGTGTCCTTCATGGCGTAAAAGGCAGGCACCACGACCCGACTAACCCCGACGAAGAGGAGCCCCGGGGCGAAAGCCGCCAGGGCCAGCGCCGTCTGACGCACCTCGTAATACCCGAATGCACCCTTCATGAAAAAGAGGCTGTACACGGGCACCGCGCAGAGCATCAACCCCACCGCCGCCGGAACGGTAATCACGGCGATCAGGGCCAGGGCGAAGCGCAGCGAATCCTTGAGCCCTTCCTCATCCCCCAGCGATGCCTGCCGGCTCATGGCGGGGAGGACGGCCTGGGCCAGGGAGACGACGAAAATGCCTTGGGGGAATTCGAACAGGCGCTGCCCGTAATACAGATAGGAGACACTCCCTTCGGGGAGGAAGGAGGCGAGCAGACGGGTCACTACCACATTGATCTGATAGATCGCCACCCCGGCGATCCCGGGGAGCATCAGGCGGCTTACCCGCACGACTGCGGGATGCCGGAAATTGAAATCGAGATGCAGGCGGACCCCCTTGCGCCGCAGGACGGGAAAATGCATGAGAAGCTGCACCGCGCCCCCGATCAGGACGCCGATGGCCAGAGAGGTGATCGGGATTTCGAACAGGGGCGAAAGGACCAGCGCGCAGAGTATCATGGAGAGGTTGAGAAAAAGCGTGGAGACGGCAGGGAGGAAATAATGTCCCAGGACGTTCAGAATGCCTGTGACGAGCCCCAGGAGACTGATGAAAAAAATGTAAGGGAACATGATGCGGTTAAGGAAATCCGTCAGGACCAGCTTCCCCTCCACCGCACCGAAGCCGAACCCTATGCCTCGAACCAGGAGGGGCGAGCCCAGAACACCGAGGAGCGTCACCGCCGCCATGATCAGCAGCAGCAGGGTCCAGCATATCGACGCCACCCGCATCGCCTCCTCATCCCCCTGCCGGTGGCGAACATCGGCAAAGGTCGGAACAAAGGCAGCGGTCAGGGATCCTTCAGCAAAGAAACGTCGCAGCAGGTTGGGAATGGTGAAGGCCATGAAAAAAGCATCCGTGCCGAATCCGGCGCCGAAAAGAGCGGCAACGACCATGTCTCGCACCAGTCCGGCAATGCGGCTGAGCCCGGTCGCCACTCCCATGACTCCGGTGGCCATGGATATCTGTTTTCTTTCGGACATGAGAAGTTTCCGTTCAGATCACGCTGAAGCCCCGAAATAGGGATTATTTTTTATTAATCCCTATACCTGTCTGCTTAACCTATTGATGATGCAATGATTTTTATTGATTAATTTAACATTTTTTATCTTGACTGCAAAAACATCCAATGCTATAAATCGGACCCTAAGTCAAACTAGCGTCATCACTTAATCCATTGGAGGATAAAACCTTGGCCAATCACAAATCCGCGATCAAGAGAAACAAGCAGAACGCTCTGCGCAATGCCCGCAACACGCACATTCGGTCTACCATGAGGACTTATGTCAAACAGGTCCGCCAGGCGGTCGCCGAAGGCAATGCCGAATCGGCCAAGACGGCTCTGGAGAGGGTCATCCCCTTTATCGATAAAGCCGCCACCAAAGGAATCATTCACAAGGCAACCGCCAGCCGCAAAATCTCCCGCCTTACCAGACTGGTGAACGCCCTTCAAGCTTAGTCGAGTTTGCTTCAGCTATAAAAAAAAGGGGCCCGTGCGGCCCCTTTTTTTTTTACTCGTCAGCCGGGCTCGCCCACCGCAATATCCTGCACCAGCTTCTCAAGCAAGACGGCCGGATGAGCCCCGCTTGACTTGAGCGCCATATCGACGTCAAGAAAGAGTTCGAAGGAGTGCCGGTACTGCACTGAAGAAAACCGCCGGGCCTGTTTTACTAGTCCGTCGAGAAAATAAGGGTTTATCCCGATGCGTCGGCAGAGATCCTGTTTGCCCGTTCCCTGTTCAAGAAGCTCCCGGGTCTTCCAGAGCTGCCGGAAATGCCGCACCATCATGCTGAGGATGAGCAGCGGGGCCACCCCTTCAGCGAGAAGCCTGCTCAGAAGACGCAATGCCTCTCCGGTATTCTTGTCTCCCATGGCGTTGGTCAGGTCGAAGATGCTGTCCACCCGGGTATCGGAAACAACGGCGGCCACATCTTTGACATCGGCCAGATTCCTCTCCCCCAGATAGGCAAAGAGCTTGCTCAATTCGCCGTGCACCTCCTGGAGATTGGTCCCCATCCGTCGGCAGAACAGGGCCAGAGCATCCTCGGTGAAAGAGCGTCCCGCCTCATGGGCCTGGGATTTTACAAATGCCGGGATCTGATTGTCGTACAGCTTCTTGTATTCGACCAACTCTCCCTTTTTATTGAATTCCTGGAAAAACTTCTTGCGCCGGTCGATCTTGTCGGCGGTGAAAACCAGGACAGTTTCCGGCATGGGATGCTGCAGATAGGGAACAAACGCTTCAAGCTCTGCGGCGGCTAGGTTCTGGGCATCCTTGACCAGCACCATGCGATGCGCGGCAAACAGAGGGAGGGTGCGGACCGTATCGAGAATGGTTTCGGCTCGGGATTCCCGGCCGTGATAAAGGTTATAGTTGAAGTCGCGTGTATCGGGGGGGACGGCCAGATCGAGTACGCGCTGCAACGTCCGCTCCAGGGAAAAGGTTTCTTCACCGAAGAGAAAGAGCAGCGGTGGAATTTTATGCGCTGCGAGATTCCGATCGAGTTCCACAGGCGTCATCTGAGAGCCTCTCCGGTCAGAAATTGTCCACGATCCTGAAATAAAGCTCCTCGGCCTGGCGTTCGATGATGACATCGATGGCTTCGGCCTCATTGTCTTCCTGGACGGCCTTGTCGTCGTTGGAAGGATACTCCTCCGTCCAGGAAAGGCTTCCCTTCCACAGAGTCTTGCCATCGGAAGCACGATAAAGGACGGCATCGACGGCCATGGCCGATCGGTACTCGGTTATTTCGTCGTCTAGTCCGAAAGATACCGGAGAGGTCGAATAGGCGGTGACGGCTCCGGACAAAACAGCGTCGGCGCGGGTCCGGTCTTCGGTGATATGCAGACTGCGGGTCCGGGCGAACTCCCTTGTCACCTCCTTGGTGATGAGGTTTTCCAGAAACGGCTCGGCGGTACGATTGGCAAAGAGTTCGATATAGAGGGTCCGGATTTCAGGAGGCAGGTTGTTCACGTCTCCGGAGAGATGATAACCGCAGCCGCACAAAAGAAACGGAAGTACCCAGAAAAGAATCAGGCGCCGCATCACGCCACCACCACGTTGACCAGCCGGCCGGGGATGACGACCACCTTTCGCACCGTTTTTCCGCTGGTGAAACGGGCCACGTTTTCCTCGGTCAGAGCCGCCTTCCGCACCTCTTCTTCATCGGCATCCGCCGCGACGGTCACCTTCCCCCGGACCTTGCCGTTGACCTGAATGACAATGACTTTTTCGTCTTCGACCAGAGCCGATTCATCCCAGTCCGGCCACCCTGCGGCCTCGATCCCTCCCTCGTGTCCCAGGCCGCTCCAGGCTTCTTCGGCGACATGGGGGACGAAAGGAGCCAGAAGGCGAACCACCGTCTCCAGGGCCTCCCTGAGCGCCCCGGGATTCTCCTCTTTGCGATCGAACGCATAGATGGCGTTGACCAGTTCCATGACGGCGGCGATGGCCGTATTGAAATGGAAGCGGCCGTCGATATCGTCAGTCACCTTCCGGATGGTCCGGTGGGTCGTACGACGCAGGATCCTGGCATCTCCTTCCGTTTCAGGCGGCCGGTTATCTTCGATCAGCTCCAGATTATCATAAATGGCCCGCCAGACCCGGTTGAGAAAACGGTAGCAACCCTCCACCCCCTGCTCATTCCATTCCAGGTCCTTCTCCGGAGGCGCGGCGAAGAGGGAGAAGAGACGGGCGGTATCGGCGCCGAAGCGCTCTATGAGGCTGTCTGGATCAACCACGTTTTTCTTCGACTTGCTCATCTTCTCATTACGGCCGACACGCGTTTCCTTGCCGCAGATCGTGCATTTTCCGTCTCCGACCTGCTCCGGATAGAGCCACCCATGCTCGGGACAGGAACGGGTTTCCATGCAGACCATCCCTTGTGTGAGGAGGTTGCGGAAAGGTTCATCGACGTTCATCATCCCGAGGTCGCGCAGCACCTTGGTAAAAAAGCGGGCGTAAAGCAGGTGCATGACAGCGTGCTCGATACCGCCGATGTACTGATCGACCGGCAGCCAGTATTCGGCCGCCTGGCGGTCGACGGGAGCGGAAGGAAAATCGGGGCTGGTGAAACGGGCGAAATACCAGGAACTCTCCACAAAGGTGTCGAAGGTGTCTGTTTCCCGCCGCGCCGCATCGCCGCACTGGGGGCAGGTGACGGTAGCGAAGGCGCTGCTCTTCGCCAGAGGGCTTCCCCCCTCCCCGGTGAATTCGACATCGGTCGGCAGAACCACCGGAAGATCCTGCTCAGGCACCGGAACGACCCCGCAGACATCGCAGTAGATGATGGGGATGGGCGTCCCCCAGTAACGCTGGCGCGATACGCCCCAGTCGCGAAGACGGTAGTTGACCGTTTTTTTACCGATCCCCTCCTTCTCAAGGTATTCGGCGATCCGTTCCTTGGCTTCCTCGTTGTCGAGACCGTCGAACTCCCTGGAGTTGGTCATGACGCCCGACCCGGTCCAGGCTTCGGACATGGCCTCCGGATCAAGGCTTTTGCCCTCAGGTTGAATGACCACGGTCATGGGAAGATCGTATTTGCGGGCGAATTCGAAGTCGCGCTGGTCGTGGGTGGGGACCGCCATGACCGCCCCGGTGCCGTAGTCCATGAGAACGAAATTGGCCAGGAAAACCGGCATCCGCAGCCGGGTGACCGGGTTTATACAGTAGGATCCGGTGAAGACCCCCTCTTTTTCGAAGTCCTCACTGGTGCGTTTTATCTTGTCCTGTTTCTTGACCCGGTCGATGAACGCTTCCACCGCCTCCCGCTGCTCCGAAGTGGTCAGTTCCAGCGCCAGGGGGTGCTCCGGGGCCAGGCTCATGAAGGTGGCTCCGTACAGCGTGTCCTGACGCGTTGTGAAGACGCGAATCTTCTTCAACGAGGTTTTCAGGGGGAATTCGATTTCACAGCCGATGCTGCGCCCTATCCAGTTGCGCTGCATGGTCAGGACCGGCTCCGGCCATCCCTTCAGACGATCGGTTTCCTCCAGCAGTTCACGGGCGTATTCGGTCGTCTTGAAGAACCACTGCTCCAACTCCTTCTGTGCCACCTCGCTGTCGCAACGCCAGCAGCACCCGTCCTCCACCTGTTCGTTGGCCAGAACGGTCCGGCACTCGGGGCACCAGTTGACGAAAGAACTCTTCTTGTAGGCCAGCCCCTTTTTGAACATCCGGAGGAAAATGAGCTGTTCCCATTTATAGTAGTCGACGTCGCAGGTGGCCAGTTCGCGGTCCCAGTCGTAGGACAAGCCCATCCGCTTAAGCTGCGAGCGCATGTTGGCAATGTTTTCGCGGGTCCATTTGGCAGGATGGATTCCATGCTGAATCGCGGCGTTTTCGGCAGGCATGCCGAAAGCATCCCAGCCCATGGGATGAAGGACGTTGAACCCCTGGAGCCGCTTGAATCGTGCTATCACATCGCCGATGGAATAGTTGCGGACATGTCCCATATGGATGCGTCCCGAAGGATAGGGGAACATTTCCAGGAGGTAGAATTTCTTCCTGTCGACTCGCTCCTCTACTTTGAAGGTTTTTTTCTCCTCCCAGACGGACTGCCACTTGCTCTCTACGGCACTGGGTTCATAGCGCTCTTGCATATCTCCTCCGCGCCCTTTCGGCTCCGGTAAAAACAGGAAAACCGGCCTGTGCCGGTATGAATCAAGGTAAACGCCGGGGCGATCCCCGAAAAAGCGCAACGGAAGAGATGGGCGGCGAGGGGAACCTCGCCCTCGCTTCAGTCCGGCCCCGGCCGTTGCTAACGAACTTACTTTTCCCGGTAGGTAATCCGCCCCCGGCTCAGATCGTAAGGGGAAAGCTCCACGGTGACACGGTCGCCGGGGAGAATGCGGATGTAAAATTTGCGCATTTTGCCGGAAATATGAGCCAGTACGATATGGCCATTGTCCAGTTTGACCCGGAACATGGCATTGGGGAGGGGTTCGATGACCGATCCCTCGACTTCAATCGCTTCTTCTTTAGCCAAAAGAGCCTCCTTGAGGAACTATGAATAGTGGAGATTGACCGGACGGGTCCAGGCAATCCCGAGTATTTACACAATGAACCGGGATTGTCAACCCCCGGATTCGCAGGACAGGCGTTTATGCTCCGAGGTTCAACAGACGCCGGGCGGCCTCGAGTATTTTGGTCGTCTGGATCGGCTTGGTGATATAGTCGTTCGCTCCCAGGGCCAGGGCGCGGTCCCGGTCCTCCGTCGCCCCTTCCGTTGTGATGATGACGATCGGCACATTCTTGTAGTTGGGATCGTTGCGAACAAGGCTCACCAGCTTAAGCCCATCCATTATAGGCATGTTGATATCGGTGAAGATCAGATCGAATTTTTCGCTCGACAGCTTCTTCAGACCATCCACGCCGTCATTCGCCTCGACGATGTTGAGTCCGCGCAGACGCTTCAGTGCGAATACGATGAGCTGGCGCATGGTTGGCGAATCTTCAACGATGAGCACCTTAAAGGTAGACATGAAAAATCCCTCCCCGGACTATTTGGTCAAAAGATCAAGAAAACCCTGGATGGTCGACAGCTTCCGTTCCGATTCAGAATAGAGCTTGGAAGAGAAGATAGCGGTGGCGGCATGACCTGCCAGCAGGGTAAAGAGTTCGTAATCCACCTCGGCAAACCGGTCCTTCTGAACCAGCAGTTTATAGATGACGATCACGCCGATGACGTGTTCCTTGATCTTGAGGGGGATGCAGACAATGGGATGATTGAAATCCCTGACATATCCCTCCATCTCATCGATGAAGTAGTTTTCTCCCGTTTTGGCCATCTGACCGATGATCCCCTCGCCGATGCCGACCTTCGGCAGTTCGGACTGCTCCAGACCTTCCGTGGCCACCGCCTGCAGCTTGTTGGTTTTTTCGTCCAGAAGCATGATGGCGAATTCTTCGGCGCCGATGAGATTGATCACGATCTCGGTAATGACCTGAAGGACCTCGCGAAAATCGAGAGTCGAATGGAGCTGATAGGAGGCGATATAAAGGTTGGCCAGATTGTTGTTTTCCGTCTCGATCTCGACGTAACGGTTGGCGAAATCGAGGTTCTCCGCCTCTATCTGCTTGA
This sequence comes from Desulfuromonas sp. TF, assembly GCF_000472285.1. Taxonomy (NCBI): domain Bacteria; kingdom Pseudomonadati; phylum Thermodesulfobacteriota; class Desulfuromonadia; order Desulfuromonadales; family Desulfuromonadaceae; genus Desulfuromonas; species Desulfuromonas sp. TF. The sequence continues at coordinate 368,889 of NZ_KI421413.1, forward strand.
TGCGATCGAGAATCTCACTCTTCTCCTGCTCCAGCTCCTCAATGCGGCGAAGCAACTTTTCCGCTTCGATACCGGAAAGGCCGCCCTCTGTCTTGACGGTTTCCTGAAGTTGCAGAATCTGAAAACGCAGCCGCTCGTTTTCCTTGAGCAGTTCCTGGGTGAATTCGGCACCCTTCTTAAAGACCTGCAGAAATTCCTCGGCCCTGCTTGCCGAACCTCTGGTGTCGTCTTTTTCCGCCATGGTATTCTCCTAAACTTGATGCACTCGCAAAAACTCAGAGGATGGCTAAGCAAAAATTTCGTCCTACAAGGCATGGTGGTTTTTCTGGGGCGAAGGCATACATCAGGTATGTCGAGGTCCTGAAAAAACACCGTAACGCCGTAGGGCGGACTTTTTGCGACGCCATTAAACTTGACAGGTGCCCGATATCAGGCGCAATCCTACCAGCACCCGGAATAAATGTCGACCTTTTACACTGTCTTTCCGTCCGGATAACGGTTTCTTTTCCGCCACAGCGGCCTCATCCTCTTGAGCAACCTCAGACTTTCTGCCCCCGAAGGAAGAACTCTCCGTCTGCTACCCGGAAATTCACCCGAGTTCCTCCTGAACTTCCCGATGCCACTAAGCGGAATAGCGACCAAACCCGCAACGGTGGAGGATCGCCCCTCCCATCTGAGGCAGCGGCACAATCTTGTCCACCTTACCAGTGGCGATGGCCTCCTTGGGCATGCCGAAGACCACGCTGCTGCTTTCCGCCTCGGCAAGGACGGCGCCACCCTCTTCCTTGATGCTCACCACCCCCCGGGCGCCGTCGTTCCCCATGCCGGTCAGGACGACTCCCAGCAATCGAGATCCGAAAATTTCACTGGCGGAAGTGAACAGGACATCGGCCGACGGGGTGTAGCGCTGATTGGCAGCGGGCTCCACGACTTCCGCCAGGACTTCGTCGCCGCGCCGGCGAAAAAGCAGATTCTTTGCGCCGGGCGCCACCAGAACGGTACCGGGACGCATCCGGTCCCCCGAACGGGCCTCGCGGATCTCCAGAGGACAGTACTTGTTGAGACGATCGGCAAAAGCCTTGGTGAATCCCGGAGGCATATGCTGGGCGATGGCGATGCCGAGGGGAATCGGCTCCCTTATAGCTGAGAGAATGGCCTGAAGAGCTGGCGGTCCCCCCGTTGAAGCGGCGATAACCACCTGATTGATCTGTTCCCCATCTGCTGCCCTGATTTTGGCGGCCTGCCGCAAGGGCCCAGCGGTGCCGGGAGCGGGGCGGTTCAGGACCTTCTTCATATCGGTGCGGGCGATGGTCCGAACCTTTTGGAGCAGGTCTTCCTGGATACTGAAAAGTTCCGGCGAAACCCTGGCCGAGGGCTTGGCCACGAATTCGACCGCGCCGAACTCGAGGGCCCGGAATACGTTTTCGTCTTCGGATCGCGCCGAAACCACGATCACCGGAGTCGGCCGGTTCTGCATGACCACCCGCAGAAAAGAGAAGCCGTCCATGCGGGGCATCTCAAGATCTAGAGTGATCAGGTCTGGCTTGAGGTCGAAGACCTTTCGCAGCCCCTCCTCCCCGTTGACCGCATAACCGACCACCTCGACCCCCGGGATGGTTTCGAGCATTTTGATGATGGTGCGTCGATTGTAAGCCGAATCGTCCACCACGAGCACCCGCACCTGGTCGTTCATCATCGCCACTCCCCACCCCCCGTCTGCGGCGGACGCTGATAAACCATGTCATGGGTGTAGTGTCTCAGGACAAAGGCGTTCGTGATGCTCATCAGCGATTCGGAATGTCCGAGGAGAAGAAATCCTTCCGGCCTGAGTCTCTGATAGAAATTCTCCACCACCCGCTTCTTGGCAGCAAGATCGAAATAGATGATCACGTTGCGGCAGAAAATGACGTCCATTTTCCCAAGAAGGGCGACCCGGGGGGTGTCGAAGAGATTCAGATGGCTGATGGTGACCAGCTTTTTCAGAGAATCGGCAATGCGATGCTTCCCGTCGACCTCGGTGAAAAAACGCCGCTGCACGGCAGTCTCCGTGCTGCGGAAGGACGCGGATCCGTAAACCCCCTTCCGCGCAGTCTGCAGAACCTTATGGCTGATGTCGGTGCCGATGATATCCACCTGCCAGTCTGCAAAAGCGGGTATGTCGTGCAGCAGCATGGCAATGGTATAGGGTTCCTCGCCGGTCGAACATCCCGCACTCCAGATCCGGAGCTTTCGATCCCCTTCCCTCGCCTTGCGTTCGCGAATCTCCGGAAGAATCTCCTGGGTGAAGGTTTTGAGCTGAAAGTCCTCCCGGAAGAAATAAGTCTCATTGGTAGTCAGGGCATCGATGACTTCATTGAGTTCTTCCTCCTTTTGTCGCCCGTAACGCAGGAGATAGTAGTAATCCTTGAAGTTCTTCATTTTATGATGCTGCAGCCGCTTGCCCAGACGTTTTTCCAGCAGGTATTTGGAGTCTTCGGTAAAATGCAGCCCGCAGTGCTGATAGACGAAATCCCGCAGCAGACGAAATTCCTCGTCGTTCAGAGGTATGTCGGGGGTAAAGAACAGCATTAACGACTCACCTCAGAAGCTTTGCCAGAATCCGAAAGAAGCCCCCGGAGCTGATGGCAAACCAGATCCTCCCCTTCGACCAGGAGCCTTTCTTCCAGATGGTGACGGCAGCTTTCCCCCACGAGTTCGGCCAGGGCACGGGCAAAGGTGAGGCGCACCTCCCAATGCCGATGATTGAGCAGACTCTCTAGCACTGGAGGGATCCAGTCGCTGCGACCGCCGGCAGTCAGGAGCTGAAGAGCCGCATTCACGACTTCTTCATCGTCATGGGTCAAAGTGGCGACCAGAGAGGAATGGGCCTTTTCGGCCCCCATAGAGGAGAGGGTTTCGAGGGCGGCGATAGCGACCAGCCCCACCGGGTCGGTCAGGGTCCCCTGCACCAGCCGGAACGCTTCCTCCGAAGGGATTCCTCCGAGAGCTCGAACCGCCGCGCTTCGCACCCAGATATCTTCGTCCCGCAAAGCCAGCTCCAGAGCTCCGACAACCTGAGAGTCGCCGATCGTGCCGAGGGCTTCGACGGCAAGACGCCGCACTTCGTCATCTTCATCGGTCAGGGCGAGCATCAGAGCTTGAAGTCGACCATCCCCGCGTTTGCCCTCAAAAGCGCGGACTGCCGCCCGCCGGACCAGGGAGGATTCGTCCTTCATGGCAAAGGTGAGAGTGCCCTCGACGTCGCCGCCATCCAGACGACCGAGAATCGACACTGCATGCATGCGCCATTCGGGATCTTCATGCTTCAGAAGGGGATGGAGAATGGTCATGGCCTGCCGCCGGTGCCGCATACCCACTTTGCTGAGGGCATCCATGGCCATTTCCCTGACCTCCTCGCAGGAATCTCCCAGGCGGTCGACCAGCGGGACCAGAGCGGCCGCCTCGCCTAGTTTTCCGAGGGACTGGGTTGAAGCCAGACGCAGCTCAGGGTCGGGAGAAGAGAGGGCGGACAAAAGGAGCTGCATCGCCTCGAGACATCCCGCTTCGCCGAAAATGTAGGAGAGATATGTCCTGGTGCGGCTGTCTGCATCGGTCCAGAGTTCCATGAGCCCGCAGACCGCTTCTCTATCCAACGCGACCAGGCTTTTTGCTGCGCTGGTGCGAAGGTCCTCGTCAGAGAGCGCGCCCAGGAGACGGGGTGCGAAACGGCCGTCCCCAATCTGGCCCAGGAGTTCCGTCGCTGACAGGCGTACGGCGGCGTCGGCGGAATCGATCATATCGGCGACGGCTTCAGCCGTCGGAGTGCCGCAGAAGCGGGCCAACTGCTCAGGCGCTGCTTCCGGCCATTTCGCGCCTAGGCGCGACAGAGCAACCGCGGCCGATTCCCTGACGTTGCGTACCTGGTCGGATAGCCCTTCTATCAGAACAGGCAGAGCGTCCCCATCTCCAACCCTTCCGAGACAATCGAACAAGGCTTTCCTCAGCAGACGATCATCCTTATAGCAGAGGAGGCTGTCCATCGGAACCGGAGCACCGATCTCGCCGAGGGCTTCCAGGACGGTGAACCGGAACCAGAGATCCGAATGTCCCATCGCCGAAATAAGAGCGGGAACGGATTCAACACTGCCGATTCGGCCCAGGTTTTCCGCCGCCGCCGCCCGCACATTGTCATCCGGATCGGACAGGGCCCGGAGCATCGACGGCACGATCGATTCATCTCCGATTTCGCCGAGGATATCAAGAACGAATTTGCGGACGTCGTGATCGCTGCAGGAAAGCTCCTCAAGAAGCAGGGGAATGGCCAAACGACCGAGTCGCACCAGGATTTCAACGGCCGTATTACGAAGGCCGGCATTATCCTCGGAATGCAGCAGCTCGATGATTTCCCCGGTCAGTGCGTCCCCACCCGGCAGAGAGATAAAAAGTTCAGCCGCCTCTTTTCGCACCCGCCAGCTTTCATCTCCCAGAGCTCGAATGATTGCCGGAGCGGAGTCCCCGGAGGAGCAGCGACCTAATTCTTTGAGCCCCTGCAATCTCTCTTCTTCCTGAGCGGAATCCAGCAACTCGCGTATTTTCTTTTCATTCACCACGGAAATCACCCCGGCTCTCCTGCAAACAGAGTTCTATTTTGCGACGTTCGATAAATGTCGCAAAGGCCTGCTCCAGAAAATCCTCCAGGCTGCGGATTTCAGGCGCAATCCTCTCTTTGAAAAGCCGCTTTCCTTCATCAATCTCCGAAGAAAGCAAATGATGAAAGGTTCCCTGGCGGATCCCCTCCTCGACACGGTCCTGATTGTAAAGAGCGATATCGGAGACGATGATACGGGCCAGACGACGGGCTTTCAAGATTCTTTCCTCGGTAGCCTCCCCCGAAACCTCATTCTCTTCAGCGCTTCGGATCCTTTCTTTGACTTCATCATCAAGAACTTGCGAATCCCGATCCTTCTCCTCTGCCTGAAGGGTCTGCCCCACGGTGATTCCCCCGGAAGCCTGTTCACCGGGAGGAGCCGATACGGCATTCACGGCCAGCCGATTGATTTTGGTAACAAGATCGTCGGGGATATGATGCTTTTCGATATAATCATCGGCGCCGTACAATGAAGTGGGAGTTCTTTTGTACGCCATTCTGTTGTAGACGGAAGATAACAGAAGGATTTTTACCTCTTCCAGCCCCGGTCTCTTACGTACTTTTTCCACTACCTCAAAGGTGAATAGGCCGGGAAGGGCCACATCGACCACCGCAACCTGGGGGGGCGACGCAGCCATGAGATCGAGGGCATCCTGTCCGTCATGGCAGGTCCTGCAGGAAAGGCCGGCACGGTTCAAAATTTCTTCGATGGTGGCGCAGAGCGCCTGGTCGCTATGAGCAACGAGGACGCTGAATCCTGTGTTCTCTACAGTGACCGACGGCACTTCGACTTTGAAGACCTCGCGGCAACGACCGCACCTCAGGGTCACCCGTTTTCCGCCGAGTCGCCGGCGGTCCAGACGCAGACGCGCCGCACAGGCGGGGCAACTTACAATCATCAAAACCTCGCAATAATCGAATAACGTCCGGGAACTGTCAGAGAAAATCTCAGCTAGTCGGCATGGAAAAAAATGTCGGATGACAGGCGACGGCCGGGGAGGTCCGTGCTGTCACAGCACAGTGAATCCGTTTTTCATTGCCCTTATTTTCAGGGCGTTTTCTCAATTTTATCCAGATCGATCTTTTCGTCGGAAGAGAGGATTCTTTCAAGGTCCAGCAGCATAACCAGATCCTCGTCTTTTCTGCAGACGCCAAGGAAGAACTCCGCTCCCTTGCCTTTGAGGAATTTCGGCGCCGCCTGAATTTCGTGTCGGGAATAACGACGGACTTCCGATACCTCATCGACCATCAACCCGAGAATTTTGCCTGAGAGGCCACAGATGATGACCCGAGTCTTGCGATCGGTTTCAGTTTTCGCCTGGTCGAAACGTTTGCGCAGGTCGACCACCGGGATAACCACCCCTCTCAGATTGATCACTCCTTCAATGAATGCCGGAGCCTTGGGGACGGGGGTCAGCCGCTGCGGCCGGATAATCTCCTTGATGCGAAGAATATCAAGGGCGTACAATTCCGTTCCTATGCGGAAGCAGGCCAACTGGATCTCCTGGCGAAGCTCTTCCGGTTTGGCCGGCGCCTCCATTTTTTCAGCATTTCTAATCATTTGGCAAGAAACCTCTGAATCGTTTCGATGACCATGGCGGATTTGAAGGGCTTGGTGATATACCAATCCGCTCCGACCGTTTCGCCCCGCGCCATATCTTCACGGCTTTTCTTGGCGGTCAACATGATGACTGGAATATTCCTGGTGGATTCGTGGCTCTTGATCCGCCGGCAGACTTCGAAACCATCCATTTCCGGAAGCATGATGTCAAGCAGCACCAGATCCGGCAGCTCTTCAGCAATGGCATCCAGCGCCGCCTGGCCGTTCGAAACCCCTCTTACCGCATAACCCTTGGAAGTCAGGAGAATGCTCTCGAGTTTCAGCAGGCTTTCTTCGTCCTCTACGATGAGTATCTTTTGTTTAGACACCTACCCTCTCCTTTCTTCCATCAGATGAGTTCCGCGTTCAGCACATTCGCCAGATCCAGCAGAATCATCATTCTCCCCTGATCCCGGCCAACCCCTTCCACCATATCCCGGTCCAATCCGGAAAGGACAGCCGGCGGAGGTTCAATACCCTGAGCCGGAAGACGCACCACCTGATTAAGGCTGTCAACGACAAGCCCCGCTGACTTTTCTCCATATTGGCATACGATGATCCGTGAAGCGGAGGTGATTTCCGCCGTCCCCAGCTTCAATCGCCTTTTGAGATCGAAGACGGGGATGATGACCCCGCGCAGGGAAATGATACCGAGAATGAAGTCGGGCACACGGGGGAGATCGGTTATTTCTCTCGGTTTGATTATCTCGCGAATCTGTCCGATGTCCAGAGCATATTCTTCGCTTCCGAGAGTAAAGGTCAGCCACTGCCGCAGGTCTTCTTCCTGACTGTCCCGCCCGGTTAATCCTTGCAGGTAGCTTTCTTCGGTCGCCAGTTCCATCTCGGGGCGAAAGCGGAAAAGTGCTTCCAGGGGATCCATCGCAGCGGGCCGGTCCAAGGGCTTCGGAATATGTTCCAGAGGGATGTCGGCCGTTGATTTCTCCGGCGCCCCCTGAATGGAGGGAGCGGAACGAACATCTCGCCGCAAAGGGGGGCTGGGGTCGCCGGGAGGTTGCTCTTTGCGCGAGCGGGCTTTTTTCCGGATTTCAGCAAGATCCATCAGTCATTTCCTTCTGCGGCGAAAAAACGAGATCGAGTTCGACCATAACATCATCGAGAACCTCCGGACCTATGGCCCGAGATTCCCTGCCGAACCCCTCCAGAAGTGCGAGAGAGGCGGCATGATTGATCTTTCGCGGGATGCCGCCGGAATACTGGTAAATGCGTTCCACGGCACCGGGGAGGAAGAGCCCCGGCTGTCCACCGGCCACGCGTAAACGGTGGTCAAGGTATTCCGCCGTTTCCTCCAGAGAAAGCGAACAGAGATGGTACTGCATGCCGATGCGCTGCCTCAGAGGTTCATAAACACGGTGAGCCAGCCGCTTGCGCAGTTCGGGCTGCCCCATCAGCACGATGCTCATGAGATTGCGGTCGTCAAGCTGGAAATTCGTCAGAAGTCTGATCTCGTCGAAGGTCTCCTTGTGCGGGACCAACTGAGCCTCATCGATGACCAGGACCGGACAAATCCCATCCTCATAGAGACGGTAAAGCCCCGACCCAATCTGCTCCAATAGATCGGTCTTGAACTTTGCCGGATCTTCCACGCCCAAGCGCAGCGCCACCCCCCTCAGAAATTCCAGGGGAGTCAACCGCGGGTTGATGAAAAGAATGACCCTGTACCCCTCGTCGAGTTCATCCATGAGAGCGCGTGACAGAGTCGTTTTGCCGCAACCGATCTCTCCCGTCAAAAGGATGAGGTCCCGCTCCTCTACCGCATAGATGAGGCGGGCAAGCGCCTCGCCGTGCATCCGGCTTAAAAACAAGAATCGGGGGTCTGGGGTCTTGCTGAAAGGCCGTTCCGTGAAGCCGAAAAATCCTTCATACATGAATGGCCGTCTCTCCCCTGAGCGTTTCGCTCATCAGCCCTCCGATGTCGAGAACAAGAATCGTTTTCTGGTTCCCAAGATCAGCCGCCCCGGCGATGCCTCGAACGAAAGAAAGGGCATTACCGAGGGACTTGATGACCACGTCCTGTTGACCGAGGAGGTCGTCGACGACGATTCCGAGTCTCTTTTCCGCCATGCCCACCACTGCTACGAAGGAGCGTCCGGTCCCTGTGGAGGCTTCCGAAAAACCGAACACTTCGCTCAGACGCAGAAGCGGCAAGGTGCTCTGGCGAAGCTCGACCACTTCCCGCCGCTCGATGGTGCGGATGGCGGACGATTCGAGCATGAAGGTTTCAAGTACGGAACTGATCGGGATCGCATAGGTTCTGCCGCAGGCATTGACGATCAGCGCCTTGATGATCGCCAGGGTGATGGGCAGAGTTATGATCATGGCGGTTCCCTCTCCAAACCGGCTGTCGATTTCTATCATTCCGGAGAGAGCGGAGATGTTGTTCTTGACCACATCCATTCCCACCCCCCGGCCGGACAGGTCGCTTACTTCGTCCCGGGTGGAAAAACCAGGCGTAAACACCAGATCGTAGATATCCTCTCGCAGCAATTCCACCCCTTCGTTAATCAGACCTTTCTGTACGGCCTTACGGCGAACCCTCTCCGGATCTATCCCGCGGCCATCGTCGCGCACCTCAAGGACGACATGGTTCCCCTTCTGAGACGCCCAGAGACAGATCGTTCCCTTCTCCGATTTTCCGGCGGAGAGGCGCTCGTCGACGGGCTCGATTCCATGATCAATGGCATTGCGGATGATGTGCATCAGCGGGTCGGCCAGATCCTCCATGATCAGCTTGTCCAGTTCGGTATCCGCTCCGCGAATGTCGAGAGCCACCTTTTTGCCTTGTTCGCTGGCAACCCGTCTGACGATACGGGACATTTTCTCGAAGAGCTGACCCACTGGGACCATGCGGACTTCCATGACCCCCTTCTGCAGTTCTTCCAGGCGCCGCTCAAGTGTACGGGTGGCTTTGAGAAGCTCCATGCCCAGCTCGCGCTCTTTTTCAGCTTTGAGCCGCTCGGCTATGGTGCTGATCAGCCCCTTGGAAAGAACCAGCTCCCCGACGATATTCATCAGCAAATCGAGTTTTCCGATATCCACCCTTACGGTCCGGCTGATCGATCTCAGAGAGGTTTCCGAAGCTTCTCCCATCTCCTCGATTTCCTCGACCGCCGCCGGACCCGCGAACTCTTTGACTGCGGCGGAAGGTTGGACGTTTCCTCCGCCAAGGTGATCAACGGAGATATCTTCCCTTGCCAGAAGAGAGCAAATCTGCTCCGCCGTCTGGGATGAACCAAACAGAATCTGGAACGCTATCCGATCGGATATGTCTCCGGCACAGGGTAGAGTGCTGATGACCTCACCCTTTTTTTTCAGCTGGTCTGTAATTTCGGCGAGGTCCTGATCGAAACTGGCCAGACTGAAAGTGGCCTTCACTCGCAGAAGGTTGCGCCCCTTGTTCAGATTCTCCAGCAGCCGGTGCTCCTCGTATTCGGTGAGGACGTTGAGGATCTCCGAATCAATTTTCAGGGTGTCGAGAAGATCGCCTCCCGGTTGCCGCCCCCCGCTCATGAAGGCGTCAATGCGCCGAACAAGAGGCCTGACGTCGAAAGAGAAGTTTTCGTTTTCGCCTTTTCCGTGAACCAGGCGCGCAAGTGCTTCCAGGGCATCGAAGAGGATCTCGACAAGTTCGGCATTCCACGAAATCTTTCCAAGCCGCAGGCTGTCGAGCAAATTCTCCATGTTGTGAGCAAGTTCAGTGATATCGTCGAATCCAAACATGCCCGAAAGCCCTTTGATGGAATGGGCCCCGCGGAAAATACCGTTCAGGATTTCCGGATCGCTTCCTCCCCCGTCGGCGCTGTCGCCGAGCGCCACCAGGTCGAGGTTCAGCTTTTCGATAATTTCCTCGGCCTCTCCCAGGAAATCTCCGATCGCACTGGATAACGACTTGTCGGTCACTGATTACTCCTGCCCCAGAAATCTGCTGACGAGTGCCTGAAGATCGTCCGGCGAAAAAGGTTTCACCAGGTAGGCGTCAGCCCCCAGTGCGAGTCCTTTTTCCCGGTCCCGTTCGCTCCCTTCAGTGCTGACGATGAACAACGGCGTGTTTTTGTAGTTTGGATTGTTCTTGATGAAGCTGACCAGTTCAAGTCCGTTGATGTCCGGCATGTTGATGTCGGTGATCACCAGGTCGACCTTTTCCCGCGGGAGAATGCGCAAGGCGTCGAAACCGTTGGCGGCCTCCACCAGGATATAGTCTCCCATGGCAGCGATAGCGGAAACGATGAATGACCTCATGGTCGGTGAATCTTCGGCAATCAGGATCTTTTTAGGCACCTGTCCGCGCTCCTTGCTAGATGGCGACATTGCCCCTGAGACGGCGTTCAAGAAGGGCTTTTTCCATGGCCAAACCTGCCTGGGACAGAAAAATCTCCAGTGATTCGGTATTGACGATCGGTAATTTCTCAGGCAGGTTGTCACCGTACAGCACGGCCACGACCTGCCCCTCGCTGATTATGGGGCCGAGGAAGATCTCTTCCGGCTCGTCTCCGCCGAGCTGTTCCTTGAGGTAGTTGTCCCACCGGCTGTCGCCGAGGCGGACCCTGCGGGCGGATTTATCGGCAATAACCTGGTTGAAGATCGACTTATCGCCTCGGGGTATCTTCATCCTTCGGACACGGGCATCTGCCATTTCTCCGCTCAGTTCGATGCCGAACTGACCCAGCCCGACGATTTCCTTCTCCTTGGCCAGAAAAATGACCGCCCGATTCATCAGTTCACTTGCAAAACGAAGAACCAGGAGAATAATCCCTCCGCCCAGCGAAGGGTTGTGAAGTTCCTGCAGCATTCCTTTGAGAAGGTGCAGCCCCGGTGACTCCGGCCCTCTTCCCTGCCGGTCCGCAGTGGTTTCCTCTCCCATTTCCTTGAGGAGTTCCGCTCCCCAGTTGTAGGTCGCGGATTCCACCGGAACTTCGATCCCTGATGCGTCACCCAGAAAAACACTCATGGTTTCAGCAAAAGCCTGAAGGGCACGGGCCCCCCGCTCATCCCGGATTTCGTTCTTCTTCGGCTTGGGCATAACCGCCGACACCCCGAATTGCCGGACTTTTTCTTCGGCTTCAAGGTTGGAGTGATCCGACATCACGAAAACGGCAAGCTGAGGGAATCTTTTCTTGATATTCTGAAGAAGCTCTATTCCGCCGAGAATGCCGGTGCCGTTCAGACGCGGCATGATCAGATCGACCAGAAGCGCGGGGGCTTCGCCGGCCCGGGCGGCGACTTCGACGGCGGCCAGGAATTCATTGCCCTCGTTGAATGCGGAAACGGAATAGCCGAGCGCCCCGAGGGCGCGGCGAATGCCTTCGGCCGTGGGAGGGTCATCATCCACCAGAAGGACCTGCATCCCAGGTGCCGCAGTTGCCGGGGCGGCCGGTTCGGTCTCTGAGGAAGACGGATTTTCCTTCACGGCTTCACGGCCTGAGGGTGGTTCTTCTTCGAGCTCCAGAAGGCTTTCCATGTCGACGACGGATTCTGAAACCTCCTCCTCGACAGGTTCGCCCCGGTGGCGCCGCTCGTCGAGGATTCGACTCCCCTCCATGGCCAGCCATTGGGGATTCAATCCCTGATCGAGCATGAACTGCAGGGGGTTGAGAGTGGTCGCTCCCATTTCAGAGGGTTCACCCAGCTCGAAGGAGAAGGTCCCTTCCATCCAGGCGAAGAAGTTATAAACGATCTTCTCGACCTGCTCCTTCACCGCTTCTTCGATTCTGTCCTTGGGAACGCCGAAATGTTCGGCGATGATATCCCCGAGCCGTGGCGGGGGAAGGTCGCTTTTCTTCTGAATGGATACGGCTTTTTTGAGGGTCGGGATATCGACGAGGGACTTGCGAACCAACAGGTCGCCTATATTTTCGCGGAACATGGTGGAGGTGGCGCGGATAACCTGCCCGTCCCTGAAGACAACCTTCCCCTCGCGGCCGCGGCTGGCCAGAGACAGCACCCCTGATTTGCGGCTGAGGCTGACGATCTGAAGAATATCCCCCAGACTGAGGTCTTCGAGGTTTCCGACAAGACTCATGAAGATTCCAGGCAGTATGGACGCAAGGCGTCGAAGACGATGTCTAACAGTCTAGAATTAAATAGAAATAAATATATATCGCAGCATGGTGAGTAAGTAAAGGTTTTTCAGCCCGCTCAAGAGTGAAATCCTGCCACGCAAAACGGATGTTTGCCTTCTTCATTCTCCTTCGTTCAACCCTTTTGCTGCTCACGGTCTTTGAACGTGAGCCTGAGCGGGGCTCCGGTAAAACCGAAGGATTCGCGGAGTTTGTTGACAAGATAACGCTCATAGGAGAAATGGACCCCTTCGGCCCGGTTGGCGAAAATGACGAAACTCGGCGGCCGAACGGCCGTCTGGGTGATATAAAAAAACTTGAGCCTCCTCCCCTGGTAAAGCGGCGGCTGATGACTTTTGACCGCTTCCATCAGCATCCTGTTCAGGGCCGGTGTGGGAACGCGCTTGTTGTATTCCGCAGCCACCTCCTCGACCGTTGCCATAATCTTTGCAACCCTCTGGCCCGTGAGCGCGGAGACGAAAATGACCGGGGCATGGGGAAGAAACTTGAAGTCGAGACGCAGTTTTTCCAGAAATTTCCCCATGGTGGAGTTATCTTTTGCCAGCAGGTCCCACTTATTGACCAGCAGAATGAGCGCCCGCCCCTTCTCGTAAGCATAGCCGGCCACGGTCAGGTCCTGATCGGTGACCCCTTCTTCGGCATCGATGACCGCCAGCACCACATGAGCCCGGTCCATGGCTTTGAGCGCCTGGATGACGCTGTATTTTTCCAGCGCCCGGCTCACCTTCCCCTTCCGCCGGATACCGGCGGTGTCGATCAGCACGTAACGTTTCTGATTGTAGATGAACGGCGTGTCGACGCTGTCCCGGGTCGTACCCGCCTGAGGATTGGCGACCACCCGCTCATAACCGAGGAGGCGGTTGACCAGGGACGATTTCCCCACATTCGGCCGCCCGACAATGGCCAGCCGCACCTCCTCCCGGTCCTCCTCGACAGGCTGGGCCGGCGGAAGAAGGGGCAGCACCTCATCCATCAGTTCACCCACCCCGCGGCCATGCTCGGCGGAGACCGTGTAGAGTTCATCGACCCCCAGGGCATAGAACTCGCCGATGCCCGCTTCCTGCTTTTCCCCGTCCACCTTGTTGATCACGAACAGGACAGGCTTGTCCACCCGCCTCAGCCGGGAGGCCACCTCGATATCGGAAGGTGTCAGCCCCTCCTT
>NZ_KI421413.1:382434-547432 GCF_000472285.1 Desulfuromonas sp. TF
GGACGAAGAGGATGACATCGGCTTCCTCCACTGCCAGTTGGGACTGCTCCCGCATCTGGGTCAGCAGCCTCTCCTCGCTCACGGGCTCGAAGCCGCCGGTGTCGATCAGGGTGAAGGGAACGGCATAACGAGTCACCTCGGCGTAGTTGCGGTCGCGGGTGACGCCGGGAAAATCCTCGACGATAGCCTTGCGCTGCCCGAGAATACGGTTGAAAAGAGTCGATTTGCCGACATTGGGCCGGCCGACGATGGCGACGACTGGAATCATGATTATTTTCGCTATCTTTACGCTTAAAGGTTTTTATAATTTATAGTTTGTCGCTTACAGCTTACAGCTTATAGCTTGCAGCTTACAGCTTCAATCGTACCCGAACTCCTTGAGCAGACGTCCCGATTCGGTCCAGTTCTTTTCCACCTTGACGAAGATTTCCAGGAAAACCCGGCTGCCGAGAAAGCGCTCGATCTCCAGGCGGGCCGACTTGCCGATAGCGCGGATCATTGCCCCTCCTTTACCCAGGATGATGCTCTTGTGGGTGTCCCGCTCGACATGGATCACAGCGCTGATGACGACCAGATTCTTTTCCTCCTTCTCGACAAAACTCTCCACTGTAACCGCCACCCCATAGGGGACCTCCTCTCGGGTCTGCTTCAGGACCTGCTCGCGGATCATTTCGGCGGCGATGAAGCGCTCCGGCAGATCGGTGACCATCTCCTCGGGATAGTAGCGCGGGCCCTCCGGGAGAGAGTTGCGTATGGAGGCGAGCAGATCGTCGACCCCCTCGCCCGTCTGGGCGGAGAGGGGAAAGATCTCGCGGAAAGGGAATTTGCCGGCATAGGTTCCGATGAGGGGCAGGAGCTTCTCCCGGGGCACCATGTCGACCTTGTTGATGACCAGAAAGACCGGCGTTTCACTGCGGGAGAGGAGTTCCATAATAAATTCGTCTCCGCCTCCGGGGGGCGCCGTGGCCTCCACCAGCAGCAGAATGAGATCGACATCGGAACAGGCGGACAGCGCCTGGTCGACCATGTATTTGTTGAGCCGCCCCCGGGCCTTGTGAATCCCCGGAGTGTCGAGAAAAAGGATCTGCCCGTCCGGGAGGCTGTGGATGCCGAGAATCCGGTTGCGGGTCGTCTGGGGCTTGCCGGAGGTGATGGCGATCTTCTGCCCCAGAACCGTGTTGAGCAGGGTCGATTTCCCCACGTTCGGTCTCCCGACGATGGAGACGAAACCCGAACGGAAAGTGCTGTCGGTCTTATTCAATGGTTCTGTCCTTCATAACCGGATAAGTCGGTCAAGGTAAAGCACTGTCCCCCGAAAGCCATATGCTCCCTGGGGACAAGGCGGTTGGAAGAGATAATAAATTCTCCGAAGCGCTGTCGCAGATATTCGAGGTTGAACCGCCCATGGCCCCGTGCGTCGGAGAAGTCGGCCGGATGGACCTCTGCCCGCCTGGATCCGGTCGCCTCGCCTCCCCGCTCGAGCCCCCGCCGCCAAAGACGGGAGCGGATCAGTTGACCGAAGGCCGGATGCCAGGGGCCGGCCACCCAGGCCTGTCCTGTCTCCAGCTCAGGCGTCCCCTGCAATCCCAGGCGGATCACCGGTACGGTATTGTGACGGCAACGCCACAGCATCTCGGCGCACAAATCGACCGCCTCCTCCAGGCCAAGGGGTCGATAGTGGCCGGCATGAAAATCTTCCTCCAGCGCCGTTCCACGCAGGACCACCGTCGGATAGATGCGGAGAAAATCCGGCCGCAGGGCCAGAGCCTGCTCCAGCGAATCGAGGGCCTCCTCCCGGCTGCTGCCGGGAAGCCCCGGCATCAACTGCAACCCCACCGCCAATCCGGCGTTTCTGAGCCGGTCGACCGCCTCGCCGATCTCTCGAGCCCCGTGCCCGCGACCCGAACGACGCAGAACATCGGGCGAGAAGGACTGGCAGCCGATTTCCACGGTGCGCACACCCGACAGGCGGAGATGCTCCACGGCAGGCTGTGACAGGGCGTCGGGGCGTGTTGATATCCGGATACCGTCGACGCGCCCATTCCGGATGAAGGGGGCCGCGGCTCCAAGATAGGCCTGCTGGGCCTCTTCAGGCAGAAGCGTAAACGTCCCGCCGTAGAAAGCCACCTCTCCCCCTCCCGATTCCGGCAGAATATCTTCGAGGGTCCGGGCCACTTCCTCTGGGGCCGGCGCTTTCCCTTGGCCCGAGGTGCGCTGCTGCTGGCAGAAGCGGCAGCGATGAGGACAGCCGGCATGGGGTATGAAGAAGGGATAGAGACGCACGGATCAGTTTTCCAGCCTAGCCAGAGCCTCTTGGGCGGCCTCCTGCTCGGCAGCCTTTTTGGTCCTTCCCCTGCCGCATCCGATGGTTTCGCCCTCGGAGCAGACCTCGACGGTATAGACCCGCTGGTGGTCGGGACCCTCGGTCAGGGTCAGAGCATATGTGGGGGGTCGCCCCTGGCGGGCCTGCAGCAGTTCCTGCAGCCTGGTCTTGTAATCGATGCCGGCTTTGCGCCGTGCTGAACGTTCGATCTCGGCGATGCAGAGAGCTTCAATGATCCGGCGGGCGCTTTCGAAGCCTCCATCGCAGAAGACGGCGCCCAAAATCGCCTCCAGCGCATCGGCAACCAAGCTGTCTTTTTCCCGTCCACCGCTGCGGTCTTCGCCGCGGCCGAGTCTCAAGGAAGCACCCAGGCCGAGCTGTCGGCCGATTGCCGCAAGCCCCTTCTCGCTGACCACCTCGGCCCTGATCCGGGTCAGTTCACCCTCTGCAAGGTCGGGAAAGGCTCGAAAAAGGGCGTGGCTGACCACCAGGTCGAGAACGGCGTCCCCGAGGAACTCCAGACGTTCGTTGTGGGGAACATCCCGGCCTGGCTGCTCGTTGCTGAATGATTTATGCGTGAGGGATTCCCGAAGCAGGGCGGTATCGCTGAAGCGGTACCCGATTTTCTCTTCGAGAGCTTCCTCGCAGGTTCGTCGCGGCAAAAGGTTCTCCGTGCACGGACCCGCACCAGATGCGGGTCCGTTGAAAATTGTGGCTGATTATACAGTAATGGTCTGCTGTTATCAACGATTGCCGTGCCTGTTTCCAGCTTTTCCCTTGATTCTTCCCCTGTGCATTCCTATAATACGATGATTTACCTTAAAAGATTGGTGTATATGTCTCTTTTCATTACCTTCGAGGGGATCGAGGGGTGCGGCAAGACCACTCAGATTCGCCTGCTCGCCGAAAGTCTTCGGGCGCGGGGTCTACAGGTTCTCGCCACCAGGGAGCCGGGAGGCTGTCCCATCGCCGACGCCATAAGAAGCATTCTCCTGGATTCCGCAAACAGCCGCATGGCGCCCAGGACGGAGTTGCTCCTCTATGCCGCGGCCCGTGCTCAACATGTGTTCGAGGTCATTTCTCCGGCCCTGACGGAGGGCAAGGCGGTACTCTGCGACCGCTTTACCGACGCCACCGTCGCCTATCAGGGATACGGGCGCCGTCTCGACCGCGAGCTGATCGCACAGCTCAACCGACTGGCGGCAGAAGATGTCGTTCCGGATCTCACCCTTCTCCTCGATTTTCCCCCTGAAGAAGGGCTGCGCCGGGCATGTCTCCGAAATGAATCCCTGCCGGAGTTCAATGAAGACCGCTTCGAGCAGGAGTCCCTCGATTTTCACCGCCGAGTCCGCGCCGGATACCTTGAGGCGGCCGCCCGCGAAGAGCGCTTTCGTATCATCGATGCGCGGGGGACGGTGGCCGAAGTGGCTGCACGGGTCGAGATGACCGTGGCTGAATTTCTCCTTCAAAAGGAGCGGGCGTGACTTTCGCTCAGATCCTCGGACACGAACGGCAGAAGGACATTCTCAGAAGAGCCGTCGCCGCCAACCGCCTGGCCCATGCCTATCTCTTCGAAGGAGCCGAAGGAATCGGCAAGCGCCTCATGGCCCTCGCCCTGGTCCGTGCCGTGTTCTGCCTCGAGGGCAGCGGGTGCGGAAACTGCAGCGCCTGCCGGAAGGTGGATCACCACAATCATCCCGATCTTCACCTTCTGGAGGCCGAGGGCGCCTCGATCAAGATTGAACAGATCCGCGGGATTCAGAAAGAGCTCTCCTACCGTCCCCTGGAGGCGCCCAAAAAGGTCTGCCTCATCGACGGAGCGGAAAAAATGAACCCGGCGGCCGGCAACGCCCTGCTCAAGACGCTGGAAGAGCCGACGGGAGCCGCCCTTCTGATCCTCCTCACGCCGCGCCCCGAAGGAGTGCTCGGCACCATCCGCTCCCGCTGTCAGCGGCTTCCCTTCGCCCGCCTGCCGCGGGAGCAGCTCAAGAACGTTCTCCTCGCTCGTCTGGGTGTGGATGAAACCCAGGGGCATATCCTGGCCGCCCTCTCCGAGGGAAGCTTTAAAAAGGCTCTCGGAAAAGACCGGGAACTTTACCTGGATCGCCGGCGGGAGGTTTTGAAATCGCTCACCGCCCTGTCTTCCGGCAGCATCGTCCCCCTCTTCGAGCTGGCCCAGGAACTGGCGGAGGACAAAGAACGACTGCCGGAGATCCTGGAGATTTTCCAGGCATTCTACCGTGATCTGCTCCTGTTCCGGCACGGCCGTCCGGAATCGGAACTGGTGAATGTCGATCTCTTGGAAAAAATACACCGCATCGGAGCCAGGGAGACCGTCCCTTCCCTGCTGCGCAAACTCGATGCCGTCGCCGCCGGCCGTCGCCAGCTCGACCGGAACGTCAACCGCCAGTTGGCCATGGAAGTTCTCCTGATGCGGCTCGCCGCTTAGAAAACGGTTTATAAGGATAAGTTGAATGATTCGCATAGTTTCGATAAAATTCCGGGATGCCGGAAAGCAATACGATTTCAACGCCCAGAACCTGGAACTCAACCGCGGTACGGAAGTGATCGTGGAGACCGACAGGGGACGGGCTCTCGGAAAGGTGGTCGTGCCCCCCCGGGAGATCCCCCGCACGGATGCTCCGGAAGGTATTAAGAACATCATTCGAATCGCCTCAGACGAGGATAGGGCCTTGGCACGCACCAACGCCGCAAGGGAAAGCGAGGCCTTCCGCTTCTGTCAGCTACGCGTTCAGGAGCGGAAAATGGACATGAAGCTGGTCCGGGCCGAATACCTCTTCGACGGCTCAAAGATCATTTTCTATTTCACCGCCGACGGACGGGTCGATTTTCGCGAATTGGTCAAAGATCTGGCTCACCACTTCCATACCCGCATCGAGATGCGCCAGATCGGCGTACGGGACGAGGCCAAACTTACCGGAGGAATCGGCATCTGCGGCCGTGAATTGTGCTGCTGCACCTTTCTCACCGAGTTCACCCCCGTCTCGGTCAAGATGGCCAAGGAGCAGGGGCTGGCTCTGAACCCCAATAAGATCTCCGGCCAGTGCGGCCGGCTGCTGTGCTGCCTGAGTTACGAATTCGAGACCTATTGCTCCATGAAGAAATGCCTTCCCAAGTGCGGCCGCAAGGTCCAGGTGGAAGGGGGCGAAGGGGAAATCGTCGATCAGAACGTCCTCGCTCAGACCGTGACCGTCCGCCTCGGAGACGGGAAAAAGATGGAGGTCCCGGCCGACCAACTGGAAAACCGGCCTGCTCAGCCTGCCGAAGCTCCTTCACGGCAAAGATCTAAAAGCGACGAAGTCCCACCGCAAAGAGAGCGGCCGAAGCGCCGCCCCGCCCCCCCGGCGCCCGGACCCGTCTCCGAAAAACCCGTGGATCCCGCTCCGCCGGAACAGGGCGTGCCTGAGGGGGAATCGGCCGAACAGACGGAAGGCCGGAAGAGAAGCCGCCGTCGGCGTCGCCCGCGGCGGAAATGACATCAGGAGAGAACCGATGGACAAGCGTTTCTACATTACCACTCCCATTTACTACGTGAACGATGTCCCTCACATCGGCCATGCCTACACGACACTGGCCTGCGATGCGCTGGCCAGGTACAAGCGATCCCGCGGGTTCGACGTCTTCTTCCTGACCGGTACAGACGAGCACGGACAGAAGGTCGAGAAGGCAGCCCAATCCAAGGGGGAGACTCCTCTGGAGCTTGCCGATCGGGTGATGAAGCGCTTCCAGGCCCTGTGGGAGAAGCTCGACATCTCCCATACAGATTTTATCCGCACCTCCCAGGAGAGGCACATCAAGGGCGTCCAGCAGCTCTTCCGGATAATCCAGGCCAAGGGGGACATCTATCTCGGCGAATACGAGGACTGGTACTGCACGCCCTGCGAAACTTTCTGGACCGAGACACAGCTGATGGACGGCTGCTGCCCCGACTGCGGACGGCCGACGGACAAGCTCAAGGAAGAGTCCTACTTCTTCCGCATGAGCAAGTATCAGGAAGAGCTGATCCGCCATATCGAGGAGAACCCCGAATTCATCCAGCCGCGCAGCCGGCGCAACGAGATCCTCAATTTCGTCCGTGAAGGGCTGCGCGATCTCTCCATCTCCCGCACGTCCTTCTCCTGGGGGATTCCGGTGCCGGGGGACGAGAAACATGTCATCTACGTCTGGTTCGATGCTCTTACCAACTACATCACCGCCCTCGGATACCCCGAAGATCCGGAGGGGCAGTTCAAGACCTACTGGCCCGCCGACGCCCACGTCATCGGCAAGGACATCCTGCGCTTCCATACGGTTTACTGGCCGACGTTCCTGCTCGCGGCCGGCATCCCCCTGCCGAAAAAGGTCTTCGCCCATGGATGGTGGACCGTGGAGGGGCAGAAAATGAGCAAAAGCCTGCAGAACGTCGTCGAACCGAACATGCTCATCGACAAATACGGCGCCGATGCGATCCGCTACTTCCTCCTGCGGGAAGTCCCCTTCGGCCTCGACGGCGACTTCTCCCACTCAGCCCTGATCCATCGCATCAACTCGGATCTGGCCAACGATCTGGGCAACCTGGTGAGCCGTTCCACGGCCATGGTCCACAAGTATTTCGATGGAAATCTCCCCGCCCCCGGCGAAGACGAGGATATCGACCGCAGATTCATCGACCGATTCCCCGCCGCCGTCCGGACTGTCGACGTCCAGATGAACGAGCTGGCCTTCAACAAAGCCCTGCAGACGATCTGGGAACTGATCAGCGCCGCCAACAAGTACATCGACGAGACGGCTCCCTGGGCTCTGGCCAAAGACGAAGAGCGGCGGGAGAGACTGGGAACGGTCATGTACAACCTGATCGAGGCGGTGCGCCTGATCGCCCTGCTGATAGCCCCCTTCATGCCTGAAACAGCGGCCAGAACCATGGCCACCCTGGGCGGCGACCCCGAAGCTCTCGCCTTGGAGGGGAACGACGGATGGGGCGATCTGCATCCCGGAACGGCCATCGCCAAGGCCGCCCCCCTCTTCCCCCGGATCGAAGCGGAGTAAAATCAAGG
The DNA here is from genome assembly GCF_000472285.1 of Desulfuromonas sp. TF. NCBI lineage: Bacteria > Pseudomonadati > Thermodesulfobacteriota > Desulfuromonadia > Desulfuromonadales > Desulfuromonadaceae > Desulfuromonas > Desulfuromonas sp. TF. Next base: position 389,812 of record NZ_KI421413.1, read on the forward strand.
AGAAAGGATCAAGGTTAAAGGTTAAAGAGAAACCTGAAGCTTCTGACCTTTAACCTTTTACCTTTAACCTTTTACCTATAAAGACTCATGCCATACCTTCCAAAACTCATCGACACCCACGCCCATCTCGACAACGGCCAGTTTGCCGCCGACATCGAGGAGGTCGTCACCCGCGCCCGCGAAAACGGCGTCAGCCACATGGTGACCGTCGGCTGCGACCTGGAGAGCTCAAGGCGCAGCATCGAGATCGCGAAAATCCATCCCGGGATCTACGCCTCTGTCGGCATCCATCCCCACGACGCCGGCCAGGCCACGGACGAAGGGCTGGACACCCTCAGAAGGCTTATAAAGGAAGAGGGAAAGATCGTCGCCGTCGGTGAGATCGGCCTCGACTTCTACCGCGACCGCTCGCCGCGAGACATCCAGCGCCTGGCTTTTCGCCGGCAGATCCGTCTGGCCCGGGAAGTCGGCCTGCCCGTCATCGTCCATGACCGGGAGGCGCACGACGAAGTCCTGCAGATCCTGCGCGAGGAGGAGGCCGCGGCGGTCGGCGGGGTTCTGCATTGTTTCAGCGGCGATACGGCCATGGCCCGCTCCTGCATCGAACTCGGTTTTCACATCTCCTTTCCCGGCACCATCACCTATCCGAAGAACGAAGCGGTCCGCGAGGTGGTTCGAAACATTCCCGTCGATCACATGCTGGTGGAGACCGACTGCCCCTACTTGGCGCCTCAGGGCCGCCGGGGCAAGCGCAACGAGCCCGCATTCGTGCGCCATACGGCCGAAATGATCGCCGAGGTCAAAGGGCTCACCGTCGAGGACGTGGCCCGCATCACCACCTTGAATGCCTACAACCTCTTCGGCATCGGCGAAGCAGACCAGACGACCAAAATCGCCTACCGGATCCGCAACTCCCTCTACCTCAACATTACCAACCGCTGCACCAACGCCTGCATCTTCTGCGCGAAATTCAAGGACTTCACCGTCAAGGGGCATCATTTGCGCCTAGAGCACGAGCCCACCATCGACGAGGTAAAAAAAGCGGTCGGTGACCCTACGAGGTACGAAGAAGTTGTTTTTTGCGGCTACGGCGAACCGCTGATCCGCCTCGATCTGGTGCGGGAGATCGCCGCCTGGCTCAAAGGGAAAGGGATAAAGGTGCGCATCAACACCGACGGCCAGGCCAACCTGGTCCATGGCCGCAACATCCTGCCGGAGCTCGAAGGGCTGGTGGACGCCGTCTCCGTCTCGCTGAACGCCCCGGACGCGGAGAACTACCAGCGGCTCTGCCGGTCGAAATTCGGCGAGAAGGGGTACGAGGAGGTCAAGGCGTTCCTTTCCGAGGCGAAAAAGCACATCCCCTCGGTCACCGCCACCGCGGTTGCGATCCCGGGGATCGATGTGGAAGCATGCCGCAGGGTTGCGCAGCAGTTGGGCGTGGAGTTTCGGGAGAGGGAGTACAATGAGGTGGGGTGATTTTTTAAAACCGATGACGGATGACGGATTAGGGCCTTTGCTGTCCTCTGTCCTCCGTCCTCTGTCGTCGCAGTTTATCGCCGACGATCCGGCTCACCGACGAATAGTGCAATCCTAGCCGGTCGGCAACTTCCTTCTGGCTGTATCCCCACCGCTCCACCGCCTCGATGATCCCGGCGTCCCGCTCTTTTCGGCTCCGCACGCCAGCGAATAGATCCTCGAGCGCCGGCCGTCCCGCCATCCGCTGTTGCCGCGGAATCTCGACGATCGCCTCCTTGCCTTCGAGAAGCGGCGCGAGCTCTTGGAGAAACCCTTCCCCGCCCAGGGCGATCTGCCCCTTCACTCTTTCGAAAGGATTCCCGGCCTCCATCCCGTCGCGGACGAAATTCCGAAATCGGCGAACCGCCTCTTTCCTCTCCTGCCCGAATTGTCCGAGGACCCAGTCGACGCTGAGACAGGAATGCGCCTCCTCAATTCCGCAGATACCCCGATAGCTGCTCCAAGGCCAGGCCTCCGGCATTTTAGTCGCCCCGGCCCGTACCGGATTCAGGAGGACATAGCGGATCACCTCCAGCAGATGGCTCTCCCTCTCGACCAGGACGGCCTTGTAACGCCCCTGGAAGAGGTGCCCGCTCTTGCCGTGTCGCCGGTTGTAGGCTTGGGTGTAGACTGCCCCCACCTGCCGCATCCCTCTTGAGAGATTGCCGTCGGGAGTTTCGATAACGAGGTGATAGTGGTTGTCCAACAGGCAGTAGGCGTGGCAGAACCAGTTGTGGCGGCGGACGGTGTGGGCGAGGATTCCGAGAAACCGGTCCCGGTCTTCTTCATTGGCGAAGATGTCCTGGCGGTGGTTGCCGCGGGAGGTGACGTGGTAGAGGGCGCCGGGGTATTCGATGCGCAGCGGTCGGGCCATTTTCGCCTCCCCTATCCCCAGTAGATGCCGGTGGGATCCCGGTCGATCTCCTGAAGGAGACGGTCGAAGTCCTTCACCGGGTCGATTTCCATGTCGGGATGCCATCGGGAATTGCGGTCGGAACAGTAGAGGGTCCATAGATTGTCGGCGGGGTCGTAGCGGAACTGTGCCACGGGAATCTCCACCCCTTTCTCTGGCATGCCGAAGGCGGGGCGGCTTTCAGAGAGGCTGACGGTGTTGCCTCGGAACTTAAAGGTGAGGCGGATTTCGTTGTGCAGGTGCGCGGGGATTTTTCTCTGGCAGTAGGCGGAGAGCTTCTTTTCGACGAGTTGTTTGACGAGAGGTGGGAGGGGCATGGGTTGGGTCCTTTCGGAAGGAATATCGTGAAAGGATAGAGAGAATAGGCAAAAAGTCAAGAATAAAGACTTGACCCCCTAGACGTCCGACCCCCTAGACGTCCTGACCCCCTAGACGTCCATCTCTTGCTTCCTCCCTTGAAATTTTGAGTTTCTGGTAGACTTGTCATTGCCTCATTCCGCCCTTCTGATCCCTCTCAATCCCTTCCCCTCCCGAGCCAACCGCACATGCCCCCCGTCATCCCTCCGATGAAACACAAACAGATTCCGGCTCGGCGCCCCACGACAACTCCACATAGATCTGGGTCTCCCGGTCTTGAAACTAGCAACCTATTGCTCGTGCTGGAAGTATGCTTAAGTCAGTTCATGGCGGACTATTTTTGCTCAAATCCACACCAAGAATCCCAGCAATTTTCCTTCTGAAAAAAATAGCAACCAAGGCCAACGCACTTGCAACCAATCCTCCCCAGAAATCTAGAATTGCCTTCCAGGTAGCCTCCCATATCTGAACCGAATAGAATTTGACGAGGGTCCACGAGTCGGCAACCTCGACCGAAACCTCAAGGTCAGTGGCCGATTTTGGGACGGGTGTCCCCTTGCAATCGTTACTAGAAAATAGCAACACGTCTGCCCCCACCCGCAGCGTACCGGTCTTTTGAGGATAAAAATTAAACCGAACCGTCACTCCAGTGGGATCAATCAGAACACATTTGCTCTCAGGAGGATCGAACTTAATATGTCGTGGGAAGGGCGTTACCATAGCGCTCTTGCCGGTCGCCGCAATCACTTTTTGGGTCTTGGCCATCTGGCTGGGCAAATCCGGTATTCGATCGGCGCTACCTATCCAAATTCTAAGTTCACCTGGGGAGCCAGGCAAGGTCAGTCGCGAGTCAGCCCCGAGGGCCAATCGGTAGCCTTCAAAAGGTCCCGGCTCTCGAGTTCCCAAAGAGGGAAAAGACGAACCCGCTGTTGATTCGGAGACGGATTGGCCTCCGGACCCACCTGACAAGATTAAAGCTGGCCCAGAGCCCGATTCAGCGAGACTGGCCGTCGGCATTGCCTCTTCCGCTCCACCAAAGGTGTAGGAGGAGGAATCAGTGGCTCCCGAACCAGCCACAAGTTCATCGGGTAGTGGGGCCGCAAAGACAGGAGCGGGCGAATTGACAGGCATCTCAATCGAAGCACTTCCACTTTCCGTTGGTTCAGCAACAGGAATCTCGCCAGAAAGCACCCCTGCCCAGGAGGCCTGACCTGCCCTAGTGAAAGCACCGTTTGCGGCGTAGCTTTTTGTACACCCCTGCAGATGAGGAAGCCCCAAAAGAGCAACCAGCAGGAATAGCCCCTTTTCCAAGTTCATGGCTAATTTCTTGACGTACATATCATGCCCTTGGCGATGGGGAGGAGCCCACCCTATTGCATGCCTGACTCACTTCTTGAGAAGAACCGTTCCTCTATCATTTATCGTCTCTCCAGCCGGCTTCACCTTCTTGAATCTCCGCCGCGACTGATCAGCACGATCAAACCTAAAGACATTCATGTCCACCTAACGCTTCAGGGTAATATCAACGTAAGTAGTCTGATTGGGCAGGATGATGTCCTCATAAGGAAGGACGAGGGGTCTTGCAGCGCCACATCACCAAAACACAAAAGCCACTCCCATCAGCACCCTGCTGACAAAAGCGGCTTCTTCCCTTCTTCCACTCCTCCAACCACACCCAACCCTCCCAGCAAATCCCGCCGGCCAACGGCAGACCAAACTTCGACGGGGGGAGTTAATGAAAAGAAAATACAATGAGTTTGGTTTTACGCTATTTCCCGTAGGGGTGTCAACATTTTTTGCCCAATAAACGAGAGACCGTATGACGGGAGGCAAAAAATGCGATGACGGAGGACAGACGACGGATGACAGAACATTCAAAAACGATGACAGAGGACCGATGACAGAGGACAGCAAAAACCCTTCAAGCTCTTTTCCTGAGGTTTCGCTGTCCTCAGTCCTCCGTCTTCCGTCCTCAGGAATTTGCCGTCCTCTGGCCTTTGGAGTATCGCCGGCAGAAAGGTTCGGGATTCTCCATCATACTCCCGAGCATGCGGCCGATATCCTTGCAAATTTCAAGGAGATGGGTGCATTGGTCCGCAGAGAGGTAAGAGCACTCGAAGGCGGTCTGGATCCAATGCTGGGTTTCTGCTTGTTCGCCGTCCGAATCGGAGAGCTTGCTGACGAAGTGAAGGGGGTAGCGGCGCTTCTGCCAGGCTTCGGCGATGTTGGCCCCGATCGACCGGGCCGAGCGGCGAACCTGGTCCGTCAGAGAATAGGTCTCCGCCTTGGGGAAGGTCTTGCTTATCTCGAAGATTTGTCTCTGCAACTCCAGGGCCCGCGCATAAACGCGCAGATCCCGAAAGCTCGCGATTTTCTCAGCCATGTCCCCCTCCGTCTTTTAAAAACGAGGACGGATGACCGGCGCTGTCCTCTGTCCTCTGTCCTCCGTCCTCTGTCCTCCGTCCTCTGTCCTCCGTCCTCGCTTTTGAACCTAAGGCTCCTTCCTCTCGATCCCCTCGATGCGCCCCAGGTGCTTCCTGTCGAAGGAGTATAGCCCCGTCAGTCCACGCCGCTCCATCACGGCGACGATGTAGCCGTCGATGAAGTCCACCCCCTTGGTTTCGTAGTGCGCCAGCGCCCGCTCGACCAGGGCTCCGCCGATGACCTCCAGTCCGGGGGTGGCGAGGATGGCGCGGACCAGGGGAGCGATATCAGCCGCCTTCAGCCCGTAGGCGGACTCCAGCACCCAGACCATCTCGGCCACCACCATCTCCGCCGTTACCAGACGCACCTTGCCGGCGGCGGCATCGGCAAGCAGCCGCTCCACCCTTTCGGCCTTTTCCGGATCGTCATTGGTCAGATAGCGAATGAAGAGGTTGGTGTCGATGAAACAGGCCGTCATTCCAGCTCCTCGCCCACCCGCCGGGCGACGGATGCCTTGGCTTTTTCCCGCTCCCCGGCAAAATCCCCCTTCCCTTTCGCCTTCACCGCCCCACGCAGGTCGCGCAGGGTTTTCACCGGCACCAGAATCACCCGATCCCCTTCCAGAACGAAGTCGACCTTGTCCTCGGTGCGGATGCCGAGTTTTTTCCGAATCTCCTGCGGAATGGTAACCTGACCCTTTGAAGTTACTTTGGCAAGCATATTCTTACTCCTCAACAAATTTCTTACTTTTGATTCTAGTTGGAAAGAGCCGAGAGTGCAAGCTTGATTTCTGGTTTACGTCGCGTTCGTTGCGTCGTCGCGTGAGACTGCTTTTTCTAGGTTGAACCGGCCTCCTTCCTCAGAATTCCTCTCACCTCTCACTGCTTCCTCCTCAAACGCACCAACCCGACCTTCCCCTCCTCCCCCTCGATCTCAATCTTCACAGGTAGGAACTTCCCGATCACCCAGGCGTTGGTAAGCAGGTGCCTGGTCACGCGAGCCGTGCGTAGCTCGGACGTTCCGGGCACCAGTGCAAGGGGAATGAGCATCTGGTCGGCGAGGTACTCGTCGACGGCGGCTCCGGAGGCCGAAAATCGCAGGAAGGCATCGACCGCCTCGTCGGCGACCCGCTCGGCCGGTTTCCCTCGTTCCCCCAGGGCGGCGTAGCCGCAGCGGGAAGCCTCGAAGTCGCCCTGGATCATGAGCATCGACCCCGGACTTGCCGCGCTCATTCTGAACTGCTCTACCTCGGTGGGCGCGCCGCAACCCTCCAGCCGCATCCGTGCCTGCCGGCTCTGCCGCCCGGCGATCGACTCGTCGAGATTGGCCACCGTCGAGAGAATCTTGATTCTCAACAGGCGACCGGAGTCTACCAGGCGCAATGGTTGGGCGGGAAGTCCGGGACGGATGACGGCACTCACCATGCCTCCACCCCGGGGATAAAAACCGGCCCGGGACATGCGGATCTCCGCCTTCACTCCCAGCCGCTGCAGGCAGGGAATCCAGACCCTCTCAAGGTAGTGATAGGACGGGCTCCAGGGAACGTGGGTGCCGCCGGTGACGGCGGCGTGCGATTCGCCGCCCGCGGCCGCTAGGGGAAGGATCACCGTCTGCAGCACGAGGGTGGCGGCCCCGGCGGTTCCGATGTCGAACCGGTATTCCCCCGGTTTCACGGGCCCCGGTTCGAAATCCAGGACCTGCGACCCCTGCCGGTCCCCCTCCACCCGCGCCCCGCTCACCGCAGCCGCGGCGCGCACCGCCTGCAGGTGCTGGGCCATCAACCCCGGCTTTTTCCGCCCCGCCCGGATGTTCCCGATCCGCACGGCCCTGCCGGTGAGCACGGCAAGGGTCAGCGCGCTGCGAAGCACCTGCCCACCCCCCTCCCCCCGCGATCCGTCGATCTCGATCATCCCTGCTTCCCCCTTCAGCCTCTTTCCTGTGCGACCACGAGTAGTCGCCCTATAGACAAATTTATCAACCACACTTAAGTATTTTGAATTTCGTTGCGTCGTTGCGTCGTCGCGTGAGTATGGTTTATTCGACGAAGCAACAGAGAAATTATTCCACACCTCTGGAGGGATGGAAAGAAGCTGCTAAACTGTCGATGATTCCGTGCCAGCACGGCAGATGCCGTCCTTCATTACCAGAAAAGGAGAATCCCATGAGATCATTTTCCTGGCTCGCCATCCTGCTGTCGACCCTGTTCGTCCTTGCCGCCTGTGAGAGAGAAAAACCGCAGGAAGTCCCGGCGCCCCCGACCGAAACCGCCCCCCCGCCGGCGACCGAAGAGATGAAAACGCCCGCCGAAAGCCCGCCGCCGGCGCCGGGAGAACCCGCACAGCCTCAGGCCGGGCAGCAGGAGGGTTACGTGACTCCACAGGAGGGGGAGCGCAGGGACATGCAGAACCTGGAAGTCGTCGACAAAAACATTTCCGAGGCGACCGGCCAGCCTTCGGCCATGGAAACACCCGTGCCGGATACGGGACCTGAAACGGCTGTCCTGGAGGCCAGTATGGGAAACATCACGTTTCCTCACAGGGCTCACGCCGAACGGGAGGGCTGCGCCGCCTGTCACGAACAGACTCCGCCACAAAAGATCGAACTCGATCAGGAAACGGGGCACAAGCTCTGCCGGGGGTGTCACCAGGAGCGTGGGGCGGGACCGACGAAATGTACGGATTGCCACAAGAAAGAATAGGTAGAGGAGAAAGTCGGATGATTAAGGGCGGGGCGAGGACTGCTGTCGCCTCGCTCTGTTCATCGATGGCGGCAAGGAGACGGAAGAGCTGGCCGAAAAAATAGACCGAGGGAAATATCCTCCGGTCTATTTTTTCTCATTTGTGCTTACCGTTTGCTACTGATCCACATCCCGTCCGAAATTGCGGAACTCATCAAGATTGCTGAACTCGCGCCAGGCGAGATACTGATTTGGGGCATTCACAAAGTCGTAGATATTCTCCAGAACCTCAAAATGCTTGTGCTCTTCCTCGGCAATTCGCAGCAGAAGAGCTTTCACATCCTTGTTCTCCTCCTTCGCAGCCGCATCCTCATAAAGGCGGAAGCTGTCCGCCTCGAGTTTCATGGCATGACGGTAACCGTCGATATCTCCGGAGACGGGGCCCAGAGCATTCTTTTTGCCGAGGAGTTCTTCGAAGACGTTTTTCGAATCATCAAGCACCGTCGTGTCCTCCATGGCCATGGTCGACGTCTGGCCTTTCATCGCCTGGAAAATCTCGTAGTGTTTCTGCTCGTCTTTGGCGAGCCGCCTGAAGATATTCTTGAGCCCTTCCATATTGCTTTCAGCGGCCATTTTCTCGTAAAGGGATTTTCCGTCCATTTCCATTTTCATGGCATAGTCGAATACGTTCATCGTTTCTCTCCTGTGGTCTGAGGGTTGGGTATTTTCGACGCGATGCGGATGAGGTTGTTTTGTAATACAGAATCCCAGACATTCAGGGATTTTCGGATGCCTTTCTACCGGTGCAACCCGTAGAAGAGGCAGCAGCTCATCACAATAAAAAGTGTCCGGAAGTGACGCTGATCCGGAACTTCGTACAACTTTACCTCGAAGAGGGAATCTGTCAAGATTGAATGAAAAAGGCGTCCGGGGAAGGACGCCTTAGGTTCGTGCGGGTGTGGGGCTGGAGTTACCCGGCCAGAATCTTCGCCTTGCGATCCTTGAGAGCGGCGGCGTGGCGGTCTTCTTCGCCTGCCAACCAGGTGAAGGCTTCCTTCCCTTCTTCGGTGCGGGCGTTGCGGGCGGCGGCATGGAAGTACTCGGCAAACCTCTCCTCGGCCTCAATGGCCAGATCAAGCGCCTGCAGGTCTGAATTCTCGGACTGAAGCACTTGAATGAGCCGCTCGGGAGAGGGGAAGATCTCGCGGTCGGAGAAACGGCGCAGATAAGGGAGAAACTCCTCTTCGTTGGCCCAGAAGGCTCCCTCCTCGTACTTGGGGACCAGCCTTTCCAGAGTTTTCAGGTGCTGAACTTCGTCCTGCGCGAGCCAGGTGAAAATCTCCTTGGCCAGGGGGCTTTTGGCCTTCTCCACCATGGCTGCATAGAACCGGTGGCCGTTCTTTTCCACTTCCATGGCCGCCCGGATGACTTCGAATCCACTGTAATCCTCAATACCTGTCATGAAACGCTCCTGATTGTAAGATAGGTCTATCTTCGTGGAAAACGGTCGAGCTTCGTCCGGAGTCCCGCTCAATCGACCCTCCGCCGTAAACTACTCAATTTCCCCTCACCTGTCAATCACCTGCCGAACAGACCCCTGATGGTATCTTCCAGCTGTTTCCCAGCCGGTTCAGGACTTTTCCCCCCTTCTTCTCCGGAAGGCGGAGCCAGCTTGTCGAAAATTTCCTTCTGCAGCTTCTTCTGGATTTCCTCCCGTGCCTTCTCCTGGACCTTCCCCTTGACCGCAGAGGTGTCCAGGACGAAGCGAGGCGCCCCGATGGTTCCGGTCACCTTCAGAGGGACCTGCCCCCATCCCTCGGCATCGGTCAGGAATCGGGAGACCTTTCCGCCGCTGTCGAGCCTGCCGGTAAGCTCGGGAGAGAGCGCCATGTCCAGCGCCACATTAAGTGAGCCGTCGAGCCCGACAGACCCGGTCGGCTCCATTCGCACATTGCTCCCTTTCAGATCGCTGTTCAGGCGCAGCCGTCCATCGTCGACCGTGAAGCTTCCGTCTGCCCGGCTGAACTGCAGCACCCTGAGTTCTTCCAGATTAAGGAAGTCGGCCAACCCCTGAACCAGTCCGGCGCCGGTGATTTTGCCGTCGGTGAGCAGCAGGGCGCCTTTTCCGGAGAGGTTTTTCTTGATGGCTTCGGGCAATGTTCCCCGGCCATTCACCTCGGTGGTGAGATTGAGGGTCCCGAATACCGTACCGCCGGCCTTTGGAAAGAGGGCGCTGATGAGAGGGTCGGTCTGGATCCCAGAGACTTCCACCCGCCCCGCATAGGCGAGCCCTTTTTTTGCCAGGTCGATTTTGCCGGTCTGATTGAACCCACCGCCGGCGGTCCGCCCCGTGAGCTTCTGGATGTCCAATACATTGTTCTCGAGACGGTAGCGCAACTCGAAATTTTCAATGGTCAATCCCTGATAGACGCCCCGGCCGACCAGCACTGAACCTTCGGCGGTGACCGGGATGTCGAAAGGACCGAGTTCGACGGGAGGGGTTGGCGGCGGCTCCTTGGCTTTTTCGTCTGCCTGCGCCGGAGGGGCGGTCGCTGCCGGGGCAGCGGCGGCCTGCAGCAGGGGATCGAGTAGAAACTCCTCTGAGGTGATATCGGTGCGAACGACAATCGGCTTACCGAACAGGTTTTTCGCCCGCAGGTTGATAGCGGCTACGTTTTGTCCGAGTTGCAGAAGGAGCTTTTCGGCCGTGAGGGAATCCCCGGCAAGGTTCAACACACCGGTGAGGGAGGGGCGCAGCCCGCCGGAACTGACCTCGATGGCGTTAAGATGCACTTCGCCGTCGCGCAGCAGCTTCATCGGCTCAGCAACAGGTCCAGCCAGATGGAGTTGTGCCTGGATCGTGCCTGCGGGATTCATATCGGCAAAGGGACGGACCAGGTCTTCGGGAGCGGCGCTGACGGCGGCATTGAGATCGAGATCTTCCAGGCGGGCAGTGATATCGATGGCGGGTTCGCCTGCGAAGTGTTCCACCCTCCCCGAGATGTGAAGGGGAATTCCATTCAGGGCAGCCTTCGTCTCCCTTATCTCGAGGCTGGACGCTTGCAGGTCAGCCGTGACCATGTAGTCAAGGGACAGATCGGCGTTGCGCAGGGGAGTGTCCTGCATGGCATCGAGAACCAGTTCTATCCCGTTGAGAGCAATGTGCCCCTTCGATTCAACCATCTCGCGCCCCCCTTCGGCGGTAAGATCGAGATTGAGCCGGAGGGAGCCGAGTTTTCCCGGGAGGTATTCCTGGAAGTAGGGGGTGAAGGCTGTCACGTCCAGATCCTGGAGCAGGACTTTGGCCCGCCCCTGCAGATCGTCGAGATCGGCTTCTCCTTCCACCTCCAGGGAGGCCTGGTTTAAACGGGCCTGCATCCGGAACGGGAAGGGTTTATCGAGGGAGATGTCCCTGGCATTGGCAAAGACCCCGGAGAGCCTGAAGCGATAAGGAGTATCAGCCTCCAGGGCATGGTCGTGAAAAATGACTTCACCTTCGGAGAGGACCACCTCGGATACCAACAGATCAACGGGCTCCTCCTCCGGCTCAGCCGCAGCCCCGCGGGGCTCCTTTTCCCCCTCCGGTCCCGAAAGATCGCTGAAATTGAAGGTTCCGTCAGCGAAGCGGACCACCCGGATCCGCGGAGTCTCCAGCAGAATCTCGTCGATGACCACCCGCATGAACAGCAGGGGCCAGAACTGATAGCTCAAAACCACCCGGTCGGCGGCGACGAAGGGCTCGTCCTCGCCCCCTTCCTTCCCGCCCCGTTCGTGCACGACCAGATTGTGGAGAACCACGCCGGAGAAGAGGCTTACTTCGATCTTGCCCAGCTCCACCTCTCGCTGCAGCTTTTCCTGCGCCAGGGGGAGGACCGTGTCACGAATCCGCTCAGGGGTGACCAGCAATTTGGCCAGAACCAGAACAGCGACGACCAGCACCACCAGAATGGCGGCCACTACCGCGACAATTTTTAAAGGCCTGTTCATGTTTACCCTCTTTCAAATCAGAGTTGTGTCTGCAGTCCGGGCATTCAAGGGATCCTTCACTCCGCCGAGATCGAGCACCGTCCGCCACTCCTGAGTGCTCACCGGCTGGACCGAAAGACGATTTCCCCTTTTAAGCACCCCCATCCCGGCCAGGAGAGGGTGAGCGCGCAACTCCTCGCGGGTCAAGGGATGCGGAAGGGGAAGGACGTACTGCACGTCCACCATGTACCAGATGGGATTGTCGTCGCTGGCTCGGGGATCGAAATGATCGGAGCGGGGATCGAGGGCGGTATGGTCGGGATACCCCTGGCGCACCACTCGGGCCACTCCTACGATGGCCGGCTCCCGGACGTTGCTGTGATAGAAAAGAACCCCGTCGCCGACCCTGATCTCGTCCCGCAACAGGTTTCGAGCTTGGAAGTTGCGCACCCCGTCCCAGTGCTCGATGCCGTCGGGACAACCGCCGAGATCATCGAATGAAAAACAGGTCGGTTCCGATTTCATCAGCCAGTAGCGTCGTTTTTCGCCGGTCAACGCCGATCCTCCAGAAAAAAATGCATCTTTGAAGAAATATTGACCTCAGTCAAGGCCGATGGGTGTACTCCGTCGTATCGTAGGCTCACTTTTGGAAGCAGATATTGATCATTATAGCTCATCTCACAGGAATTCGCCGCACATTGGAAGCGGCGGACCAAAAACCAAGGAGAAGTAAATGAAGAGATTATGGAAAATGTTGGGTCTTTCGTCAGCGAACACTCATTCCATCAACCCGACGCAAAAGGAGGAAAACATGTTCTGTTATCAATGTGAGCAGGTCGCAAACGGCGGCTGCACCAAAATCGGGGTCTGCGGCAAACAGCCGGATGTCGCCGCCCTGCAGGATCAGCTGATTTACGCGATGAAGGGAATCGCCTTCTGGGCCGACAAGGCTCGGGAGAAAGGCGCCACGGACCAGGCGATCGATCGCTTCATGCTCGACGGCCTTTTCGCCACCGTGACAAACGTCGACTTCGACGCCGAGGACGTGGCCAAGCTGGTCCGTCATGCCGCCGCCGCCCTCAATGATGCCAAGGCTCTCTTCGAGAAGGCCAACGGAGGCCCCTTCAACGGCGCCGTTCCCGAAGCGGCCAAACCTTTCAAAGCCGGCAGCACCGCCGAACTGGTCGCTCTCGGGCAGTTGCACGGGGTCAAGGACGACAGCATCGACCCGGACGTCAAGAGCGTTCAGGAGATCCTCATCTACGGTATCAAGGGGTACGCCGCCTACGCTCACCACGCCCTGGTGATCGGTCTGGAGAACGACGAGATCTATGCCCATACCCACAAGTTCCTCGCCGCCACCCTCGACAAGAACCTCGGCCTGATGGACTTCGTCGGTCTCGCCATGGAATGCGGCCGCATCAACCTGGTCACCATGGAGCTGCTCAACAAGGCGAACACCGACAGCTACGGCCATCCGGTTCCGACCCCCGTTCAGCTCGGCACCAAGGCCGGCAAGGCGATCCTCGTCTCCGGTCACGATCTGCGCATGCTGGAGGAACTCCTCAAGCAGACCGAGGGGACCGGAGTCAACGTCTACACCCACGGTGAGATGCTCCCCGCCCACGGCTACCCGGGACTGAAGAAATATGCCCACCTGGCCGGCAACTTCGGCGGCGCCTGGCAGGATCAGGCCAAGGAATTCGCCGACTTCCCCGGGGCCATCATCTTCAATACCAACTGCATCCAGCGCCCGGCCGATGTCTATAAGGACCGCCTCTTCACCTGGGGACTGGTTCAGTGGCCCGATGTCGCCCACGTCGAAGGGTGGGATTTCTCCGCCGTGATCAAGAAAGCCCAGGAACACGCCGGCTTCGCTGAAAACCCCGGCCAGGAGATTCTTACCGGCTTCGGCCACAACGCCGTCCTCGGCGTAGCCGACAAGGTCATCGATGCGGTCAAGGCCGGCCAGATCCGCCACTTCTTCCTCGTCGGCGGCTGCGACGGCGCCAAAAGCGGCCGCAACTATTACACCGAGTTTGCCGAAAAGGCTCCCAAGGACACCGTCATCCTCACCCTGGCCTGCGGCAAGTACCGCTTCAACAAGCTCGACTTCGGCGACATCGGCGGCATACCGCGCCTGCTCGACGTCGGCCAGTGCAACGACGCCTACAGCGCCATCCAGATCGCCGTGGCCCTGGCGGGCGCCTTCGAATGCGACGTCAACGATCTGCCCCTGTCCCTGGTTCTTTCCTGGTACGAGCAGAAAGCGGTGGCGATCCTGCTGACCCTGCTGCACCTGGGGATCAAGAACATCAAGATCGGCCCCTCGCTGCCGGCGTTCGTTACGCCCAACGTTCTCAACTTCCTGGTGGAGAACTTTAACATCGGACCCATCACCACTGCCGAAGAGGACCTCAAGCAGATCCTCGGCTAAAAACCAGATAACATAGCACACAACAAAGAGCGCGGGGAATTCCCCGCGCTCTTTCTTGTGGCATCGTATGCCTCACCAGTCACCAGTCACTCCGACCCGTTTAATCAATTGTTGACAGTATCCCTCTGTAAACGCTTATAATGGACCAATTTCCTCCCCTGGAGTTTCGAGCCATGTCTCTAAAGGTCGCCACCCATTTCGCTTCCGCCGAGCGAGCCGCTGCCGCCGACATTTCGCGCCAGGTCGACTACTTCTCCGAGCGAGGCCTGACCCGGTACCTCCTCGAGGCGGTACCGACCCATCTTGCCATCCTCAACGGGCAACGGCAGATCGTCTATGCCAACCGTTCGCTCATCGATCTGGTCGGGGAAGAAGAAATATTCCTCCACGGAAGGCGTCCCGGCGAGGTCCTGCGCTGCACCCATTCCGACGAAGGGCCTGGAGGCTGCGGAACGTCGAAGGCCTGTTCCACGTGCGGAGCCATCCTGGCCATCCTATCCAGTCTGACCGGCAAGCGGGAAGAGCGCGAATGCTGCCTGGTGCGCACGACCGACGGGCGGACCGAGGTGCTGAACCTCATGGTCTTCGCCACCCCCTTCGAATACCAGGGAGAAAGATTCACCGTCTTCGCCGTCAACGACATCAGCCATGAGAAGCGTCGCCGCACCCTGGAGCGCCTTTTCTTCCATGATGTCCTCAATATGGCGGGGGGGGTGCGGGGGTTTGCGGACCTGCTGCGCAGCGGAGAGCTGGTGGGGAGGGAAGAAGTCTTTCAGCGGATACACGATGCGGCGCAGCGCATCATCGAAGAGATCGAAGCCCAGAGGACCCTTGCCGCCGCCGAAAACGGAGAACTGCGCATTGAATCGGGCTCCGTCAGCTCCCGCATGCTTCTCGAGGAGACGGTGGCGTTTTATCGCCATCACAATGCGGCCGGGGGACGCACCATCCATATCGATGACGACTCCGAGGAGGTCTTCTTCGAAAGCGATCGCACCCTTCTAGGCAGGGTCCTGGGGAACATGATCAAGAACGCCCTCGAAGGCTCTCAAAAAGGGGAGACGGTTAGCGTCGGCTGCCGGCGGTCGCCGATAGGGGTTGAATTCCTGGTGCACAATGGCGCCGTCATTCCGAAAGAATCACAACACCAGATTTTCCGCCGGTCCTTCTCCACCAAAGGAAAGGATCGGGGGCTGGGAACCTACAGCATGAAGCTGCTCACCGAATATCTTCAGGGAGAAATATCCTTCACCAGCCAGGAAGAGAAAGGAACCCTCTTCGTCGCCCGTTATCCCCTGAAGCTGGCCTGAAGCCCCACCCCAGGCTCACCCTTCCTCCAACCGCCCCTCAAGACCGGTCGATGATGCGCCGGTCACTCCGACCTTTGCCATGGTTCCTTCCAGACCTTCCGGTCCTGTAAAAAAGACGGACAGGTAATTGCGGGAAAGCCCCTTGTACCTCCCTTCGACCTTCGTCCCCTCGACGACCACCTCCAGGCTGTGGCCGATGAAACCGGCGGCGAAGGCCCGGTTTTTCTCCTCCCCCACCCCACGGATGGTTGCGGCCCTCTCCTTGGCCACATCTCCCGGCACCTGGCCGGCCATTTTCGCGGCCGGCGTTCCCGGCCTGCGGCTGAAGGGGAAGACGTGCAGGTGGGTGGCGGGCAGATCCTCAATCAGGCGACAGGTTTCGGCGAACTCCTCTTCGGTTTCCCCGGGGAAACCGACAATCACGTCCAGACCGATGGCGGCGGCGGGGATGCGGCGGCGGATGCCTTCGGTGAGGGTGCGAAAAAAATCGGTGGTGTAGTGGCGATTCATGCGCCCGAGCACGGCGTCGCTGCCGGCCTGCAGGGGGATGTGAAAGTGCGGACAGAGCACGTCGGAAGCCGCGACCGCTTCCACCAGTTCTTCCGGAATCTCCGTCGGTTCAATGGAGCCGAGACGCAGTCGGGGGACGGTCGTTTCGTTTTCCAGCAGACGCGCCAGTTCCAGCAGGGAGGTGGGGGGGTGCAGGTCATGTCCGTAGCCGCCGATGTGGATGCCGGTGAGGACCACCTCGTGGTATCCGTTGACGCTCAGCCTCCGGACCTGCTCCAGAACCCGCCCGGGGGTGACGGAGCGGCTGGCCCCGCGGGCGTAGGGAATGATGCAGTAGGAGCAGAAGGCGTCGCAGCCGTTCTGGATCTGAACAAAAGCCCGGCTGCGCTCAGCGAAGGAGGTCAGTTCGAGTGGAACCGCTTCGGTGGAGAGGCGGATGTCGGAAACCCGAACGGAGTTCGCGGATTCCCCGTCCTCCTCGAGCAGGCGCAGGAAATCCTTCTTCTCCTCATTTCCCAGTACCAGGGAAACGCCGGGGATGGCGGCCAGGGAGGCGGGATCGACCTGGGCGTAGCAGCCGGTCACGGTGATGCGGCAGGCGGGGTTGACGCGCCGGGCGCGGCGTATGAGATTGCGCGACTGGGCGTCGGTGGCGGCGGTGACGGTGCAGGTATTGACGATCACCAGCTCGGCCCCCTCCTCAAAGGGGATCAGACGATAGCCGGCCTCGCGGAGGCGCTCCTCCATGGCGGCGGACTCGAACTGGTTGGTCTTGCAGCCTAAAGTGGCGATTGAAACGGTGCGATTATTTGAAGGGGAAGGCGTCATTGGTCCTTAGTCACTTGTCACTTGTCATTTGTTTACGCCTCACGCCTCACGCCTCACCGGTTTCATTCAATCCACCCGCCGCCCAGAACCCGGTCGCCGTCATAGAACACCGCCGCCTGGCCTGGAGTCACCCCCCGCTGCGGATCGTCGAAAAGAACCGTGCCCCGGCCGTCCGGCAGAGGAGTGATGAGAGCGGGAACCTCGCCGTGCCGGTAGCGGATGCGGCAGCGGGCGCGAAAAGGCTCAACAGGCTCTGCGACGATCCAGTTGGCGCCGTGCACGGTCAGCTCCCTCTTCGACAGATGCTCCTTTTCCCCGACCACCACCTGCCGCTTTTCGGCGTCGATGGCTACCACGAAGAGTGGGTGAGGCCAGGAGATGCCGAGGCCCCGCCGCTGGCCGACCGTGTAGCGATAGGTCCCCCGGTGTCTGCCCAGGATCTTTCCGGATACGTGGACGATATCGCCGTCCATCAGCCCGCGCCCTCTCTCCTCTTCCAGAAAACGCACATAGTCGCCGTCAGGGACGAAGCAGATGTCCTGACTTTCGGCTTTTTCCGCCACCCGCAGGTCCAGGCGGGCGGCATGGGAGCGGACCTCTTCCTTGGTCATTCCGCCCAGGGGAAAGCGCACCCGGGCCATCTGCTCCGGGGTCAGGGTGAATAGAAAGTAGCTCTGGTCCTTGGCCGGGTCGAGCCCCTTGCGCAGAGAGAGCCCATCGGGGCCCTCCTCGATGCGGGCGTAGTGACCGGTAACCAGGTAGTCGGCCTCGATCTCCCGGGCCTTGCGCAGGAGCAGCTCGAACTTGAGGACCTGATTGCACAGCACACAGGGGTTTGGGGTACGCCCGGTGAAATAGTCTTCGCAGAAGCGGTCGATGACTTCGCGCTGAAAATCCTTTTCGAAGTTGACCACGTAAAAGGGAATCTGGAGACTCTCCGCCACCCGGCGGGCATCGTAGACATCGTCGAGGGAACAGCAGGTCCCGAACGTCTCGCCGTGCTCGGCGGCAAAGCCGGAGTAATCCCAGATCTGCATGGTCATGCCGATGACCTCATGCCCCTGTTCCTTGAGCAGGGCCGCCGCCACCGACGAGTCCACCCCGCCGCTCATGGCGACGACGATGCGTTTTTTTGAATCAGTCATGAGTTATCGGTGATTGGTGATTGGTGATTGGCAACTGATGATTAGGGACAGGGAGCAGTGACGGAAAAAGGGAGGGCTCTGCGCAAAAGCCCTCCCTCGCAGGTACTCGAATCGTTTTGCTTTTACCGCTCACTGATCACCGTTCACGCCTTTTACTTGTTCTTTTCCTGGTAATTCTTGATCGCCTCGTGCAGAGCGTCGGCGGCCAGGTTTGAGCAGTGGAGCTTTGCCGGGGGAAGGCCGTCCAGGGCGTCGGCGACGGCGGCGTTGGTCAGCTCCATCGCCTCCTCAAGGGTTTTGCCGATGGCCATCTCGGTGACCATGGAGGAGGTGGCGATGGCCGCTCCGCAACCGAAGGTCTTGAACTTGATGTCCTTGATGACATTGTCCTCGACCTTGAGAAAAATCTTCATGATGTCACCGCAGGAGGCGTTGCCCACCTCGCCGACGCCGTCGGCGTTGTCGATTTCCCCGACGTTGCGGGGGTTACTGAAATGGTCCATCACCTTATCGGAATACATGGTCTTCTCCTGTTTAGAAAATAAGGCCGGGCTGTCCGCCCATGGCCGGCGTCATACCTTGCGAATGACCTGGCATTCCTCGCAGGTCATCGGCTCCTTGCGGTTATACAGCGGGCTCATCTCCCGAAGGCGCTGGACGATGGGCGGAAGGATCTCCAGAACATAGTCGACATCTTCCTCGGTATTGCCGGGGCCGAGGCTGAACCGGGTGCTGGAGTGGGCCAGAATCACATCGACGCACATCGCCCCCATGACATGGGAGGGTTCCAGGGAGCCGGAGGTGCAGGCCGATCCCGAGGAGGCGGCGATCCCCTTCATGTCGAAGTTGAGAAGCAGGGACTCCCCTTCGATGTAGGCAAAACTGATGTTGAGGGTATTGGGAAGACGTCTGTCCGGGTCGGGATGGCCGTTGAGCTTGACCTCGGGGATGCTGCTCATGATCCCCTTCTCGAGGCGGTTCCGAAGCTGCCGCAGCCGAGCCGACGTCTCGGCCATTTCGACTCCGGCCAGCTCGCAGGCGATCCCGAGGCCGGCGATTCCGGCCACGTTATGCGTGCCGGCGCGCCGGTTGCGCTCCTGGTGCCCGCCGTGAATCAGGGCGTTCATCTTCGTTCCCCGGCGGATATAAATTGCGCCGACCCCTTTGGGGGCGCCGATCTTGTGCCCCGACAGGACCAGCAGGTCGACCCCGGCCTTCTGCACGTCCACCGGAACCTTCCCGATCGCCTGAACGGCATCGGTATGGAAACGGATCTTGTACTTGCGGGCGATGGCGCCGATCTCCTCGATGGGGAAGAGGTTTCCGGTCTCGTTGTTTCCCCACATGACAGAGATGAGGATGGTCTGATCCGTGATGGCCTCTTCAAGATCCGCAAGATCGAGCATCCCGTCCCGGTCCACCGGCAGATAGGTGACCCGGAACCCCTGCTTCTCCAGATACTGACAGGTGTTGAGAACGGCCGGGTGCTCGACGCTGGTGGTGATGATGTGGTTCCCCTTGTCCCGAAGCGCTTCCGCCGTCCCCTTGATCGCCATGTTGTCCCCCTCGCTGCCGCAGGAGACAAAGACGATTTCGGCCGGTGAACAGTTTATCGACTTCGCCACCTGCTCCCGGGCCTTTTCCACGGCGCCGCTCACCGCCCGCCCCGCCCAGTGCACACTGGAGGGGTTGCCGAACTGCTCGCGAAAGAACGGGAGCATGGCCTCCAGCACCTCGGGGCGAACCGGTGTAGTGGCATTGTAATCCATGTAAATACGCTTCACAAAAACACCTCCATATATAATTCGAGCGAAGGGCTCGGATTTCCCGTCTCGTCCTAAACTCCTGAACCTGCTTTGGCTTTCGCCTCTTTCGTCAAATCCTCCAGGTTGATGGAGGAGAGAAACTGACGGATGCGCCCGCCGAGCCCCTGCCAGACGCTGTGCGTGACGCATTGATCGACACAGGAGCAGCGGCCGTCCTGATCCATGCAGGAGACCGGAACAAGGGTTTCCTCCACGCTGTCGATAATCTCGTCGACGCGGATCCGGTCGGCCGGTCGGGCCAGCACATACCCCCCTCCGGGACCGCGAACGCTGTCCACTATTTTCCCCCGCCGGAGCTTGACAAAAAGCTGCTCAAGATACGTGAGGGAGATGTCCTCCCGGGCGGCTATAGCCTTCAGGCTCATCGGCGCCCCATCGGCATAAAGATTGAGGCTCACCATGGCCCGCACCGCATACTGGGCTTTGGTTGAAAGTCGCATGGGTCAGGCATGCTCCGCTGAAGGCACCGGGGAAGTTTCGGAACGTATGGACGCCTGACGATCCTGCGCCTCGGCAAGTTCCTGAACTTTCCTCTCCAAGGCCCTGATCTGGTCGAAAAGACAGGAGATGGCCTTGGCCTCGGGGTCCGGGAGGCGCCCGTGTTCCAGGTCAGCCCTCTCCTCCGGCTTCTGTCCCTCAGTCATGACCACCCGCCCGGGCACCCCGACCACGGTAGAGTTGGGAGGGACCTCCTTGACGACCACGGAGTTGGACCCGATCTTGCTGTTGTCCCCCACCTTGAAAGGTCCGAGGATCTTGGCCCCGGACCCGATGACGACGTTATTACCGAGGGTGGGGTGTCGTTTCTCCTTGGCCCAGGAGGTGCCGCCCAGGGTGACCCCGTGGTAAAGGGTGCAGTTGTCGCCGATTTCAGCGGTTTCGCCAATGACGACTCCCATGCCGTGGTCGATGAAGAAACCGCGGCCGATCTTCGCCCCAGGGTGGATTTCAATCCCGGTAAAGAAGCGGCCCAGGTGTGAAACGAACCGGCCGAGAAAGTAAAAACCCCGCTGCCACAGGGAATGAGCCACCCGGTGGAACAGCATGGCGTGAAAACCAGGGTAGCAGAAGACGATCTCCAGAACATTGCGAACGGCCGGATCCCGTTCGAAAACCGCCTTAAAATCTTCCTTCAGGTGTTTAAACACGCCGACTCTCCTTTGATAAATTACATGCATCCCGATACGATTGTTGCGGATATGGATAACATACCTGAGCAAAACTGTCAATTATTTTGTCCGTAAAAAAGCCCATTTATCGTCGACGGGGATAGGCTTAATTTCAGGAATGGATGACTCATGGGAGGGAGAAACGATTTTCGGGATTAGACAATGACAGATGGAATCCCGTTCCCCTGCAGGAATCTCACGGCCCCCAAAGGCAGTCCCGGGGGCATTCTCCTGTATCGAACTTCAGGCAAAAACGGTCCTTTTTTCTTAAAATCACAAGGCCGTTTTTCAATGCAGGGTTGCCCTGAGCAGGAGTTCTTCCGCCCTGGGGATATCTTCTTCGGCCACATGGATCTGCGACGGACCGATCCCCTGCACCGGTTCATATCTGAGGAAATACTCTATCCCGTTTTCACTCAGGATAGCTTCCACGCGGTAAAGATCGGCTTCATCAACCGGATCGTAAAACAGCGCCATGACTCCACCTCCTATTCGGGTACACTCCAATTTTACCACAGCATTTTCAGACTTTTGCTGCACTGCACATATTTTAATGAGCGAGGCGGTCAGAGGAAAAGGCGGTAGACGGGGTTTCCGGATTCCTCCACGAAACGGTAGCCGAGCCGGTCCAGAAACTCCCGGAAGCCATCCTCCTCTTTGGGCGGTATTTCAAGGCCGATCAGGACACGCCCGTAATCCCCTCCCTGGCTGCGGTAATGGAAGAGAGAAATATTCCAGTTCTCTCCCATTGAGCCGAGGAACCGAACCAGGGCGCCGGATCGCTCGGGGAACCAGAAGCGGTAGAGCACCTCATGGCCGGCTTCGGGGGATCGGCCCCCGACCATATATCGGACGTGGGTCTTGGCCAGTTCGTTGTCGGTCAGATCGATATTGTCGAATCCGTGTTCACCGAGCAGTTGTCCGAAGGCATGGCGTTCTCCGGTGTTCCTGATCGAGATGCCAACGAAAATGTGGGCCCTCTCCCGGCCGGCCAGGCGGTAATTGAATTCGGTGATATTTCGATCCCCGAGGACGTCGGAGCAGAACCGGCGCAGCGAGCCCGGATTTTCGGGGATGGTGACGGCAAAGAGCGCCTCCTGCTTTTCGCCGATAAGCGTCCGCTCCGCAACGTAGCGCAGCCGCTCAAAATTCATGTTGGCCCCGGAGTTGACGGCCACCAGGGTCCGCCCCGAAACCTTGCGCTCCCGGACGTATTTTTTGAGCCCGGCGACCCCGAGGGCTCCGGCCGGTTCGACGATGGAGCGCGTATCCTGATAAATGCTGCGGATGGCGCTGCACAGCTCATCCGTATCGACCCGGATGATTTCATCGAGGTACCGTCGGCACAGATCGAAGGTCAGGTGCCCCACCTCCCGCACCGCGACTCCGTCGGCAAAAATGCCCACCGAATCGAGCCGGATACGGCGGCCGGCGGCCAGCGAACGGGCCATGGCATCGCTGTCGGCGGGTTCAACGCCGACGACCCGGATCTCCGGGCAGAGAGCCTTGAGATATCCGGCCACGCCGGCGGCGAGCCCGCCGCCGCCGACCGGAACGAAAACGGCATCCATCTGTCCGGCGCTCTGGCGCAGAAGCTCGTCGGCAACCGTCCCCTGCCCGGCGATCACCAGATCGTCGTCAAAGGGATGGATAAAGGTCATGCCGGTCGTCTCCACCATCTGCTGGCAGTGATCGGCGGCTTCCGAATAGTTGTCGCCGTGCAGTATGACCTCGGCCCCATATCCCTCGACCGCCCCGACCTTGATCTGGGGGGTGGTCAACGGCATGACGATGACCGACCGGATGCCGAGCTTGCGGGCGGAAAAGGCCACCCCCTGCGCGTGATTCCCGGCGGAGGCGGCGATGACGCCGCGGGCTCGCTCTTCTTCGGTGAGGTGGGCGATCTTGTTGTAGGCCCCCCGCAGCTTAAAGGAGAAGATCGGCTGCAGATCCTCACGCTTCAGCAGCACCCGGTTGTCGAGGGTCCGCGACAGGCCGGCCGCCTCTTCCAGCGGCGTCTCCGCCGCGGCCTCGTAGACGCGGGAGGTGAGGATGAGCTTGAGGAGTTTTTGCATGATTTCAGATCGTAAGAGGGTATTAAACCGGAATGCAGGTACTAAAAAGAGAGGATAAAGGAAAAAAGATCAGGGAAAAAGGAAAATCTGCTTTATGCCTTCGACTTTACCTTGATCCTTGCACCTATTGCCTTTCTCCTACGACCTTTCCAGAATCATCGCACAGGCCATCGCACCGGCGGCGCAGACGGAGATGAGCCCATAGCGGGCATCGCTGCGGGCCATCTCGTTCGCCAGAGTCGTCATGATCCGGGCGCCGGTGGCGGCGAAAGGATGACCGATGGCGACGGAGCTTCCCAGAGGGTTGAGCTTTTCGGAGTCGACGGTCCCGATCGCCTCCTCCTTCCACCCCTGCTCCCACGCCTTGAGGTTGAAGGCCACCTGGGCGCCGAAGGCTTCGTGCACCTCGACGATGTCCATGTCGGCGAGCGTCAGCCCCGTCTTCCGCAGCAGGCGCGGCACCGCCACCGCCGGCGCCATGAGCAGGCCGTCCCGGGGGTGGATGGCGGCAAACTCCGCCGCCCGGATGAAGGCCAGGGGTTCGTATCCCTCGGCCCTGGCCCGCTCTTCACTCATCAGGAGCACCGCGGCCGCGCCGTCCGTCAGGGGGCTGGCGTTGGCGGCGGTGATCGTCCCCTGCGCGGGATCGAAGACCGGCTTGAGTTTGGCCATCTTCTCCAGGGTTGTATCGCCGCGGACGATGGTGTCGTGGTCTACGCCGAGCACGGGATAGATCTCCGCCGTCAACCGTCCGTCGGCGGTGGCCGAGGCGGCCCGATGATGGCTGCGCAGCGCTATTTCGTCCTGTTCTGCCCGGCCGATCCTCCATTCCTTGGCGGTCAACTCGGCGTGCTCCCCCATGGTCAGACCGGTGGAGGGCTCCTTGAAGGAGAGGGGAACGGGTTTAAAATGACGGGGGCGCAGCCTCAGCAGGGTTCTGATCCTGTCGCCGGCAGTCTTTGCCGTACCCGCTTCCAGAAAGATCCGCGAAGCCTCGCGGCCGAAGAGGACCGGCACCGCCGACATCGACTCCACGCCGCCGGCCATTCCTATCTCGGCCCGTCCGGCGCGGATGAAGTCGGCGACGTCCACGGCGGCGTGCAGGCTGGTGATGCAGTTGTTGGAGACGAGGTACGCCTCGATGGAGGCGGGAAGATCGAGATCGAAGACGATCTCCCGGGCCAGATTGGAGGTGAAGGGATCGTGCAGCACCCGCCCCCACACCAGCAGGTCGATCATCTTGGGATCGAGCTCGAAACGCTCCAGCACCCCTTTGATGGCCTGGGAAGACAGCTTGAGCTGAGAAATGTCACGGAAGAAGGTTCCGGCCTTGACGAAAGGGGTGCGCATGCCGCCGACGACGGCGACTCTGTGGTTGTCGTTCATAAATCGGCTCCCGTTCGAATCTGCGGCAATGCGTCGCATGTCCCGTGTAACAGGTTAGAACTAATTATAAATATCGACAAATGTATACACCTTTTATATAATACCACGGCGCGGCGGTCCTTCCGCCGCGGCTATCCATATCATGACAAGGAGAGAAGACATGGCTACTCCGGAATTCACGTACCAGGACCCTTTTCCACTGGCAAAGGACACCACCAAGTACCGCAAGATCGACGGTTCCGAGAAATTCGTCAGCGTGGCGAATTTCGACGGAAAGGACGTCGTCAAGGTCGATCCCGAGGCCCTGACCGTGCTCGCCAATGCCGCCATGAAGGACGTCTCCTTCCTGTTGCGCCCCGAGCATAACGATCAGGTCGGCAAGATCCTGCGCGACCCCGAGGCATCGATGAACGACAAGGGCGTGGCCATGGCCTTTCTGCGCAACGCCGAGATCTCCGCCAACTTCGAGCTGCCGATCTGCCAGGACACCGGCACCGCCACCATCCTCGGCAAGAAGGGGCAGCAGGTCTGGACAGGCTCCAGGGACGAGGAATTCCTCTCCAAAGGGGTCTACAAGACCTATACCGAGGAAAACCTGCGCTACAGCCAGACCGTCGCGCTGGACATGTACAAGGAAAAGAACACCGGGACCAACCTGCCGGCTCAGATCGATCTCATGGCCACCGAGGGGGACGCCTACAAGTTCCTCTTCATCGCCAAGGGAGGCGGCTCGGCGAACAAGACCATGCTCTATCAGGAGACCAAGGCCCTTCTCACCCCTGAGAGGCTGGAAAAGTACCTGATCGAGAAGATGAAGTATCTCGGCACCGCCGCCTGCCCCCCGTATCACATCGCCTTTGTCATCGGCGGCACCAGCGCCGACGCCTGCATGAAGGCCGTCAAGCTCGCCACCGCCAAGGAGCTCGACGGGCTCCCCACCGAGGGGAACGAGCACGGCCGCGCCTTCCGCGACGTCGAGCTGGAAGGGAAGCTCCTCGAGGCGGCCCAGAAGCTCGGCATCGGCGCCCAGTTCGGCGGCAAGTACTTCGCCCACGACGTCCGCGTCATCCGCCTCCCCCGCCACGGCGCCTCCTGCCCCGTCGGTATGGCCGTCTCCTGCTCCGCCGACCGCAACATCAAGGCGAAGATCACCCGCGACGGACTCTTCGTCGAGGAGATGGACCGCAACCCCGGCCGCCTGATCCCCGAGCAGTACCGCGGCAAGCACAGCCACGGCACCAAGATCGATCTCAACCGCCCGATGAAGGAAGTGCTGGCCGACCTGACCAGGCTCGAAGTCGGCGCTCCGCTGCTTCTCAACGGCACCATCGTCGTCGGCCGCGACATCGCCCACGCCAAGTTCAAGGAGATCCTCGACAGCGGCAAACCGCTCCCCGACTACCTCAAGAACCATCCCATCTACTACGCCGGTCCCGCCAAGACCCCGCCCGGCAAAGCGTCCGGCTCCTTCGGCCCCACCACCGCCGGCCGCATGGACAGCTACGTCGACCTTCTGCAGGAAAACGGCGGCTCGCTGGTGATGATCGCCAAAGGGAACCGCTCCCAGCAGGTGACCGACGCCTGCAAGAAGCACGGCGGCTTCTATCTCGGCTCCATCGGCGGCCCGGCCGCGGTGCTGGCCGAGGAGAACATCAAGAAGGTCGAGTGCATCGACTTCCCCGAACTGGGGATGGAAGCGGTCTGGAAGATCGAGGTGGAGGACTTTCCGGCGTTCATCCTGGTGGATGACAAGGGGAACGATTTCTTCAAGAAGCTTGGGCTTTAAACAGATCGGATGATAGATGAAGCCCCCGGTTGCGGATGCGGCCGGGGGCTTTGCTTTAAGGAGGGGGTTTGTTTATGCCGACAATCAGTGTATTCTACGGAATCATTATCTATCTCTACTTCTTCGACAACCAGAAACATCGAATCCCCATTTCCACGCCCGCTATCAGGGGCAACAAGCTGCGGTTTCAATCCTTGACGGAGAGGTGTTAGAAGGGGAACTCCCTTCGGCAAAGATGAAACTGGTGCAAGCCTGGCAGGAAATCCATCGGGAAGACCTTATGGCGGATTGGGAATTGGCGGTCAACGGACAGACGCCGTTTCCGATCGAGCCGTTATGTTAGGAGGAAGCATGGAATCGGTTGTCCGTGTGGTGCCACGAGAAAACTACCAGTTGGAAATCGAATTCCGTACGGGTGAGGTGCGACTCTTCGACGTGCGTCCATATCTGGACAAGGGTGTTTTCAGCCAACTGAAGGATCAAGCACTTTTCGCTCGGGCATTTGTTGCATTCGACACGGTCTGCTGGCCAAACAATCTCGACATTGCGCCGGAAACTCTTTATGTAAAATCGGTGCCAATTTCAAGTGAGGTGCATGAAAAACCAGAAGAATATGGGGAGTGTCCCTAATTTATTATTCCGCCATCAGGGTCCGCAGGGGACTTTTACCCCTAAGTCATCCAGTCGCTACCACAACGACTGGAACAGCGCCAGGCATGGCGCTACGCTCACCGCGTCCACCACATTACAAAAGAAATCTAACCTTCCACCCCCTCAAAGCCTGCATCTTTCCTCCATCAAGCCCTCCATACTGAAAAATCTTTCATCGGACATCAGCGTGGCCTGATGAGTCCGGCGGAAAACCGCAGAGGATTGCCCGGCGCAGACCGGGGTGCATTACACCGCAGGGCATCAGCTCGGTGGTGGCGCGGCTGCGGCGCTGGTCACCCATCTGCTTCATCCCAGCCCCGCCGTGCACCAGCAGAACCGGCGGCCCGCTCTTTTCTCCACGTCGAGAACGCACCGCCACCTCCGAGAAGAAGGATTACTGCCTCAGCATATCGGCAACCTTGGTCAAAAATTATTTGATTGTCATTGAATTTTTCATCGCCAAACGGAAGCTAACCAGTAGTGCTAAAATAGGATCAGGAGGAGAAAGGAAGGACGAGATGAGGAAGCAGGAAGTCTATCAGGAAATCGAGCAGACGTTCGGGCTGGTGCCAAGCATGTTCAAGGAAGTGCCGGAGCCGATGCTCGAACACGAATGGAAGCTGTTCAGGCAGATCCAGCTGGATAAAGGACCAATCCCTCAAAAGTACCGCGAGCTGATCGGCCTGGCGATCTCCGGCGTGACGAAGTGCCGTTACTGCACCTTCTATCACACCGAGGTGGCCCGTCTCTTCGGCGCAACGGACGAGGAAATCGAGGCGGCCGCCCATTATGCCAAGTCGAGCGCCGGGTGGAGCGCCTACATCAACGGTCTGCAGGTCGACTATGAAACCTTCTGCAGCGAGGTGAAGCAGGCATGTGAGCATGTCCGCAGCAGCCAGAGGAGGGCCGGAAAGCAGGCAAGTGCTGAGACCCGCACGGGCCTTCACTGAGACTCTTTCAGGGAGTGGAGGAAATGAAAAGGGCGGCCGGATGGCTGCCCTTTTAGCTGGGAGATTGGTGAAGGCCGCGCACCGCGGTTGAAAGGCTCGCCTGCTGGCTTTATTCGTTTCAACCTTTTGCGGGCGATATCAGATGCACATCCCTTTGCGGAAATGGAATACTGATTCCGGCATCGGCCAGGGCTTTGTGAATACCCAGGTTCACTTGGTACAGAAGGGTGTAATACTGCTTGGTGGGGACCCAGTAGCGCAGCCCGATGTTGATGGCCGAATCGGCAAAAGCTTCAATCCCCACCTGGGGCGCCGGATCCTTGCAAATCTCCGCATATCCCTCCAGAACCCCCCGCAGGACCGAAATCGCACGTTCCGGATCGTCCTGGTAGGAAATGCCGACGCATGTTTCGATCACTTTGTTTTCAAAAGAATTCCGGAGAATTTCTCCTACGATGTGCTTATTGGGGATGGTCAGCACTTCGCCATCCTCGGTGGTCAGAATCGTGGCCGCCAGTCGTATTTCCTCGACGACACCGCTGACCTCCTGGACGGTGATGGTATTGCCCACGACAAAGGGTCGCGTGAGTATCAGCGTAAGTCCGGCCCCGTAATTTGACAGAGGTCCCTGAATCGCAAAACTGGCGCCAAACACCAGGGCGCCTAACGCGGCTATGAACGGAGCGATCGAGATACCAAACTTTCCGATGACCACGATAACGACGAACACCATGATAATCAGCTTGGTGCTGCTGGCGAAAAACCTGGACAGGGTTATGTCGATGCTGCGTTTTTCACAGAGACGCAAGACCAATCGAGCGAGCCAACCGGACAGCCTCACTCCGATGACCAGGATAATCAGCGCCCCGATGATCTGAAAGCTGTAATTGATGACAAACTCCGTCACTACGTCAATGATCTTCTGCAGGGTTTCTATTTCCTGGCCAAACAGATTCCCATCCTCAGGGTTCATGTATAACCTCCATTGCAGAAAACAACGCTTCCGTTCGCAGATTTTTATACCACCCCGCCCGGCGCAATACAAAACAATTACAGCCGCAGCCGTCTCTGCTGTACATTTTGCGGCAGCAGGGCTCGTAATTTAACGGAGGAATTACTCACCCCGGCCCGGGCAGAGCCCGGACAGCACCTTTGAAAGGATTTTCCGACCGGCATCCATCCTGCATCCTTCTCGAAGATTCACGTCCAACCACTCTCTTCGACAGGGTCGTGCCATGAGCGAAGTCGCTCCCCATCCCACCACTGCAAGCTCAGCCGCACCCCGCATCCTCGCCATCGCCGGCGGCAAGGGCGGCGTGGGCAAGTCGGTGATCGTTGCGAACCTGGCCCTCGCCCTGGCCCGCCGCGGCCGTCGCTGCACACTGATCGACCTCGATCTGGGCGGCGCCAACCTGCACACCCTGCTCGGAATGAACAACCCCGAACGCAGCCTGTCAGACTTGTTCCGGCGCAAAGTGGCCACCCTTCCGGAGGTGGTGGTCGACACCCCGTTCCCCAACCTCGGGTTGATCAGCGGCTCGCGGGCGCTGCTGGAGATGGCGAACCCCAAGCACGCCCTGAAACTGAAGGTGCTGCGCCAGATGTTCAGGCTCGAGGTCGATTATGTCCTGCTCGATCTCGGCGCCGGCTCCCACTTCAACGTTCTCGATTTTTTCCTGGCCGCCCATGAGCCCCTGCTGGTCGTGGCGCCGACCCCGCTTTCGGTGGAGAACGCCTATCATTTTCTCAAGGCGGTCTACCTCCGGAAGTTCAGGCAGGCGCTGCGGCAATTCTCCCGCAGCGAACGGATGGAGGCTGAATTGCGCGCCCGGGTTGCGCGAGGGCTCCGTTCGCCGCGGCATCTTATGGAGATCCTGGAGGAGATCGCGCCCGAGGCCCGTCAGGGGGTGACGGAGCGGATGCGGACCCTGAAGCCCGGGCTGGTGCTGAACCAGGTGAAGGAACGGGGGGAGTTGGAGGTCGGCCCCAAGATGAGTACCGTATGCCGCCACTATTTTGACCTCGACCTGGCCTACCGGGGAGCGATCCTCAATGACGACCTGGTCTACCGTGCGATGCAGAACAGGCAGCCCGTCTGCAATCTTTACCCGGAGAGCCCCTTCGCCTTGAGCATCAACGGAATAGCGGAGCAACTGCTCGATCGAAAGGAGGTGGAATATGTCTGACGGCGGGTTGATGGACGCTTATCACTGCCTGGGGTTGAAGCCGACCTCGGACCTATCGACGGTGGAAAAGGCCTATCGCCATATGAAGGCGCTCTACAGCGAAGAGACCCTGGCCACCTACGAGCTCTTTGAGGAGGACGAGCGCACCCGCCTGCTCGAAGAGGTGGAAAACGCCTTCAACCGGCTCAGCGCCGCCGCCGGGGAACTGCTTCGACTGCCGCAGGCCCCCCGCATCGTCTCCGAACCAATGCTGCCGCTGGACGATTCCACTCCTCCGGCGGCCTATCTGCGCCTGGCCCGAGAAAACCGTGGGATGACCCTGAAGGAGATCGCTCAACAGACCAAGATCGGCACCCGGTACCTGGCCATGATCGAGGAAGAAAGCTATGAATTGTTGCCTGCGCCGGTCTATCTGCGCGGCTTCGTCTTCGACTACGCCCGTACCGTGGGCGTACCCGCTCCCGAGGAGGTGGCCAGGCGCTATCTCGATCGTTGCCGGGAGACGCTCGCTGAGCAGGACTAAATGGACCCTCCCCTCCTCGCCAGCGCCTGCCGGATCTCCTCGACGCAGCTATAGGGGATCTTCAGGTTCCCCCTCGACCCGCCGATGACGATCTGCCCCCCCTCGTCCCCGTGGTAGTCGGAGCCGCCGGTGACGATAAGGCCGCGGCGGCGGGCCTGGGTGATGTACCAGTCGATGTCGTTGTTGTCGGCGCCGTTGTTGTACGCCTCCACGCCGTCGAGGCCCAGGGGGACGAAGGCGTCCAGAAGAGATTCGAAGACCTTGCGGTCGGAAGTGATGAAGGGAGGATGCGCCAGGACCGCCACGCCGCCGGCGCGATGAACCATGGCGATGGCCTCGTCGATGGGGAAGAAGCGTTTCTGGAGGTTGCAGGGGACCAGGTAGTTGCGGAAGGCCTCGTCCTTGTCGGACGCGTGTCCCTTTTCGATCAGGGCCTGGGCGATGTGCGGCCGCCCCACCGTTCCGCCCGCCCTGGCCAGAACCTCGGCGAAGTCGATGGGCTCCCGCCCTTCCTGCTCCAGCTTCTCGTTCACCCTGGCGACGATATGCTCGTTGCGGTTCTCGCGAAAATCCCGGAACTCCCTGAACGCTTTCTCCATCTCGCGGTCATGGTGGTCGAAGCCGTAGCCGAGCAGGTGGATGTCCTCGTACTCTCCCCACAGGACGGAGAGTTCTACCGCCGACAGGACCTCGACTCCCAGCTCCCTCCCCGCGGCCATCGCCTCGTCGATGCCGTCGAGGTTGTCGTGGTCGGCAAGAGCAACGGCGGAAAGCCCCGCCCGCGCAGCCATGCGCACCACTTCGGCCGGAGCGTGGGTCCCATCGGAGCAGGTGCTGTGCAGATGTAAATCGACGTATTTATTCATAAATCATCTTTCTCTTTATTTTTTCACCCGAAACCCCGCCCGCTCCCACGCTCCGGCATCCCCTGCCGGGCGCTGTGGGGTTTTTTCCCGGGGGGGCTTTTTCGTCCCCGCATTGGGATCGGCCTCCTTGATGGAGAGGGCGATGCGTTTGCGGGGCAGGTCGACCGAGAGGATCTTGACCTTGACGGTCTGTCCGGCCTGGACGACCTCGTTGGGGTCCTTGACGAAGCGGTCGGCCAGGTGGCTGATGTGGACCAGGCCGTCCTGATGGACGCCGATGTCGACGAAGGCGCCGAAGGCGGTGACGTTGGTCACCTTTCCCGGAAGGATCATCCCCTCCTGCAGATCGCTCATCTCCTGCACGTCCTCGCGGAAGGCGAAAGCCTCGAAGCGATCACGGGGGTCGCGGCCGGGCTTCTTCAGTTCCTCCATGATATCACGAAGGGTGGGCATGCCGACACGTTCGTCGACATAGCGTTTGAGGTCGAGACGCGCCGCCAGGGCCGGATCGCTCGCCAGCTGAGTCACGGCGACCCCGAGGTCCTTCGCCATCGTTTCGACCAGGGGATAATTCTCCGGATGGACGGCGGTGCTGTCGAGGGGGTTATCGCCGCCGCGGATGCGCAGGAAGCCCGCCGCCTGCTCGAAGGCCTTCGCCCCGAAGCGGGGGACCTTGAGCAGCCCCTTGCGCCCGGTGAAGGAGCCGTGCTCGTCTCGGTGACGGACGATGGACCGGGCCAGGGAGTCGCCGATCC
The DNA here is from genome assembly GCF_000472285.1 of Desulfuromonas sp. TF. NCBI lineage: Bacteria > Pseudomonadati > Thermodesulfobacteriota > Desulfuromonadia > Desulfuromonadales > Desulfuromonadaceae > Desulfuromonas > Desulfuromonas sp. TF. The sequence continues at coordinate 422,067 of NZ_KI421413.1, forward strand.
CCGAAACGTAGGCGAGCAGGGCCCAGGAGGCGGTGTTGAGATCGACGCCGACGAAGTTGACGCACGACTCAACGGTGGCGTCGAGGGCCTTCTTGAGGGCGCTCTGGCTGACGTCGTGCTGATACTGACCGACCCCGATGCTCTTGGGATCGATCTTGACCAGCTCGGCCAAGGGATCCTGAAGGCGGCGGGCGATGGAGATGGCGCCGCGCACGGTCAGGTCGAGATCGGGAAACTCGTCGCGGGCGATCTCCGAGGCCGAATAGACGCTCGCTCCGGCCTCGTTGACCATCACCACCGGCAGGGAAAGTCCGGCTTCGCGCAAGGTATCGCGAGCGAACTGCTCCATCTCCCGGCCGGCGGTGCCGTTGCCGATAGCGACCATCTCCAGGCCCAGCGACCGGACCAGACGCAGCAGCTCCTGTTTCGCCGGGGCGACTTTGGACGCGCCGGTGTGGGGATAGATGGTGGCGTGTTCGAGGAACTTGCCGGTTTCGTCCACCGCCGCCAGCTTGGAGCCTGTGCGCAGGCCGGGATCGATCCCCAGCACCCTTCTGTTCCCCGCCGGCGGCGCCAGAAGAAGGTTCTTGAGGTTCTCGGCGAAGACGGCGATGGCCGCCTCGTCGGCCCGCTGCTTGGCCTCCAGGCGCAGCTCCACCTCGATGGAGGGGGCGATCAGGCGGCGGTAGGCATCCTCCGCCACCCCCTCCAGCAGGGAGCGGAAGATGCTCTCGCCGCGGATCAGGCGCCCCTTGAGCCCGAGGAGAATCTCCTCCACCGGCGCCTCGATGGCCAACCGCAGGACATCCTCCTTCTCGCCGCGGCGCATGGCCAGCATGCGGTGGGAGGGAATGTCGCGCAGCGGTTCGCTGAAGTCGTAGTACATCTCGAACTTGCTGACGCTTCCTTCCTTGTCGGGGGCGACCTTCGAGACGAAGAGCCCTTTCTCGCCGGTCAGCCGGCGCACCGCGGCCCGGGCGTCGGCGTCCTCGCTCAGCCGCTCGGCCAGGATGTACCCGGCCCCTTCCAGAGCGGCGGCCGCGTCGGGCACGTCCTTCTCCGCATCGACGAAGGGAGCGGCGGCCCCTTCGGGGGTTCCGGCCCTCAGCTCCTGGGATGCGACGAGGTCGGCCAGCGGCTCCAGCCCACGTTCCCTGGCGATGGTCGCCTTGGTCCTCCGCTTCGGCTTGTAGGGGAGATAGAGATCCTCCAGCTCGGTTTTCTGCCGGGTCGTCTCGATGCGGGCGCGCAGCTCGGCGGTGAGCTTCCCCTGCTCTTCGATCGACTTGAGGACGGTGACCTTGCGCTCCTCCAGTTCGGTGAAATAGGCCAGGCGCTCCTCGATAAGGCGCACCTGGACCTCGTCGAGCTCGCCGGTGCGCTCCTTGCGGTATCGGGCGATGAAGGGAACGGTCGCCCCCTCGTTGAACAGGTCTACGGTATTTTCGACTCCGGCGGGGGGCAGGCCGGTCTCTTCAACAAGGCAGGCCAGAATCCGGGCCGTTTGCTGATGGGTAAGCGTCATCCGATATTCCTCTTTGGCTTAAATTCTAAAAGGGATCGGATTCTAGCATGGGGGGAAGGTAAAAAAAAGATCCTTCGGGAGAGAAGACAAAAACTATTTACCCGAAAACTCCGGATGGACACTGATTGGTTTTCGGATTGGAAACGAGGAGTTTTTCGTCGTGGCAAGGAAATCAAGGGATTGCGCGGACGCGTACATGGTACGCCGCACAAGCAATCACGCAGATTGACGCCGCCACGGCGGAAAAGAACCGTTTCCGAACGAAAACTACTTGAGTGGCACGACCATGACCGCCCTATAAGATTTGCGCAGCAGCTTCTCCGCGACGCTGCCGAGGAAAGCGTATTTGAGCCGGCCCTTGCCGTGGCTGCCGATGACAATCAGGTCGGCGTCGATGCGGTCGGCGGCCTCGAGGATTCGCCCCACGGGACTGCCGTGGTGAATTTCGATTTCGCTGATCCGCTCGACATCCTCGGGGTGATCCGAAAGCTGTTCCTTGGCAAACGCATGGATGCGCTGGCGGATCTTGTCCTTGATCTCCTCCTTGTGTTCCAGTTCCAGGTCGGCAAGCCGATCTTCGCCCATGACGGTGGAGATGTAATTCAGCATGGCAGGCTCCACCTCGGGAAGAACGTGCAGAATGTACACCTCCGCCCGATAACTGCGCGCCAGACCGATGACATGGCTGAACGCATGGGCCGCGTTGGCGGAAAGGTCGGTGGCATAAAGGATCTTTTTGTACTTGGGAATCATGGATATTCTCCTCAGGCTTGCGCCACGGCGCTGGAGTTCTTCGCAATTCGCATCTTCTGCAGACCGAAGATGGCTCCATAAAGGGCCAGGCCGATCAGGTAACTCAGATAGTGATTCTCGATTCCGATAAACCCGGCGAAGAAACCGGGACGGAACATGATCAGCGCGACCACCAGCAGGAGAACCAATTCGTACCAACGGGTTCTGACGAGGAACCATCCCTGAGTAGCCGATCCGAAGGCGAACATGCCGATGCAGGTCATGATGAAGATATAGATGGCCAGAGGGAAGCTGTCGATGCCGATCAGGAGCATGTCTGTATTGAAGATGAACATGAAAGGGAGAACGGCCGTGCGGATGTCGTAGGCAAACCCCTGCAGGCCGGTTTTGATCGGATCGCTCTTGGCGATGGCCGCCGCGGCGTAGGCCGCCAGCCCGACGGGCGGTGTATCGTCGGCCAGGATGCCGAAATAGAAGACGAAGAGATGGGCGGCAATCAGGGGTACCTCGAAACCCTGCCATCCGGCGATGGTCACCAGAGCCGGGGCGGTCAGCGAAGCCATGACGATGTAGTTGGCGGTGGTCGGCAGGCCCATGCCGAGGATCAGGCAGGACACCGCCGTGATCAGAAGCATCAGGAAAAGGTTGCCCATGCTCAGGGTGTCGATGATGCTGGTGATCAGACCGCCCAGTCCCATGGTCACCACACCGACCACGATGCCGGCCGAGGCGGTGGCCACCGCTACGCTGACCATGTTGCGGGCGCCACCGACCATGCCGCCGATAATATCTAGGAATCCGCGCCTTATCCCTTCACCGGCAGTGATTCCCTTGCTCTTGCGGGTCGCCGCATGCTGAAAAAGCATAAGGACCGAAAGGACGCCGATCGAGCGGAAGGCCGCCAGATCCGGTGAATGGCGAGGAATGATCAGTTCGTAGAGGAGAATGAAGATCGGCAGCAGGTAATGCCATCCGCGCCTGAGAGTATAGAAGAAGGCTGGAAGATCGGCCTTGGGAATGCCCTTCATTCCCAGCTTGCCGGCTTCCAGGTGGGTCAGCCAGAACAGGGCCATATAGGAGGCAAAGGCCGGGATGGCCGCCGACTTGCAGACCTCGAGATAGGGGATATTGACGTATTCGGCGATGATGAAGGCCGCCGCACCCATGACCGGAGGCATGAGCTGACCGTTGGTCGATACCGCCACCTCGATGGCACCGGCCTTGTAGTCCGGGTACCCGACCTTTTTCATCATCGGAATGGTAAACGTCCCGGTGGTGACGACGTTGGCGATGCTGGAACCGGATACCAGTCCGGTCAGGCCGCTGGAAAGGACCGCCGCCTTGGCCGGACCACCCTTGTAACGTCCCAGCAGGCTCATGGCCATATCGATGAAAAACCGGCCCGCGCCGGCCCGATCGAGCATGGAGCCGAAAAGGACGAAGAGAAAGACGATCCTTGCCGAAACGTCGAGGGGGATTCCGTAGATCCCTTCGGTGGTCAGCGAGATCTGGCCGACGTAGCGGGACAGACTGACCCCCTTGAAGGCCAGGAAGTCCGGCATGTAGGGACCGAAGAAAGCATAAAGAGTGAATACTCCGGCAATCACCGGAAGCGCCGGACCGATTACCCGGCGAGCGGCGTCGAGGAGCAGCACCACCAGCATGACCCCGATCAGCAGGTCCAGCGTATTGGGCTGCCCCACCCGCGAGGCCAGCCCCTCGTATTCGATGGCGATATAGAGGGCCACCAGGGCGGCCACGATGGCCACCAGGTAGTCGGCAAAGGGAATCTTGCGTTTTTCCCCCAGCCAGCGAAGTCCCGGAAGATTCACATCGCGACGCAGTGTGGGATAGGAAAGAAAGACGATGAGCAGGGCAAACGCCAGGTGAATTGCCCGGATGATGGTTGAATCGAGAAGGAGCCAACTGGACAGGGAAAGCTGGAAGACTGACCAGCACAAGGCAATGGTGGGCACAATGAACCGGCTCGGTCCCGTGACCCGGCGCAGACCGAGTTCTTCCTCTTCCTTCATCCTCCTGGCCGTTTCGAGCCCCTCATCCCTGATAGCCTTCTCCTGTTCCGCCATTGCTTCACCCTGTCCTTTCCCCTGTCTTGAACGTCAACTGAGGGGGAATGTTTAATGCATCACTAAATCCTTCGAAACCCGGCGAGGGCATAAACAGATGCCCTCGCCTTTCTGCATCGATCGATTACTTCTTGATCAGCCCGGCTTCCCTGAAATACTTCTCCGCGCCGGGATGAAGGGGAGCCGAAAGGCCCTGCAGCATGTTTTCCCTGGTAAGAACATCCAGGGCGGGATGCAGCTTGCGCAGTTCGTCAATGTTTTCAAAGACTGTCTTGGTGATTTTGTAGATCACATCCTCAGAGACATCGGAAGAGGAGCAGATGGTTGCCTTGACGCCGAAGGTGGGGACGTTTTCGGTGTTGACCACGCCCGGATACTGATTCACGGGAATCTCCGCCGGAGCATAATAGGGCTGCTCGGCAGTGAGCTTCTGCACGAGATTTTCGGAAACCGGTACGAAGTTCACCTTTCGTGCGCCGGCTACCGCCTCCTTGACCGAGCCGTTGGGATGGCCGACTGTGTAGAAGAAGGCATCGATCCGGCCGTCCTGCAGCATCCCGGCGGCTTCGGCGGGCTTGATCCCCTCGATGCGGAGATCTTTTTCAGGGTCAATTCCGGCAGCCTGAAACAGATCGAGGGCGTTGACACGCTGGCCCGTGCCGGGGGCACCGATATTGACGACCTTCCCCTTCATGTCGGCCACATTTTTGATGTTGCTGTCGGCTGCCGCCAGGATGGTGACGGCTTCGGGATGGATGGCGAATACGGCGCGCAGCTTCTTCTGCGGTTTGCCTTCCCAGTCTCCCTGACCGTTATAGGCCTGGTACTGCAGGTCGGACTGAACGATCCCCAGCTCCAGGTCGCTGTTCATGAGGGAATTGACGTTAAACACCGAGCCGCCGGTCGACTCGACGGTCATGCGCAGGTTGTACTCCTTGCGTTTCTGGTTGACCAGCTTGCTGATGGCGCCGCCGGTGGGATAGTAAACGCCCGTGACACCGCCGGTTCCCATGGTCACGAAATCGACGGCAAAGGCATCTACGCCGCAGAAAGTAAAGAACACAAGGGCCAGGATCGGGATCGACAGTCTCTTCATAAAATATTCTCCTCGTTGGAATTGTCGGCACCAATGCCGCTTCATGGAAGGACGCGCTTTGAATTTCTGACAGTTGCAACTTGAGCAAGTGAAATGCCAAAAGTCCTGCAGACACATAAATCCTTGTAATTATACTCGAAAATCAACGTTTTTCGATTCACTGAAAAAGCCCGGAAAGGTATGACCAAGGTTATCGACCGAAAAGTGAAAGATAGAGGAAAGGCACCGTAAACGGGCACCTCGGGAGGCACATGACAAAGGTTATGAGCATAACCGTGGTTATGCCCTTTTTGAGGGGAGAAGCTTTGATATTGCGAATTATTCGCGGGAGTGCTTGAGCCGTTTGCTCAGGGCGGGTTGGGAAATCCCAAGGAGACGGGAGGCGGCGGTCTGGTTTCCGTCGGTCCTGCGCATGGCCTCGGCAATAAGCAGGTCGAGAGCCTCGGTCATGTACGGCAGCCGGGTAAGACCGGCGAAAGGATTTTCCCCTTCCTCCGTCGCAGCATTCTCTTGCGCCCCTTCGGTCCGTCCCATGGCCTTCAGAAAGGAGTTCATGGAGAGGATGCCGCCGGGATGGGTGCTGACGGCGTCGTAAACCATGGACCGCAACTCGCGGATGTTGCCGGGGAAATCGTAGGTCGCCAGCACCACCGGAAGCTGCCGGGGCGGGGTCGGTTTCTTCCTGCCCAGAGAGGCGGCGGCTTCCTCGAGAAAATGGTCGAACAGCAGGGGAATATCTTCCTTGCGTTGACGCAGAGGCGGAAGATGGACATGATGGCCCCGCAGGCGATAGTAAAGATCCCGACGAAAATGACCACCGGCTTCCCGATCCGCCAGGTCCTGGTGGGTAGCGACGACAATGCGCGCCCGCGACGTTTTGGGAATGTCGGAGCCGAGAGGGTAATACTCCCCCTCCTGCAGCAGGCGCAGCAGCTTGACCTGGGAGGCCGGGGACAGGTCGCCGATCTCATCAAGAAACAGGGTGCCGTCGGCAGCCCGCTCGACCATCCCGCCCCTTGCCGTCTCGGCCCCGGTGAAGGCCCCCCGGCTGTGTCCGAAGAGAGTGTCGGCAAAAACGCTGTCGTCGAGTCCGGCTGCGTTCATGGCCACCAGGGGCCCGGAGCGGCCGCTGAGCTCATGTGCCGCGCGGGCGATGAGCTCCTTGCCGGTTCCGCTTTCGCCGGTGATGAGTATAGGTTGACTGCTGCCGGCCACCGATTCGATGTACTTGAAAATGGCCTGCATGCCCCGGTCGTCCGTGACGATTCCGGCAAAGACCTCGGGGTGCTCCAGGGCATCGCTCAGAACCCTTCGGCGCAGGCTGCGGTTCTCGCGCTCAAGTTCCTGCAGCCGGATCGCCCTGCGCACGCCGTCGAGGATCCGGTCTTCCTCGGCGGTCTTGACGAAGTAGTCGAAGGCCCCCAGGCGCATGCAGCGCACGGCTGTTTCCACCTGATTCATTCCGCTGACGATGATCACCGCCACTTCGGGGTGCTTTTCCAGTATCTTCGGCAGCAGTTCCTCGCCGGAGAGGTGCGGCATGGTCAGATCGAGGAGCACCAGACCGATATCTCGGGCGGCGAGGATGTCGAGAACTTCCCGGCTGTCCCGGCAGAGCTGAAGGTTGCTGATGCCGCCCGGGCCTTCGAGGGTCATGCTCAAGCTGCGCAGCCAGGCCTGTTCGTCATCCACCAGCAGGACACCGAGGGAAGGATAAGGGTGCTGGTTCATGTGCTCCGCTCCTCAGTAAAAGCGGGCAGCCGCAGAATCGCGGTCATGCCGGCGCCGGGGGGCGAATCGAAGAGTAAGCTCCCCCCATGGTCCTTGACGATGCCGGCGGACACAGAGAGCCCAAGTCCGGTCCCCCCGGTGTCCCGTTTGGTGGTGAAGAAGGGATCGGTCAGATGCGGCAGGTGCTCGGCGGCGATCCCCTCCCCTTCATCTTTCACTTCGAGGACCACCTGTCCGCTCCCGGCATCGTGCCAGGTCCTTACGAAAATCCCCCGCTCCGTATCGGGCAGAGCCTGGCAGGCATTCAGAACCAGGTTGACAATCACCTGTTCGATCCGCTGCTGGCTCCCCTTGAACCGGGGCAGATTTTCCCCGAAAGCGACTTCGAAACGACTGGTGGCCTTGCGGATGGAATTATCCACCAGGCGCAGAGCGGCGGCCAATGACGTGTTTAGATGGACGGGAGTCATCAGATCCGCATCGTCGCGCCGGGCGAAATCCTTGAGATCGTCGACGATGTGCTTGATGCGCCTGGCGCCGTCCTGCATTTCGTCGAACATCTGGGGGATCTCCCGGCGCATGCGCGAGTATTTGAGCCATCCGAGGCGGAAATCGCCCTTCTTGCGGGAATGTTCCTCAAGAATCGGCTCGGCGGCCTCCCAGGCCTTTTGCAGGTGCGGCAGGTTTAGCAGAATGAGCCCGGTGGGATTGTTGATCTCGTGGGCCACCCCCGAAACCAGAATTCCGAGAGAAGTCATTTTATCGGCCTGGATCAGCTGCCGTTGGCGGACCTTGAGTTCATCCATGGCCCGCTTGCGTTCGGCGATCTCCGACTCCAGGGCGGCCGTGCGCGCGGCGACCTCCTTTTTCAAGGTCCGATTCCAGGTTACGGTCCCGCCCAGGACCAGCAGCAGAGGGACCACCACCATCGCGCCGTATCGCACCAGACGCACCCATGGCATCCGCTGCGGTTCGAGTACCCCCAGCCATTCACGGTAGATGGCCTGATATTCGCCGCTTTCCTTGAGGATCGACAGCCCCTCGTTGAAACGGGCCAACATCTCCCGGTTCCCCTTTTTCACCGCATAGCCGTATTCCTGAGCGAGCAGGGGACGAGGCACGGGTTGGATATTCGTCAGCCCCAGCTTCCTGATCAGGTACTGACCGGGAAGCTTGGCGACCAGAGCGCAGTCATGTCTTCCCGCGGCCAGCAGGCGCAGGGCGTCGGCCAGGGAATCGACCGTAACCAGCCGGGCATCGATGTTCTGCCGCAGCATGAAATCATGCATGATGCTGCCGCGCATGACGATCACCTGGCGGCCGGTCATCTGCTCGACCGCGGTAATCGGCGTCTCATCCTTGCGGTTCCAGATCGACTGGTGGACCACGGCGTGCGGAAGGGTGAAGTCGACCTGGGCAGTCCGCTCTTCCGAAGGAACCATCCCTTGGAGAATATCCACATTTCCGTCCATCAGCGCCCGACGCATCTCATTCCAGGAGCCAAGCCGGATATCCACCTCCATTCCCATGATCCTGGCGATGGCGCGGGTCAGCTCCACGTTGAAGCCGCTCGGCCGTCCTTCCTCATCGAGGAATTCATAGGGAGGGTAACTGTGGTCGCCCCCCACGATGACAGGCAATGATTCCGCCGGAGAATATGACTCGGCGCCGGCACGAGGTGCGGTGCATAGAATCAGAGCGGCAAGGGAAATCATCAGGACGCGAAAGGCGGTCACATCGAATACCTTAACAAAAGGAGGGAACCTGCATGTCAAACAGAGGAGAACCATAGAGATTTCCAGGCCCTACTGTAGGATACGATCCTTCGAATTGTCAACCGTGACGCCGTTGCACGCCTTGACCATCGACCCTAAAACGGTTAGATTAATAAAGTTGTCCCTGACCCGTAAATCCGGCTACGCGGCGATAGTGTCGTTTGCGAACTGATCCTGATGCGGAAAGAAAAACATCCATGACGCCCCTCCTCGAAGTCCGCAATCTGATGACCTATTTCTTTACGCCCGGCGGCCTGGTCAAAGCCATCCGGGGTCTGGAATTCACCATCGACCGGGGGGAGACGCTGGCACTGGTGGGAGAGTCGGGATGCGGCAAATCGATGACCGCCCTCTCCCTGCTGCGCCTGGTCCCCGATCCGGGCCGCATCGTGGAGGGGGAGATCGTCTTCAACGGCGAAGAACTGCGGCGCATGCCCGAGGAGGAGATGCGCCGCATCCGCGGCAACCAGATCTCGATGATCTTCCAGGAACCGATGACCTCCCTCAACCCGGTGCTTCGGATCGGGGAGCAGATCGCCGAAGTCGTGCGGCTGCACAAGGGTCTCGATCCGAAGGAGGCCATGGAGGCCGCCGTCGACCTGCTGCGGCAGGTGGGGATTCCCGCGGCGGAGCAGCGGGTCAGGGAATACCCGCACCAGCTCTCGGGAGGGATGCGACAGCGGGTGGTTATCGCGATGGCCCTGGCCTGCGACCCGAAACTGCTCATTGCCGATGAGCCGACGACGGCCCTGGACGTGACCATTCAGGCCCAGATCATGGACCTGCTCAGGGCGCTCAAGGACGAGCGGCGAATGGCGATGCTGCTGATCACGCACGATCTGGGGGTAGTTGCCGAATCCGCGGACCGGGTGGCGATCATGAACGCCGGACTGATCATGGAGTACGCCCCGGTCAAGACCATCTTCTCCGATCCGCGGCATCCCTATACCCGCGGCCTCCTCGGATGCATCCCCCGGCTGGGGGAAAAACGGAAGAGGCTGGCTCCCATCGGTGGCGGGGCGGCGGCCGGAGCGGAGCTTCCTCCGGGCAGCACCTATCTGGATACCTGCCCCGAACCTTTCGCCCCCCGGCAGAACCAGGTGCCGCCGCTGCTGGAGACGGAGCCAGGCCATTTCGTCCGCCGCTGGAACGTTTAAAAGAAGCTGCAAGCTTTAAGCTTTAAGCTGTAAGCTGAAAACTGAAAACTGCAAGCCGCCAATCACCAGTAACCACTGGAATAGATAATGGAAAACCTGCTGGAAGTACGCGATCTGCGCAAATCCTTTACCGTGGCTCCCGGATTCCGGGGGGGGGCCCGCCGCGAATTGAAGGCGGTGGACGGAGTCTCTTTTGCTCTGAGGCGGGGGGAAACCCTTGGGCTGGTGGGTGAGTCGGGCTGCGGCAAGTCGACCACCGGCAAACTCATCCTGCGCCTTCTGGAAGCGGACAGCGGCCAGATTATCTTCCAGGGGCAGGACATCCTGCAACTGTCGCAACGCCGCATGCGTCCCTTGCGGCGTCAGATGCAGATGGTCTTCCAGGATCCCTACTCCTCCCTCAATCCCCGCATGCGGGTGGGGGAGATCGTCGGAGAACCTCTTAAGATTCACGGCCTTGCCCGGGGCGCGGCCATCCGCGAGGAAGTCCTGAGGCTGCTCAAGACCGTCGGTCTTACCGAGGCTCACTACGACCGCTATCCCCACGAGTTCTCCGGCGGCCAGCGCCAGCGCGTCGGCATTGCCCGCGCCCTGGCTCTGAAGCCGAGCCTCATTATCGCCGACGAACCGGTCTCCGCCCTCGATCTCTCGATCCAGGCCCAGGTGGTGAACCTTCTGCAGGACATCCAGCAGGAATTCGGACTCACCTATCTCTTCATCGCCCACGACCTTTCGGTCATCGAACACATCAGCGACAGGGTGGCGGTCATGTATCTCGGACGGATCGTCGAGCTGGCCGACGCGACGGAGCTCTACCGGGAGCCGCGCCATCCCTATACCGAAGCCCTGCTCAATGCCGTTCCCGTCCCGGACCCCAGCCTTCCCCGGGTCTCCGAACCCCTCAAGGGAGAAGTCCCCTCCCCCCTCAATCCCCCTCCGGGCTGCCATTTCCACCCACGCTGCCCCTATGCCCGGGAGATCTGCAACAGCGTCGATCCGCCGCTCGAAGACAAGGGGGGCGAACATTTCGCCGCCTGCCACTTCAGCGAGGAAGTCGGCCGCTTCCGCAGGTTCTGACCGCCATCGCCCTCAAAGAAACGTATACCAGCGTTCTCCACATTTCCGTTGACAAGGGCGTGCCACGAGTGACACAATCACGCCGTTTCTAAATCCTATTCATCCGCAGATTGCGCAGATTACCGCCGATCTATAAACATGAAGCTTTTTCTGCGTTAATCTGCGTCATCTGCGGATATATTTCCCCCCAGGAGCGATCATGGGTCCTATCAAGACCGTCAAAGAGCGCTGCCGCAAATGTTATTCCTGCGTCCGAAACTGCCCGGTCAAGGCGATAAAGGTCAAGGAAAACTGGGCGGAGATCATCGATGAGCGCTGCATCGGCTGCGGCAAGTGCGTCAGGGTCTGCTCCCAGCAGGCGAAGGTGATCACCGACTGCATCGAAAACACCCGGCGCCTGCTGGCGGGCCGGGAAGAAGTCGTTGCCGTGCTGGGCTGCTCCTTTCCCGCTTTCTTCAACGATATACGCCCCGGACAGCTGGTAACCGGACTCAAGCGCCTCGGCTTCTGCGAAGTCCATGAGGGTGCCAGCGGGGTCGAACTCATCGCCGGGGAATATTCCCGCAGGATCGATCAAACCTCCGCAGCGCCCCTGATCGCCACCCACTGTCCGACGGTCGTCGATCTGATCGAACGGCACTATCCGCAACTGCTCAAAAACCTCATGGACGTGGTCTCGCCGATGGTGGCCATCGGTCGGCTGATCAAGAGTCGTCGTGGGAAAAAGACCCGTGTAATCTATATCAGCTCCTGCATCGCCGGGAAATTCGAAATCGAGGCCGAACCGGTGGAAGGTGCCATTGACGTGGTTCTGACCTACCGTGAGCTGAGCCAGATGCTCAGGGAGAATACACTCGACCTGACGCGCCTGCCTGATTCTCCCTTTGACGGGGTGCCGCCGCTTGGAGGGCGGCTCTTTCCCATTTCCGGCGGTCCTTTTCAGGCGTTCGGAGTGCGCAACGACTTTGTCGAACCCGAATCGATCACCACCGAGGGAGAGGAGAATGCCCTGGAGATCATCCGGGACCTGGCGGCGGGACGGATTACTCCCCGCATCGTCGACATCCGTTTCTGCAACGGCGGCTGCATCGGCGGCCCCGGGAAAAACAACCGTCTCACCTCCTTTTCCAAACGCAACCTTATCCTGGATTATTACAAGAATCAGCAGATCCCCTATGCCACCGCCCCGCATTACCGGGATGCGATCCCCGTTCCGAACCTGAAACGTCGCTTCGCCAACAAGCATCAGCGGCTGGAGCCGCCCAGCGGAGAGAGCATCCGCCAGATTCTCCAGGCGACCAACAAGTTCGTGGAGCGGGATGAGCTCAATTGCGACGCCTGCGGCTATCCGACCTGCAGGGAATACGCCGTAGCCATTTACCAGGGTCTGGCCGAGGCGGAAATGTGCCTCCCCTATTCCCTCAAACGTCTTGAAGAAGATCGTTTCAATCTGGCTCAGAAGTATGAGCTGGCCCAGCGCGCTCTCGACCAGGAGTTCGGCAACTCCGCCATCATAGGCCGGGACGGCCGGACCCTGGAGGTGCTCAATCTGATCCGGCAGGTCGGTCCCACCCCCACGACGGTCCTCATCCGGGGTGAAAGCGGCACCGGGAAGGAACTCACTGCGCGCGCCATTCACCTGCAGAGCCACCGCGCCGACAAGCCCCTGGTGACCGTCAACTGCACGACCCTGAGCGACAGCCTGCTGGAGAGCGAACTCTTCGGGCACAAGAAAGGCGCCTTTACCGGCGCAATCGCCGACAAGAAGGGGCTCTTCGAAGCGGCTGGCGGCGGCACGATCTTTCTCGACGAGATCGGCGACATCACTCCCAAGGTTCAGGCGGAATTGCTGCGGGTGCTCGACAGCGGAGAAATCCGCCCGGTAGGCGGAAACTCCTCCATCCGGGTGGATGTCCGCCTCATCGCCGCCACCAACAAGAACCTTGAAGCCGGGGTGAAGGACGGCTGGTTCCGGGAAGACCTTTTCTATCGACTCAACGTCTTCACCATCACCCTCCCCCCCCTGCGCAACCGGATGGAATCGCTCAAGGACCTTGTCGAGCTCTTTGTCGACCGGGCCAGCAAGAGGGTTAACAAATCGATCATGGGAATCGAAGACCGCGCCATCCATGCGATGCAGCAGTACCAGTGGCCAGGCAACATCCGCGAGCTTCAGAATATTATCGAGCGGGCGGCGGTCCTGACACAGGACCGGATCATCCGCCTGGAGAACCTTCCGGTCATCTTTGCCGAACTGGCGTTGCAGGAGTCCGCCGGGACTGCCGGGGCAAGCGGAAACGATTTCCAGAGCCAGCGGGATAAACATCTGAGTCAGGTAGAGAAGTCCCTGCTGAAGCGCTTTCTCAGGGAATCCGGTGGCAATGTTTCCGAAGCGGCGAGACAGGCCAAGGTGCCCCGGCGCACCTTTTATCGGCTGCTGACCCGCTACGGCATCAAGGGGGGTGATTTCCAGAACGAAATCCTCTCGATCGAAAAGTGAGCCATCTGAGGCACACTGAGTTCCTTTCGATGTGTCTCTACTGGCACAGCACCAAAAGACCGGCATGGCTGGCCTGACCGGTTTTTCCCTCGGACAAGAACCAGCCCCCATGCCATTTCTGGCACACTTCTGTCGATGCGCTCCCTCCTTCTGTTTTCGCGTGAGCGATACCTGTCTCCAACTTTTGCTGCCGCCTCCGCTGTTTTTCTAATGTTTCCCACTCAGTGACCACGAACTGAAATTTTGGCACGCTCGTTGCTTCATTAAAATCCCATGTTGGGGAAAACAGCCGTTCCAACTCAAAGCGGAATCCTGCCCCCTTTGCGCCGTTCCGGGATCTCTCTCCCCCGGGCGGCGTTTTTTTAACCGCATCGACCTTCGTTAATCAACGAACTTCTTATTGCTTGATCAGATTGCTGGCTGTACAAGTATTGTTACTGTTCCGTGATATATTCTATCGGTCTGTTTTTACATTGCGCTTATAGCGTCGTTGCGTGAGATTGTAATTTTATTTTATGGCCAAACCGGAGCCGTTTCGCTATTATGAGGTGATTTTTAGCCCCCCACGCGAGCCGGAAATCCGTCATGACCCCAAGATCCAGAGAACAGCTCGGCATCACCACCCTCGAGGATATCAGCGCCCTCATCCTTCAGTCGCACGATCTGGATGAGACTCTGGACAATATCGTGGATCTGGTCGCCAGACGGATGCGCACCGAAGTGTGCTCCATCTATCTTCTGGAGGAGGACCAGGAGACGCTGCGGCTGCGCGCCACAAAAGGCCTCTCCCGCAAGGCTGTCGGTAAGGTTACACTGCGCATCGGCGAAGGCCTCACCGGCCTGGCGGTGGAAGAGCGGCGCGTCGTGTCCATCCAGGAACCGCAGAGCCATCCACGCTACCGCTACTTCAAAGAAACCCGAGAAGAGCGTTTTCACTCCTTCCTCGGCATCCCCCTGCTCGACCGCAAAAAACCCCTTGGAGTCATCGTCATTCAGACCAAGGAAACCCGGCAGTTCGGGGCCGAGGAGATCAGCGCCCTTTCGACAATCGCCTTCCAGATTGCATCCATCGTCATAAATGCCCGCCTCCTCGATTCCATCCGGCAAAAAGAGGAAGAGAGCAACCGATTCGCCCGGGAGTTGGAGAAAACCAGACAGAGCCTGATCGACCGTCGGCAACCATCGACCGGCACCCGGGAGATGGTCCTGCGCGGCACCGTCGCCTATCCCGGTCTGGTCTCCGGTCCGGCGCACGTCCTGGATGAGCGCCTCGGGTTCGCCGATATCCTCCAGGAGGGGATGGTTCACATAGAGGAGGAACTGGAGCGCCTGGAACAGGCCTTGGAGAAAACCCGGATTCAGACTCTCTTTCTGGAAAAAAGGGTGGCCGAGCGATTGACTCAGGAAGATGCCGCCATCTTCCACACGCACCTTATGATCCTGGAAGACCGCAGTTTTCTGGACAAGCTGCGGCGAGAAATCGAGGACGGCCACAGTGCTCCGTATGCTCTGGAGAAGATCGTCGGCGGGTACATCGAGGCCTTCCAGAAGATGGAAGATCCTTATCTTCGGGAACGGGCTGCGGATATGGAAGACATCGGGCGGCGTCTGTTTGCGAACCTGACGGGTCGTGAGAACCAGGTGCTGCTTCTCAAGTCCCCCGGCATTCTGGTGGCCCGCACGATTCTGCCGTCAGATATGGCGGCCCTCGACCATGAACAGCTCCGCGGCATCGTCACAGAGGCCGGGGAGAAGAACTCCCATGCTGTCATCATGGCCAAATCGCTGGGCATCCCTGCCCTGGTCGGAGTCCGCGGAGCCCTCAAGGGCATCACTCCCGAAGAAAAGATCATTCTGGACGCCAATTCAGGCTACCTGTACGTCAACCCTCCACCGCATGTCGTCGAAGAATACCGCCGCCTGGAGGAGGACTGCAGCCGGGAGCTGCACCGCCTCGAGGAGTTCCGCGACCTCCCCGCCGAGACCAGCGACGGTAAACGGATCACGCTGCGGGCCAACGTCGGACTGGTGAGCGATGTCAATGTGGCTCTGCGCAACGGCGCCGAAGGGGTGGGACTCTATCGCACCGAGTTCCCCTACATGGCCCGAGGCGACTTTCCCGACCGCGACGATCAGTACCAGCTCTACCGCAAGGTGATCGAAGGCTTCGGCGGACAACCGGTGGCTATCCGCACCCTGGACATCGGCGGCGACAAGGCCCTTCCCTACTTCAGCCCGCCCCCGGAGGAAAACCCCTTCATGGGTTGGCGTTCCGTCAGGGTGTCCCTGGATAACCGGGACATCTTCCGCACCCAGATCGAGGCCATCCTCATGGCCGGCCTGCACGGCAAGGTCAAGCTCCTCTTTCCGATGATCTCCGGACTCGATGAGCTTCGCTCGTGCCTGGAAGTCGTCGGCGAGGCCCGGGAGACTCTCCGCAGCGAGGGGATCCCCTTCACCGACGAGATCCCCATCGGGGTCATGATCGAGGTCCCCGCCGCCGTGCGCCTTGCGCCGAAGCTGGCCCTCATGGTCGACTTCTTCGCCCTGGGGACCAACGACCTGATCCAGTACATGCTCGCCGCGGATCGCAACAATCCGCTGGTGAACAAATATTACGACCCGCTGCACCCGGCCGTCCTCCAGGCGCTGGCTGAGGTCATTGAAGTGGCCCGGAAACAGGGGAAGGGGCTCAGCCTGTGCGGCGAGATGGCTTCGGACCCGCTGAATTTCCTGCTTCTGGTAGGAATGGGAATCACCGAGTTTTCCATGCCCGCCCCATTCATCCCCCGCACCAAGGCCATGCTGCGTGACATCCCCTCCGCTGTCGCGCGCCGGGCCGCCCGCGAGGTGCTGACCATGGGCGACAGCGCCCAGATCCGGACCTACCTTGTAAAGGTTCTCGGCGGGATTGAATCCTCCCGCTGAACCATCTTTTCACCCCTTAACCAACCATGTCCATAACATTCCCGTTCCCGATGATCATACCTCGCATCCCCTCATGACTTCCTGCCTTTGACTCCAGGCAAGTCAGATCCTCAGCCCAAAGAAACGACCCTGGGTCATTTGTCCATACGCGGCACCACTACAATTCCGGAGTCGGTCACCGTGTACCCGTTGTCTCGGTCCGCCTTCAGGTCGTAGCCAATCTCCGCGTCGTCCGGAATGACCACATTCTTGTCGATGATCGCTTTGCGGATCTTGACATGCCGGCCGACGGTGACGTTTTCGAAGAGGATGGAGTCTTCGACCAGGCTGTAGCTGTTGATCTTGCAGCGCGGTCCGAGGATAGAGCGTCGGACCGTGCTTCCGCTGGTGATGCAGCCTGCGCAGACGTAGGAGTCGATGTTCTGCCCGCGGCGGGTGTCCTCGTCAAAAACTGTCTTGGCGGGCGGGAGGTTTCCCTGGTTGGTCAGGATGGGCCACTTGTAGTTGTAGAGATTCAACTGCGGCGAGATATTGACGAGGTCCATATTCGCTTCATAATAAGAGTCGAGAGTCCCTACATCCCGCCAGTAGCCTCGCTCCTCTGTTTTCATCCCGGGGATCGTATTATCGTTGAAATTGTAGGCAAAGACCCGGTCCCCCTTATCCAGCATCATCGGGATCACATGCTTGCCGAAATCCAGATCCGCATGATGTTTTTTCCCCTCCTGCAGCACTTCAATCAGTTTCCGGGTGGGAAAGATATAGTTGCCCATGGAGGCGAAGCACGTGTCGCGCCCCGGAATCCGTTCCGGGACCGCAGGTTTTTCATCAAATCCGATGATTCGGGAATCTTCGTCCACCGAAAAAACCCCGAATCGGATCGCTTCCTCCACCGGCACCTCCAGGGCGGCAATGGTGATGTCAGCCCGGTTCATCCTGTGGTAATTGATCATCTGGGTCACGTCCATTTTGTAGATGTGGTCGCCGCCGAAGACAGCCACGTAATCCGCATCGGTCGATTCGACAAAGCGCAGATATTGCAGGATTGCATCGGCCGTCCCTTTGAACCACTCCTCGCTTTCGCTGCTGGTTTCAGGAGAAATGTCCACGTAGAACTCGCCCAGCCCCGTCCACTTGCCCCAGGATTCCCGGATGTGCTTGTTCAGCGAGTAGGCCCGGTACTGGGTGAGAATATAAACCTTTTTGATGCCGGAGTTAAAAAGGTTGGAGAGGACGAAGTCGATGATCTTGTATTTCCCTCCAAAAGCAAGGCCGGGCTTGGCCCTGCGCCGGGTCAATGGACCGAGTCGTTCCCCCTTGCCTCCTGCCAGAACCATAGCGATGGTATTTCTACCCACGTTGTCAACCGGATACATAGGCGTTTCTCCCTGTTAATTTGCTTATAATTGACCCTTGTCGACCTAATTTGGAAGCCGAATTTTTCAGAAATTCGTAAAGCTGACAGTCTCTAGATTTTGACAAAACCTGAATTAAAAGCAAGCAGGGGTCAAATGCGGTACAAAATAAAACAGGAATCTGTGATTAGAGTTCTTATAAGCACGGCAAAGTTAAGAAAGAAAATAAAATGGCCGCCCGAAATAAATCGAGTGGCCATTTTTCAAACGAAACAGGAGTTCACGGAGAGGGATCACGGGATTCCAGCCACCTGCGAAGTGAGCGTTTCCAGGTTTCAGTTTCATTCGGCATGGGGCTGGTGTTCCCTCAGCAGCCTCAAGTAGTCCTCTTCGGTGTCGATATCCAGGTGAATTGCGGGATCTGCAACGGGCACCTTGAGGATGCGTTCGGCATACTCCAGGAACAGGGGACGGGCACCGCAGTCTTCGCTGAGCTCCGCAATGCGGGCAAAAGTCTCTCGGGCGAACAGGACCGGGTTGCCCCGACGGCCTTCAAAGACGGGGAGAACGATGGGGCTGCGTGAGGTTTCGTAGGCAGCGATGATCCGGTCGATGATCTCCGGGGTAATGAGGGGCTGGTCGCCAAGGAGGAAAAGGGCGGCCGCACTCTCTTTCCGGAGCATTCGCAGGCCGGCCTTGAGCGATGTGCTCTGACCCCGGTTGTAACGGGGGTTGCGCACGACGGTCACCGCCCGGTTTTTCAGCAGGGGTTCGAGCACCTCGGCCTCATGGCCGAGAACCACGATGACCCGTTGCAGTCGGGAGGCGAGGGCATTGTCGACCACGCATTCAAGGATGGTCTGGCCCCGGAATAGAAGAAGCTGCTTGGTCCTTCCCATACGGGAGCTTGCGCCTGCCGCCAGGACGATCCCGGCCACCTGCGGGGCGCGGCTCACGATCCCACCGCCAGGGGGTGCACGGCGTGAACGCGGATGCCGCCCAGGGCCTGACCGACGATCAGGGCCTCGGCGATGGGACTTGGGCTTCGGCGAAGCAGTTCGGCGATCCGTGCGCCTCCTTCTATCCGTCCGGGGGTGTCGGCCTTGTTGAGAAAGATGAAACGTCGGGCCCGGGACGGGGACCCTTTGAAGGCCCCCCTGGAATGGGCGAAGAGGGCGGCCAGGGCGGCCGCGGTTACGGTTTCCCCCTCGGCGAGCTCCATCAACTCTGCGGCGAGTGCGGAGCGGAAGACCAGATCCTCGTTCAAAGGGCTGCCGAGGACTTCGAGACCCGCTACGGCAACCAGAACTGTGGTGCAAGCTGGGATGACAGGTTCATGCTCGGCGGGAGCCTTGAGAGGGCGCCGGGCTGATCCGTCCGCCTCCACCAGGATCCAGTCGAAAAGATCCGATTCCTCGAAACGGCTGATCGCCTCGGGGTCGAAACCCTTGAGCTTGCCGCCATCAGACAGGAGCGCCGCCGCGGCGGTCACGTGCCGGACGGCGGAATCGCACAATTCGAGCTGGCGCAGGACTTCCCGGGGCTCGGCACTGACGAGGACCGTTGGAGACTGGTCGGGCGTGGGGACGAAAATCTTGGTCGTGGTCGTGGTCAGGACCCGTCGTCCCGATCGGGCGAGCTGCCGGGCCAGATGGAACATCAGACTCGTCTTGCCCCCTCCGCCGACAAAGCTCACCACCCCCCGCGCTCTAAGATCCAGTATCTCTTCAAAAAGTATCATGGGTGCCTCTGCTCGGATTTTCTAAACTCCAGACACTTACCGCAGAGAACGCGGAGTGCGCGGAGAAAAACTATCGAATCAAAAGGTTTCCTCCGCGATCTCTGCGACCTCGGCGGTGATAAAAGATTTTTTACGATTTCGTCAATATTGACACGCAGGCAAAGTCGCCTATAAATATAGGATATTTTATGGTGATTTTCATCATCTCTTTACATGAGAGGAGAGTTTATGAAAGATCTTCACGAGGTGTTCACCAGCTTCAAGGCAGATTTTCCGGAGGTCTACGCCGGACACGAGAATCTGGGCATCGAAATCCATGAAAAAACCGGACCGCTTCCGGAAAAGGTTCGCTGGTTGTTGAAGGTGGCCATTTCGGGGGCGAGCCGCCACCTGTCGGCCCTTGAGACGCATATCACCAAGGCGAGAGAGGCAGGGGCGACAGACGATGAAATCAAACAGACGCTGCTCCTGCTTATGCAGACCACCGGGTTCCCGAACTTCATGGAATCCTATCGAATTTTCAAGAAAATGGAGGGGGAGGCAAAGTGAGGCGGGGTGGTTAAGATAACGGTAGTGATAGGGCTTACGCGTTGTAAACGGATAGCATCGCCTCGAGCACGGCCCCGCCCAGCGCCCGGGCTTTCTCTGAGACGGTGTCGCAGTACCCCGCTTCCCCCCGCGGGTCGATATCCCCGATCTTGAGCCCAGTGGCGACACTGGAGCCGGGCCTGATGAGACCGCGCAGGATACCGTCGATAGTTGCGGTCACCTCGGCCGTACCGACCATTCCGATGACATCCCCCTTGCGGATCGGGTCGCCGATCTCTTTGCCGGTGGTGAAGATGCCGCTGCGGGCGCGCACCACCCCTCTCCCCCTGTAGCCGCCGATATTGCCGGGGATGCCGGTATCCGCCTCGGCCGTGCCGGCGGTGATCAACCGGCCGAGATCGTGCCCCCGGTTGGTCTCGACCACTACGTGACAGTCTCTGCCCGCCGTGAAGCCGGGGCCGAGCGCAACCACCATCGGCGCGTCGGTTATGGAGATCCCCAGGTTGCGTTTGGCCAGGGTGGCATCCACGAGCAGATCCGGACGGTAGAGGCCGATGCTCTCTCCTTCAGGGTCCACCGCCACGGCGATTTTCCCCCCGGCCCAGGCCTGCTTCACCTCCGACTCTCCGGAAACCCGCACCGCTTCGATCCCCTCCACGGTCACGCTCTTCTCATGAATCGTCTCGCAGAAGGAGACCCTCCGCCTGATGGCCAGAGGGGAAGGGATTTCAAGCATGAGTATCCGCCGGAAGTTGGCGCGGTAAAGGCTGCAGGCCACGCCCGTGGCCATCTCGCCGCCTCCCCTGATGAGAATCAGGCGCTCCTTCAGCGCTTTATCCATGTCATTCGCGCCCGTGGTAGGTGGCCAGAAGCTGGCTGGCGATGCTGATGGCGATCTCCTGCGGGGAGTCGCCGCCGTTGTCGTGGCCGATGGGGCAGCGCACCCTGGAGAGGTCGAAGCCGTTCTCCGTCAGATTTTTCTGGATTCTGCCCCATTTGCCCTTGCTCCCGATCATTCCGACGTAGCGGGTGGGATGTGGGAGAACCTCCTCGAGAATCTGCTGGTCGACCGCGCCGTTGAAGGTGACGATTGTGACGAACGACTGTTTGTCGCACCAGTTGGCTTTCTGGATGAAGTCGCTGTAGTGGCACTGGTGGCGGATCGTGCTGCGGGGAATCTCCGGGGCGTTGATCCACTCGTCGCGCTCGTCGATCAGATGGGTGCGGAAGGGGGTCCCTTCGAGCACCCGGCACAGGGCCTGCCCGATGTGGCCGGCGCCGAACAGGTAGAGGGTGGGATTGTAGTTGACGACTTCCATATACATCTCCATCGTTCCGCCGCAGGCGGGGAATTCACCCATCTGCTTCAGGGGGACCTCCATGGTGGTGGAGTGCGCCTCCTCCAGACAGGTCCTGGCCTCTTCGAGGGCGTACTGCTCCACCGATCCCCCGCCGATCGTCCCGTAAAATTTTCCGTCGGGCAGGACGATCATCTTGGCGCCCTGCTTGCGTGGGGTCGACCCGGCGCTCCTGGTGACCGTCACAAGGACGGCCAGCTGCCCCTGGCGGCGCAATTCGTCAAGTTTCCCGATCCAGTCCCACATGCCTTACCCCCTTGATCCGTTGCCGGTCGGCTGTTACGCCCCTCCGGAAGCGTCCTTCTTTTCCTCGGCCTCTTCCCGCTCGCGCTTCTCTTTCAGCGCCCGCCAGACCTTCTCGTAGGTGAGCGGCAGGCTGTTCACCCGGACCCCCATGGCATCGAAGATGGCGTTGGAGAACATCCCCAGAGTCGGGTTGGTGGACCCCTCCCCGATCTCCTTGACCCCCCAGGGAGCGCCCGGTTCACGACTGTCCACCACTTCCGAGTGAACGGGCGGCATGTCCATGGCGGTGAGCACGCGGTAATTCGCAAGCTCGGCGTTCTTGATCCTCCCCTTGTCGTCGAAGAGGACCTCTTCCCAGACCGACTCTCCCATCCCCATATAGAGCGCGCCGTGCACCTGGCCGTGCAGCAGGCGGGGATTGATCACCTTGCCACAGTCGTGCACATCCCAGATGCCGACCACCGAGATTTCGCCGGTCTCCTCGTCGATCGCCACCTCACCCACCTGGGCGCCGAAGCTGTAAGCCGGCGAGGTCCCCACGGCGGCCCCCTTGAACTTGCCCCCCAGCCTGGGCGGGGTATAGGACCCCTTGCCGAGGAGCGGGCCCTTGAGGACGAAATGTCTGCGCGCCACCTCTTCAAAGGTGAGGGTCTTGTCGCTCCGGGATTTGGAGAAGACCACTCCGTCCTCACAATCCAGATCATCGATCGGCAGGGAGAACATGGTTGAAGCCATCTCAAGGAGCTGCTTCTTGATCTCTTCGCCGGCCTGCTTGACGGCGGCGCCCGACATATAGGTCTGGCGGCTGGCGTAGGCCCCGAGGTCAAGGGGGGTGATCTCGGTGTCGGCGGCAACGATCTTCATCTGCTCGTAGCGGTACCCCATCGCCTCGGCCGCCATCTGGCAGAGGATCGTGTCCGAACCCTGGCCAAGGTCCACCGAGCCGGAATAGAGGGTGGCCGCCGTCCCGTCTTCGTGGACCTTGATGAAGGCCGCGGCGTGCGGGAGATCGGTACGGTAAATGGGATAGCCCGCGCCGGTGACGAAACTGCCGGTGGCGACTCCTATCCCCCGTCCGTGAGGAAGATTTTTCTTCTTCTCGTCCCACCCGGAGATTTCCCGTGCCCGCTCCAGACACTCACGCATCTTGCAGGAATTGACCCGGAAATCGTTGGGCGTAACCGTATCGGGACGGCGGGCGTTGACGAGGCGGATGTCCATGGGGTCGATCCCAAGATCCGCGGCGACGTTATCCAGGTGGCTCTCGAAGGCGTACTTGGGCTGGGGCGCTCCGTGGCCTCGCTGGGCGCCGCAGGCCGGCAGGTTGGTGTAGACCCGATACATGTCGAACTTGAAGTTGTCGAACTCGTAGGTCATCGGCAGAAGCGCCCCGGCATAGTAGGCCGTGGCGATCCCCAGGCTGGTGTAGGCTCCGCCGTCCATCATGAAGTTGGCGTGGGCGGCGAGGATCTTGCCGTTCTTGTCGACCCCGGTGGTGATTTCCATGTACTGGGCGTGTCGCCCCCGGTTGTGGGCGAACATCTCGGCCCGATCATAGAACATGCGCACAGGCCGGCTGGTGATCCGGGCCAGCACCGCCCCGGCGAACTCCAGTCCCGTCGGCTCGAGCTTGCCCCCGAAGCCGCCGCCCAGATAGGGCTTGATGATGCGCACGTCGCCCATGGGCAGATCGAACTGGCGGGAGATGTAGTACTGGAAGTAGTGGGGGGACTGGGTGCTCGAGTAGATGGTGAGCTTGCTCCCATCCCACATGGAAATGGCCGAGTGGGGCTCGATGGGTGACTGGTAGGTTCGCTGGCCGATAAAGACATCGGTGCGCACGTGATGGGCCTCGGCGAAAGCCTTCTCCACGTCGCCGAATTCCTGATGGATCTCGGTGTTGATGTTGCGCTCGTACTCCTCATGAACCAGAGGCTGCCCCTCGTCCATGGCAGTGCGGAAGTCGAGGACCGCCGGCAGCTCTTCGTACTCCACCTTGATGAGCTTGAGAGCCTTGTAGCAGGTCTCCTCGTCGAGACAGGCCACCGCGGCGACCTTGTCGCCGACGAACCGCACCTTGTCGATGCAGAAGATATTCTCGTCCCAGCGGGCCGGGCTCAGGCCGTACTTCTTATCCGGTACGTCCTTGTGCGTGATCACGGCCTTGACCCCCGGGAGCTTCTCCGCCTCGGAGGTGTCGATGGAGAGAATCCGGGCGTGGGCGTGGGGGCTGGTCAAAATCTTGCCGAAGAGCATGTTGGGGAACTTCAGGTCCCCTGTATACTTCGCTGCCCCGGTGACCTTCTCCGGCCCGTCGATGCGCGGAACGCTGCGGCCGATAACTTTGTGATTGTCGCTCATCGTGGATTCTCCTTAGTGCTCGGCAGGAGCCAGGCGCCCCTGAGAGGCGGCCAGGACGGCCTCGACAATGTGGACGTACCCGGTGCAGCGGCAGAGGTTGCCGGCGATGGCCTCGCGCACCTCCGGTTCGGTGGGATGAGGATTGTTGGTCAGAAGGGCCTTGGCCGAAAGGACCATCCCCGGGGTGCAGTACCCGCACTGTACGGCGGCGTGGTTGATCATCGACTGCTGAATGGCGTCGAGTTCGTTATTGGCGGCCACCCCCTCGATGGTGGTGATTTCCCTGCCGTCGGCCTCTACCGCCAGCACCAGGCAGGAGTCGACGGGCTTGCCGTCAAGGAGCACGGTGCAGGAGCCGCAATCGCCGAGCTCGCACCCCTTCTTGGTCCCGGTGAGATCGAGCTGATCGCGTAAAACGTTGGTCAGGATGGCGTTGCCCTTGACCAGCACGGTGTGCGCATCGCCGTTGACGTTGAGGGTGATCAGGTACCGCTTCACCCCGTCCTTGCCAGTTATCACTTGAGACATCATTTACCTCCTCACACGTGTCCTTCGTCGACGGCCTTGCGCAGGGTGCGCCTGGTGAGCACCTCCACCAGATTTCTCCGGTACTCGGCCGAACCGCGGATGCTGTCCCGGGGGCGGCTCGCCGCGGCGGCGAGCTCACCGGCTTTGGCCAGGGCCTCGTCGCTGATCTTGCGGCCCCGCAGGTAGTCCTCGGCCTCCCGGGCCCGCATCACCGTCGGCGCGGCGGAGGCCAGCACGATCCGGGCGTCCAGCAGCGTGTCGTTCTCAACGGTGACCGCGGCGGCGACTCCGACCACCGCCAGCGCTCCGCTGCGGCGCAGGCCGAACTTGATGTAGGTGCTGCCGGTGGTGTCCTGATCGGGAATGGTTATCTCCGTGAGGATCTCCCCCCGCTCAAGCACGGTCTGGGCCGATCCGCAGAAAAATTCTTCCAGAGGCATGCTCCGTTCGCCGCTCGCGGAGACCAGTTTTATGGTGGCCTGAAGCGCGATCAGGATGGGAGGCAGGTCCGCCGAAGGGACCCCGTTGACGATGTTGCCTCCCACGGTGCCGAGATTGCAGATCTGGTTCGACGCCATTGTATGAGCCGCCATCGGGATCGAAAGATAGCGCTCCTGCAGCAGTGCGGAGGTGTAGAGGCTGCCATGGGTGGCCAGTCCGCCGATGACGACGCCGCGGCCCGTCTCATAGCGGATCTCCCGCAGCTCATCCAGATGTTTCAACGAGACCAGGTGATCCGGGGCCAGCTTGCCCACCTTCATCTTGTGGAGGACATCCGTTCCCCCGGCCAGCACCGCGGCCTTTTCCCCGAACTCGGCGAGAAGGGTGCAGGCCTCGGCCACAGACCCCGGGGCATGATACTCAAAATCCGGCAGATACATCGGTCATCTCCCTTGGCTGAAGTAAGAGATCTTTATCTAGCATACGATATATTTTCCCACAAAAAGAAAAATCAATCATAATTGTGAATGTCACGCAGAAAACGCTTGAAGAGCACCTTCTCCTCCAGGGAGAACTTGTTGAGCAGTTCGTTATTCGTGGAACCGATGGTCGTTGCCAGTTCGGCTGTCGCCTCCCGGGCTTTTTCGGTCAGGAACACCCGAGCCACCCGGGCGTCCTCCGAATCGACCTCCCGCCGGACCCAGCCTGCGTTGACCATCCGATCCAGAACACCTGCCAGCGTGGCCGTATCCAGAACGAGCCGCCGGCCGATCTCCCCCACCGAAAGCCCCTCCTCTTCCCAAAGGGATTCCACCAGAAGGCACTGTACGGGAGTCAGGCCAAAAGTCTTGAGCTGCCCCTTCAGAAACCCCTGGGCCTGCTGATGGGCCTTGGCGATCAAAAAAACAATATTGTCTCGAAAACTGATCATATGTCGTTACCTCGCATACAAGGTAATATAGCGGACAACGTGTGTCAAGCTATATAATTTTTTACCCATCACCACTCTTCACCCCGCGACACTCTGATCCAGCCGGACGGTCTGCTCCTGCAGCAGAATCATGGCAGCCAGCAGTGGGCGGGGGTCGAGGATGCAAGAACGGCCCAGAGCGGCTTTTCATCCGCATCGGATATCCGGTACCAGCTGTCTTCCCCCTTGAGGAGGGAATTGCCTTCGACCTTGTATTTGAGGAAGCGGTAGAAGTTCATGAATGCGAAGTCTAGACTGCCTGAAGATCCTTAGGATATCTGGGACTGGGTTGTAGGACAAATTATCGGACGGGTTGTAAAGCAATCTCTTAGGGATCCGATAATTTGTGATTTATTGAACAAACTTATCCTGCAGGCTTTAGAACTTCGGTTGTAAACGACAAATGCAAGAATCTTGTTACCGGGCATTCGTCATTGGTGGAAGGCAGTAGTCATTTGAGTCAAAGTTGATAACCGTACAATTTTATTCTGGCAGGGTATATCTTTTGTCGATAGCTTCGCAAATGAGGCGCCGGCTGTCCCAAGATGAAAGGTCTTTTCTCATCTCAGTTATTCGGGCCTCCCCCGCAAGACTTTCATCCTTGATCACCTCCCGGAACCATCGGGAGTAATCCCCCCGTTGGAGGTGGTAAAGCCAGGTCTCCTCGTCGACCCCCTCGGCGAGTTGGGAAAAAATGAACAGGTTCTGTGCTTTCAGGTTTTGCTTTCCATAAGGACCGCGGAAGTAAAAACTGTTGTACCTGACATCTCCCTCCGCGTACTTTCGGTGATGCCGAATCCGTTCGGCCTGGCCACGAATAACTTGCATTGGAAAAGGGTCCTGCCCACCCTGAACGAACCAGCAAACCACATCACCCTCTCCCGAGAGGAGGGAGTCAATTTCCACGGGTGGTTTTTTGAGCGCTTCTGTGAACAGCTTCAGGGTGACGTTCGCCGATGGGCCAACGGCGAGAACCACATCAACAAGGGCGAGGGTGAGAGGTGCCAGATGGGCAGGGTTCATCGTGATGAGCATGGTCTCTCCTAGCCGTTGCGGCAGGCCACGGGCGGCGTGTCCCCATGTCGACGGCAACAGATGGTGAGCCTCATCCACAACAATCCAATGTGGCCGGCCCGTATGGATGCGCATGGCCTGGAGATTGGGCAATAGTTCGGCGAAATAGTGGGGGCGGTCTGATAGCTTGACACCTAGCAGATTGACATTGACGTGGACATCAGGGTCTCGCAGGATGGCTAACACCTCCTCCACGCTGGGCGCATGTCGCTGGTCTCCGATGGTGACGACGTTTTGCAGACTGGTATAGTCCCCTTCGGGATCGAGGATACATACTTGATAGAATTGTTCTGCCAGGCGTTCGATAAACCCGGACGAGAGTGTGGTCTTACCGCTTCCGGAGGGACCAGCAACCAAGATATTTCGACCATACGGGGGTAACCATACCATGGTTCCATCCAAGCGAGTTCCCAGGGCGATGTGATGATGGGCCAGCTTTGTATCAATGGGTTCCAGATCGTTGGTGATAAGTTCATCAATGAGTTCGGAGATGCCTTCACCGGTCTCCCCGTCCGTCACAAAGGCAGCAATGGCCTTGATGGAGTCAATTGCGTTGGCGACGGCTACTGCGCATTCCGATAAGCGGAGAAAGGAATGATCGTTTTCCGCATCCCCGACGCCGACAACCTCATGAGGAGACATGCCCAGAAGACGAAGTGCATACTTCACCCCGCTCGCTTTGTTTACGCCGGAAGGGAGAACCATCACCGCCCCCCTGTTGAAAATCACCTGCAGTTCCAGGCCGAACTTTTGAATCGTCTCCATAACCGTCTCCACATGAGGCACATGGGTAGCGACTATCACTTTACCCACCTCAAGTGGACATACGCCTCGGTTCTGCAAAGCGACAATGAAATGCTCCGGAGGCGGTTCAGCCAGGAGGATGCTCTCGCGTGTTTTCGGTTCGTAAAGAACGGCTCCGTTTTCTGCGACCACATAATCGAAACAGTCGATGCAACCGCAGACGGTAAGGAGGTCATCGATCCGACGTCCCGTCACCAGAAGGACTCGTCGACCGGAGTCCCTCAGTTCCCTGAGCTTCGCTACCACCGAATCCGTCACCCGACCGTCTTTTGCCAGGGTGTTGTCGTAATCTGTAACCAGGGCAAGATAACGCATTGATGAATGCTCCTCAGCGGACTAGAATTTATAGGGTACACAGTATCATTGCTGTTGTTTTTTTAAAGTTGGCGGCGAGACAGCATCCGATGGTTTTCATTAATGGATGGCCAATCCATCGCCAGTTGAAAAGGCGGGATGAGGGTCCCGGACACGAGCCCTTGTCCCACTGAGGAGGTCGCGGTGGAAGATTTATATCAGAAAATCGTCCAGGGATTCTCTGCGACAAGTGGCGAAGAATTTCTCTACTTGTTGTGCGAGCTTTTCGCCAAAGCCTTGGATATCGATTCAGTCTTACTGGGTGAGGTGGCTGAAGACTCACCGGAACGAATTAAAATCATCGCCGCATACCCAAAGGAAATGGCGACAGAAATACAAGAGGTTCCGTGCTCAGAAACGGTATGGGGGAAAGTTCTCGAAAAGGGGGTCTGTCGGTATCCTGAAAAGGTGCGTCAGGAATTTCCCCAAGATCCACTGTTGGCGAGACTAGAGGCGGAGAGCCTCCTTGGTGTGCCTCTTTTAGATTCGGGCGGGAAAACCCTGGGGTTTATGGCGGTCATAGGCCGACTGCCGATAAGAACAATGAATCGGATGGAAATGGTGCTGTCCGTATTCTCGGTGCGGGCCGCGACGGAGATCGAACGCCGTCGGGTAACCGAGGCGCTCCGAATAAGCGAGGAACGCTTTCAGGTAATCGCCAACTACACCTTCGACTGGGAATACTGGCTGGCTCCGGATGGACGCCTGCTCTGGACCAATCCTTCCGTACTGCGGATCACCGGGTACTCCCCAGAGGAATGCCTAAATATGCCTGACTTCCCGCGAACTCTGATCCATGAAGAAGACCGGGAAACTGACGCCAAGGGTTGTCTTCAAAGCTTTTCGAAGCGAACTTCTGATAATAATATACATTTTCGCATTTGTAAAAAAAACGGTTCAGTGTTGTGGGTAGCCGCTTCCTGGCAGCCGATTTTCAACGTAGAAAAAGAATACCTCGGCATCCGCGCCAGTATCCGGGATATCAGCAAACGCAAAGAGGCCGTGGAAAAGCTCGAAGCGACAAATCGGGAATTGGATGCGTTCGTCTACACGGTGTCCCACGATTTGCGCACACCACTGACCCCCATCATCGGGTTCTCGGAATTTCTCCGAGAGAACTACCGGGAACAGTTGGATGACAAAGGTTTGGACATTTTGGTTGAGATAGAAAAGCAGGCAAGACGGATGCTTGCTCTGATGGAGGATCTCTTGGACCTAGCTAGGATTGGACGAATCGAGCGATCAGCGGAACCGATTGACGCCTTTGAGGTGTTGAATGATGTTTTGTTCGACCTGGGAAGCTTAATCGCTAGTTCTGGGCATTCAGTAAAGAAAGAGGAATTGCCCGCCACACACGTTCCGAAGTCACTCCTCTACCAGGTCTTCGAAAACCTGATTGGAAACGCGCTGCGATATGCTGGCCCGATGGGCGGGCCCATCGAAGTGGGAGGGGAGCGCCAGGGACGACGGGTGCGCTATTTCGTTCGCGATCACGGCCGGGGAATTCCGCCGGCAGAGCGCGATCGTATCTTTGAAGCCTTTTTCCGTGGAGACTCCGGAAAAAAATCGATGGGCACCGGGATTGGGCTTGCCACAGTCCAGAAGATCGCTCGTCTCTACGGGGGAGAGGCTTGGATGGAAGAGACACCAGGCGGGGGTTGCACGTTCTGGTTTGAAACAATGGTCGATGCTTCGGAAGTGCTATAACTAGAAGCGTTTGAGATTTCCAATTTATTCGTCTTGAAAATTTTGTACCCTTCTGATATGGTTCTTTACCATGAAGCCGAATACTGTCCGGAAAATTGAACTGATCCTGGTAAATACCCCCTTAGCACACTGCAGGCCGGCAGTGGGCACTTCGGGGCGCGTGCTATTATCGTGATATAGAGTTCATTTTACCCCAAGACCCGTTTCGCCAGGCCACAGACTTTTCCAGTCTGTGGCCTTTTTATTTGTGTCTCCAAGGAGTACGTAATGTTCGCATCATCTGCTTCAGAACAGGGGCTTCTGCCAATGTTGGTGGTTCCTTTTCTGGTTTTTTTTGCACGCATCCTCGATGTCAGCATCGGCACCCTGCGCATCACCTTCGTCTCCCGGGGATTGAAGTATCTGGCGGCTCCGTTAGGTTTCGTCGAATCGTTCATCTGGGTCTTGGCCATCGCTCAAGTCATGCAGCATTTGACAAACTGGGGGACCTATTTCGCCTTCGCCCTTGGTTTCAGTGCCGGCAATTATGTAGGACTTCTATTGGAAGAGCGCCTTGCAGTGGGCAACCTCATCATTCAAACCATTACCTGCGGCGAAGCACCAGCGCTGACAAAGGCACTTTGGAATGCAGGTTTTGGCGTCACCAGTGTTGAAGCTAAGGGAGAAACCGGGCCGGTTAAGGTTATTCTCACTATTGTCAAAAGACGCGACTTAGACATGGTTATCCATTTGATCAAACAATTTCATCCCGACGCTTTTTATACCATAGAGGACATCAGATTTTTCAAAGAGACAGTACGTATTCATCCTCAGCATGAGAGAAAACAGGTTTCCAGTTGTTTTTGTCAATCTGTCAATAAGATGAAATCGGAACGGATCGTTTAATCAAATTCTATTTCTGAGCTCGGCCATCACCGACAAACTCGTGTGGCGTGTCATCCCACTTTTGAACACGTCGAACACATGCATTAAGACTTCATTTATCTCAAACATGGAGAAATTATCATGAAAGAAAGAACGATTTACATCACTGAGCCAGATTTCGAAAAACTTGAAGGACTTCTCGATGGTATGAAAAAGACTGGTTTTCGTGACCGGGACGATTTAACCAGTCTTGAGGAAGAACTTGATAAATCCAAAGTCGTCG
The DNA here is from genome assembly GCF_000472285.1 of Desulfuromonas sp. TF. Lineage (NCBI taxonomy): Bacteria > Pseudomonadati > Thermodesulfobacteriota > Desulfuromonadia > Desulfuromonadales > Desulfuromonadaceae > Desulfuromonas > Desulfuromonas sp. TF. Next base: position 453,331 of record NZ_KI421413.1, read on the forward strand.
CCCAACGGGAGGTACCGCCCGATGTAGTCACCATCAACTCTCGGGTCAGATTCCGAGACTTGGACTCCGATCAGGAGATGATTGTGACCTTGGTTTTCCCCAACAATGCGAACTTTTCCGAAGGCCGAATTTCAGTGACCTCGCAAATCGGGACGGCGTTGCTCGGTTATGCCGTGGGGGACATCATTGAATGGAAGGTTCGTGCTGGCACCAAAACCATCCAAATCGAGGAGATTATTTACCAGCCTGAAGCGGCCGGCGATTATCACTTGTAGGTAAAAAACCATAGATTTTTTTCTGTGGCTTTGGAGGCGAATCAATGCTTCGTTTTTTAGTCAATCCCTTAGAGGATATGAAGGACTCGCATATGAAAAATCATAGAGCTCGATTTGCCTGTCGCAACGAGGTGGCTATTGATGTAGGCACGGCGTTTATTCGCTTGGCCACAACAAAATTCGGAGTCGTGGTCATTCCAACGATGTTGATGTCCGAACCTCCCCTGCAACATGGAGTGGTGGCTAATCCACAAAAACTAACCGAAATCGTTCGACCCTATCTGAACAGGGTCAGAAAATTGGGCCTTCTCAGACCCCGAGTCATTGTCGGTTCCCCCACTGATGCTGCGGAGGAAGAACGGGAGACGCTCATGGCAGCCTTGTTCGCTGCAGATGCCGCCAGTGTGGAAATTGTCTCCGAACCTTTCGCGGCTGCCATCGGTATCGGAATGGATTTTTCCAGCCCTTACACACAGTTGATTGTGGATGTGGGAGATGCGTGACTGATTGTGCTGTTATCCGCGGAGGCGAAATCCTTGACTCACACGCTTCCAGGATTGGCTGCGGCACCCTGCTGCATCAGGGAGGTTTCGGTATCGGCCGGTGGATCAGCAGTTATTACGTAAAAAGGGCAAAAGAGGGTACAGTTAAAACATCCTGGGAACCTTTTGGCTCCTTGGCGCATCTAAGTAGTGAAGACGAAGAAAGGGGAATTGGATATGGCCGTGGCAGAGAGGATTGGTGCACCATCGGGCGAGGAGATTTCTGACCAAGATGTCGTAGACCGCGTCCGCAACGGGGACGGCGCCAGCTTCGAGTTGATCATGCGTCGGCATAACCGGCGCCTCTACCGCATCGCCCGGGGGATTCTGCGCAACGAGGCCGAGGCCGAAGACGCCGTCCAGGAGGCCTACGTGAGGGCCTATGAGAAACTGGATCGATTTAAGGGGGATGGCTATTTTTCCGCCTGGTTGGCCAAAATCACCGTCAACGAGGCGCTGGGGCGCCTGCGGGGGGCAGCTTCCGCAAAAAACAGCCTTTCGCTGGACGACCCGGAACAAGCAAATGAGGTGAATTCCATGGCGGAACTGACCTTTTCCGGACCCAACCCGGAACAGAGCGTTGCGCGGGGAGAATTCCGCCGGTTGCTGGAATCAGCCATCGATGACCTTCCTGAATCCTACCGGTTGGTTTTCATTCTGCGCGGGCTGGAAGAGATGACCGTGGCGGAGACCGCCGATTGTCTGGAAGTGGAACCGGCCACTGTCAAGACGCGCTACCACCGGGCGCGGAAAATACTGCAACAGAGCCTTGCCGGCCTGGTGGAGGCGACGGCCGGCGAAGCCTTCCCCTTCGCCGGGGAGCGCTGCGACCGGATCGTCGCCGGAGTCCTCCGGCGGCTCGGCATCCGTGGCCAGCAATGAGCCCAGGTCCATAATACGGGCGAAGCGTCTGGCCACGGCAAACATCGAGAAAGGAGAGTACCTCATGAAAAAGCTGCTAACGATTGGCGTCGTTCTCCTGGCCCTTGCCACTCCGGCCTGGGCGGCGAGCAGCAAAGCGCCACCGGATGCATCGTATAAAAAAGTCAGCGACCTGGTTGCCCTTCCGGAATTCCTGCCGGGGATGGGTACCCTCTACGTACAGCCCGCGACCCTGCCGGTCGGCCCGTTTCTCGCTTATGACCGGGACGGGACGCTGGTTGCCACCATCTACATGGTTCCCATGGAAAATATGCAGCAGCATAAGGCATTCTCCGGCCTGGCGGTAGGCAACGAAACGGTCAAGAAGGTGGATTTGACCTTTAACGCCGGCCATCCCGGGGTGGAGGTTCCCCATTACCATGTCACCATCTGGCACGTCAGCCCCGAAACGGCAAAGGTGAAGTAGCCATGATCAGCCGAAGAGGACTTCTGCAGGCCGGCGGCCTCTGGCTGGCCGGCCTGGCCGTCGGGCGAATTGGCTGGAGCGCCGAAGAAGGTGAGGTGATCGAGATCCTCATGCGCAGCGATCCGGCGGGTTCCCATGTCGTCTTCGACCCCATCGGCCTGCTGGTCCGCCCGGGCCAGCGGGTCAGATGGGTGAACGATGGGAACAACGTGCACACCGTCACCGCCTATCATCCGGCCAATGCTCAACATCCCCTGCGCATCCCCGCAGCCGCCTCCCCATGGGACTCCGGTTATCTGGTGAACCCCGGCGACAGCTTTGAAGTGCAGTTAACGATCGAAGGGATTCACGATTATTACTGCACACCCCATGAGGCTGCCGGCATGGTAGGCCGGATTGTCGTTTCCAGGTCAAACGGGGGTCATTTACCCGCCTTTGAACCCTATCCGGATGACCACGGGAATCCGCAGTGGAGAAAAGTCCCCGAGGCGGCCTTACGGAATTTCCCCACGGTCGAAACGATCCTGAAAAAGGGAAGGGTCAACATGGCCAAAACGTCTTAAAAATCGTTCCACACTGTGTTAACCGAAATTATCGGAGAAACCCCGGCCTTTCTTACAAATCCTGCATTGCGAAAAAGGCCCTTCGATCTGGTGAGCAAATTCGGTGATCACAGGTGGTCAACTTTCGGTTTCTAAATGTTGTCTTCAGGCGTTATTCCCTCTATTCCATAAATCGATGCCCATCCGGTAAATTAAAAGACCAAAAGGCCATGCGTGCCAAGCGAGGTCAAAAATATCGATCGGTCTTTTCAGGTTGCCATCCATCAACAAGCTGACCTTCTCGACCAGGTGTGGCTGCGGGTAAAACGGAGCCAATCCAAGCAGCAGTGCCAAAGGGATAAGTATCTGATAGCTGAGTAGATGCTTCATGCGGCGACACCGTAACCACTCCAGACCTCCGCACATAAAAAGCAACCCCTGAGGACAATCCCCAGGGGCGCATCAGCAGGGCCTGTGTTTTACCACAGGTGTCTGCGGGGAGAACAAAAAGACCTGCCGGAAGGGGATGGCAGGTTCTTGTACCCCCGCAGTCAAACTATTGATAGCGAAGTTGTGAAAATTCGTCAATAAAAGAATTCAAGCCTGAAAGTGCAAGTTCCTTATTTCTTTGGTTTCCACGCCGGGGACAGTCTGAAGGGAGCGGTTCCAAAATCCTGACCTGCGAAAAAGGACCACTTCATCCCATGGATGAAAATGGCACCTTTTCGTGTCTGAAAAGTCCCATTACCGAGACTGCGGGGAAAGTGTTCCGGCACCGGTGATATTTCGGACGAAGAAAAAACCACGTAGAATCTTGTGGAGGAAAAATAATTCACGAGTTCAAAAAGAAGTTCCTTGCGGCGCGAAATGCTACACCACAACTTTGAGGAGGACTTGCAAGTCACCATCAGACTTTCCGCCATTGCCCTTACCTTCTCGAATCGTCAATGATGGTGGCAGCCATGAACCCCTGTTTCTGTGGCAGATTAGGATACCTAACGAGCCCTACACCTATACGCCGGTCATGATCGATATGGCTGCACGCCACATCCGAAAGTTCTATCCGGTCGATGTTCAGGGGCATAAACTGCTGGAGATGGCCACCGATCGGCTGGGCCTTTCGGCCCGAAGCTACTCACGCATCCTCAAATGGCCAGAACGATTGCCGATCTGATTGGATATGAGCAGATCAGGCAAGAGCATCTGGCCGAGGCGATTCAGTATCGGAGTCTGGATCGGAAGACGGAGTGAACCGCTGAGTCTTCTTTATCTCTCTGTCCAGGGGGGGGCCAAATGGACCGTTGTCTTCGCCCATTTAAATGGATAAACAAGCTCCTGCTTACCGTCGATCCATTGATTGGCCGTGCTCACGAAGGTGGCAACACCGTCGGCATGGTATTTTACCGGGCCCATGACGGTTTCAAACCTTTTATTCACCACCGCTTCACGCACTTTTTCACCATCCAAGGTTCCGGCCTTCTCGATAGCCTGCCACAGAATCTGCGCCAGGGCATAGGTGCAACCTACAGAAACGGAAGATTCTCCGAACTCTTTCCTATACCGTTCACCAAGGTCCTTTGCTCCAGGGAGGGGAAAATCCATGGACCAGAATCCATCACAGAGGATGTACTGGGCATCCTTTCCGAGTTCTTTCCAGAAGTTTCCAGCCCAAGAGCCTTTCCATCCATGCAAGTAGCCGACGTTTAGACCATTTTGTTTCATTTGGCGAATAAAGGCTATGCTGTCTTCTTCAGAAGAGAAAAAGAGGATTGCATCAACCCCCAGGGCTTTGGCTTTCATTATTTGTACGGAGTAATCATTTGCCCCCACTGGCAAAACTTCGAAAAACGCGAAGCTATAGCCATATCGTTGGGAAACTGCTCGAAAAAGATCGGCAAATAGGCGCCCATCATAAGTATCTTCCATATAGACCGCTGGCTTTTTAGGCCTTTGATTCTCGGGCATACTGTTCCACAATTGAAAAGGAACTGAGACGCTTTGCTCGATATCGAAGAAAAATAACGTGGACCATTTAAACTCATAAGGCACCCAAGTTGGTATAAAAGCTATTGATGCATGATAATACTTTTTGTGCTGCTCTGCCGAAATACAAGCTGGGATGACACTCTCATTCCCACTAAATCCACTAAGAAGCATATCCACATTGTTAAATTTGATCAGACGCTCTACGATTCGTACAACATTGTCCGTATTCGATTTATCATCCTCGATAATTAGCCTGACAGGCAGTTTCTTTCCGTATTCCTTTACAAAAATTCCGCCCAAAGCGTTGATGTCCTTGACCGCCTCCTGATACGCCCATCGTTGCTCCCGACCCGCCCCGGAACGTTCGCCGGTCAGTGGCAGGTGAGTACCTATAACGATTTCGCTCCTCGGACTTGCTTGGACCGGCAGCTCGTAAAAAACTCCCATACAAATGGTTATGATCACCATCCCCAAACGGAATTGATCTGCAAAAATAATCAAGGAGTCCCCCTTCAGCCTGCATAATCCTATTCGGCATGATTCGACAGCTCTGACAATACTCGTTCTATCTGCCAAAGGTCACCCCATCTTGAGAACATTCGTTCAGCGATTCGCCACCGAGTCCCTTGGAAGACATGACATCTAACCAATCTTGAGGACCACGGAGGCAGCGGTGTCGCCAGCGGCACAGCCGGCGAAAAGGAGATACCCGCCGCCCTTCAAGGCCACTTCCTCAATCCCCTCCATCATCAGCCGTGCCCCGGTAGGCGCTTGGGGATGGCCATAGATGAGTGAGCAGCCATAGTTGTTCATAGCATTGAGATCCAGTCCCAACTGCCGGGACATTGCGATGTCGTTGGCGGCAAAGGGGCTGTGGGTCTTGACCACGGCGAGATCGTCCGTCCGGATGCCGGCGTTCTCCAGAGCCATCTTGGCCGAGGGGCCGACGGCGGAAGCCATATGTGCCTTTTTGGTGCGGGCGTAGCCGTAGGAGACGATGCGCACCTCGATGCCCGGGTCGGCACTTAGCTCCCGGGCCCGCTCGCGGGTGGTGACCGAGATGCCGCTATTTCCGTCGGCGGGGAAGGTCTGGGCGCCGAAGGTGTGCACGCCTTCGGGCAGAACCGGCTTGAGGCCGGCCAGCCCCTCGGCGGTGGTGGAGGTAACCCCCTCGTCAGCCTCGACGGATATGCTCTTCTTCTTTGAGACCTGCACCTCGACGGGGAACATGTAGCGCTTCTGGAACTCACGATCGTTTGCCAGGGCGCCCTGGTACTGTTCGTAGCGCCGAAGGGTCAGGGCGTCGCACTCCTGCCGAGTGATGCCGAACTCCCGGCTGACGTTCTCGGCGGTCCGGATCATGGATTCGCCCGCCCAGGGGTCTTTCTGGACGTTGTCCATGAACCAGTCCTCGGCGACCGGCTTGCCGCCGGGGCCGGCGGGGTTGGGCCAGACGGCGTGGGGGCCGTTGGAGCAGCGGTCGGCGAGCAGACACCAGCTGTTGGAGAACATGCCGGTCTCCACCCCCATGGCCGCTTGGTAGAGGGTCAAGGCGGCGGTGGAGCAGGCCTGTGTGAGCAGCACCCCGGGCGAGTTCTCCGCCCCCAGCATCGCCGCGGCCCAGGGACCGCCGTAGAACCAGCTCTTCTGGTAAACGGTGCTGCCCAGAAGGACGTAGTCGATGGCCTTCGGCTCCCACCCCTTGCTCTCTAAAAAGCGCTTGGAGGTGGCGGCTCCCAACTCGATCGCGTTCTCGTTGGCAAGGCTCCCCTGCCAGCGCACAAACGGGGTGCTGTAGTACCCCCGGTACGGAATGTAGGCTTTTGTTAACATTGGTGGTTCTCCCCTTCTATTCAGAATTTATTGTTGCCGGTTACAGTAGGACAAGGCCCCGTTACCAGGCGGTCATGCCGCCATCCACGACAATCTCCGTGCCGGTCACCCAACTCGACAGGTCGGATGCCAGAAACAAAGCGGCATTCGCGATATCCACGGGGACCCCAATGCGGCCGATCGGATAGCCGGCCAGCATTTGCTGTAACGCATTGTCACGATCCGGGAAGACGCCGAGTTTTACGAAATCGTCCACCAGTTTGTTTCCCATATCGGTTTCCACCAGTCCGGGATAGATGGAATTTACCCGGATGCCATACCCGAGACGGCCGCATTCTACTGCCGCCGATTTGCTGAAAAGCCGCACGGCCCCTTTTGAGGCCGTATAGACCCCCAAGCCCGGAGTGCCGATCAAGCCCGAAACGGATGAGAGATTGATGATGCTCCCCCCCTTTCCGGCGGCCCCTCCTGGTCGCATGCCCCGAATGGCGTGCTTGTGTCCTAGGATCATCCCCGTGACGTTGATGGAGATTAGCTTCTGGATGTCGGCGAGTTCGACATCGGCGATCATACAGGTCTGCTCGATGGCGGCGTTGTTGACGAGGATGTCGAGGCCGCCGAATTTCTCAATGGTGAGGGCCAGGGCAGCGGTCCAGCCCGGCTCTTCGGCGGCGTCATGATGGATGAAAATCGCTGAGCCGCCCTGTTCGCGAATCCGTTCTGCCGTCGCCTCCCCCCGCTCCACCTGTACATCCCCGATCGCAACGTTAGCACCCTGCTCCGCAAAGATCTGAGCTATCGAAGCGCCGATCCCAACCGCGCCACCCGATACATAGGCTACTTTGCCCGACAGATCGATACTCATAAATTCACTCCTTATGACAAGCCCGTTTAGAGACAAAACCAATTGCGATCTCGATATCTACTTCAGATCTTCCAGATCGACGCCAGATTTTCCCGGCGAGAGAATGTTGTTCGGATCAAACACCCTCTTCAAATCGTGACAAACGTCTCGAAAGTGCCCCAACTTCCGCATCAGGTGATCGCCCATATCGATGCTGCTCCGATAGGGGAGATAGCCCACATCGCAATACCGATCATACATTTCCCGCACACATTGGTCGGCGCGACCACGCTCCTCAAGGTCATTGCGATCGAACAGGAGCCAGATAATGTGGTGCAGGTCGCGGCCAGTTCCCAGAATCAGTTCCGCTGCGTAGTGGAATCCATACTTGCTATAGGTTTCCTCGGCGATGCGAATCTGCCGCTGGACATGTTCGTTGGTTACGGGGGCCACCGGCGATATCCATTCCGCCCCGACCTTCCCCACCCAGCCGGACATGTCGAATTCGGCAAGGGGTTCCCCCCTCATCGCTTTCTCTCGGGCCCGCCAATAGGGGCTGGCCGCCTGCTCTGCCGCGTCGAGGAAGCGGCATTTGGGAATCGCCCTCGTGAGCGCCTCTTCGACTATTTTCCGATACGTCCGGACCGTCTCCGGCGGGCCGTAGAGGGCGCCGGCGAAGTTCCATTCCCCGAGGCTGTAATCCTTTTTCAACCCTTTGAGCACTTCCGAATCATAGTCGAACCGCCTCCCCACCCGGGGTAGAATGTTTTTGCTCTCGCCCCAGCAGGCCGTAAGGCCCAGCGCTTTCCGGACATGGGTCACACAGGCGCCGTTGGGAATCACCATATTGAGCTTGAGCGGTCGCAACACTTCCACCGCCCGGTACACTGCGTCCGGCTCCTCCATGACCACCGCCAGCGGTTCGTATGCCGGGGGCTTCGGCATCAGCCAGAAACCCGCCTTGGTCACAATGCCGAAATTGGACGATGTAAAGAGTCCGTCCAGGTAGGGCCCATAGCCCCACTTGAAAATCTGCCATGTTTTCGTCCCGGGCAGCGCCCCCGTCCCGGTGCGCAACACCTGCCCGTTGGCCAGGACAACCTCCATCCCGCAACTGAACAGAAACTTCTCCCCCAGCGGCGTGTAGCCCGCTCCCCGTTCGGTGATGTTACCCAGATACGAGGCATCGGGGCTGGCGCTCGGCACATCCATCCAGAGAGGAATGTTGTTGTCCTGCAGGTACTGGTAGAGCTGCCTGAAGGTTACGCCGGGCTCCACAAGCGCATAACCGAGATCAACGTTCACCTCCAGAATCCGATTCATGCGCTTCAGTTCCAGTATCACCATACCTGGCTTGGTCGCACACGCCAGGCCATAGCCATGGTTCTGGCCACAGCTCAATGTCCAGATCGGGACCCTGTACTCATTGACGATTTTCAGGATGGCCTGTATCTCTTCGACACTCGCCGGTCTGACGACGGCAGCCGGCAAGATATTACCGGAGGCAATCATGTTGAGCGCATATTTCTTGAGCACCTTCGGAGAGGTGAGAATATATTCGCCCCCCACTACCTCCTCGATATTTTTCAATGCCTGGTCTATCGGTTCCATAACTTTCCGCCTTGATAGTTAAACTTGAAAATGGTCATCATCCTGTCTTTGAGGCCTGATGGGTTCCGGGATCAAATCTGCACACTGTTTATCTGTACAAGCGGCTGAATGTTTGTGTAGTTGGGAATGTCCGCCATAAACGCCTCCGCATGAGGTGCGAATGCCTCCTGAAATACTTCCAGTGAATCAAACAGCAGATGACCCAGAGCAACAAAGGAAGGAGAGGAGCCGGGCTCCGGTCCGCCTAACCCCTTCTTTACGGCGATACCTTTGCATGCCGCCCCCAGTTTTTCACGGACCATGGGAATGTGGCGGTTGCTGTAATAATCCATGTCGAACCGGCTTCCCTCACTTTTCGGGTAAAGAATCATTACTTCAATCATCTCTCTTCTCCTATTCCGAACGGGATTCGCATGCACTGTCGCCGACTTTTTTCACCAGCGTAGAAGGGATCCTTACGGAAGCTTTTAGGGGCATGAGGAAGTAGGCCAAAGCGGGCATCAGGATGAGTGCGCCAAGCATATTCCAGACAAACATGAATCCCAGCAGCAGGCCCATATCGGCCTGGAATTTGATGGGAGAGAAGGCCCAGGTGCAGACGGCCGCTCCCAGGGTGATGGCCGTCAGGACAACCATCTTTCCCGTGCCGAGCAGCGCATTGTAATAGGCCTCCGAGAGGGTCATACCCTCGCGCCTTCGAGCCAGCAACACGCTCATGACATACAGGGCGTAATCGACGCCAATGCCGACCCCCAGGGCGATAACCGGCAGCGTGGCCACCTTCACCCCGATGCCGAGAAACACCATCAGGGCCTGGCACAATACGGAGGTCAACATGAGTGGCAAGATGGCGCAGACGACGGCGATAACGGAGCGAAAAGCGATATAGGAGAGCACGATCACCGCGATGTAGACCAGCACCAGCATCTGCGTGTTGGCCCGCTCAACGACGATATTGGTGGCCGCCTCGATACCTGCATTGCCCGCTGCGGACATGAAGCGGAGAGAGTCCGAGTTGTTCTCCCTGGCGAAGCCCTCCACGGCCTGCACCACGCTCTCTAGCGTCTTGGCCTTGTGGTCGGTCAGGTAGGCATAGACGGTCAAAAGGTCGCAGGGCTGGTTGAACAGGTCACGCGGCGCACGGGTGATGATGGCGTTGAGCAGATTCTGGTTGGGCGGAATGCCGTACCATTTGAAACTGCCCTCGTTCATTCCGGCGGCGGAGACCTTGCTCAGAGCTGCCAGAGAGGTAGTCGAGACCACCCCCGGAAGCTGCTGAAGCCGCCACTCGAGCTCATCGACCTTGATCAGGTTCTCGTACTGACCACAGGCGTACTGGTCGGTCTTGACCATAACCACATACATATCACTGCTGGCCGAATAGTTCTCGACCATGAAGGCATTGTCGCGATTGTAGCGCGAGTCGGGCCAAAGCTCCGGGGCGCCGGGGTCCAGGTCGCCGATTTTCACCTGGGTGCTGACCATAAATCCGAGCACCCCGAGCACTGCGGCCACCAGCACTGCGGTATGGGCCCAGCCGGGCTTGGCAAATAGGTTCAGGAACCGCCACATGGGGTGCTGCGCGTGTTGCGCATCGGCGCTGTCCCTGAGCGCCGCTTCATGGCTGCGCTGAGTAGCCTTCTTCCCCACCCCGATGTAGGAGAGAAGAATCGGCAGCAGGACCAGGTTGGTAAAGATCAGCAGGGTCACGCCCACACTTGCGATCAAAGCCAAATCTTGGATGACTTTTATTGCAATTACCATCAGCACGGCAAAGCCGATGGCATCGGTCAAAAGGGCGGTTATTCCTGTCAGAAAGAGCTTGCGGAAGGTATAACGTGCAGACACTACCCGGTGTGCCCCCCGGCCGATCTCCTGCATGATGCCGTTCATCATCTGTGCACCATGGCTCATGCCGATGGCGAAGACCAGGAAGGGAACGAGGATCGAATAAGGATCCAGCTGATACCCAAATAAGGGCAACAATCCCAACAGCCATACCACCGCGATGAACGAGCAGATGACCACCAAAATCGTGGAACGCACGCAGCGCGTATACCAATAGAGGACCGCGGAACAGATAAGAATCGTCAGGCCAAAGAACAGCAACATCTGCTCCAGCCCGGCAATCAGATCACCGACTACCTTGGCAAATCCTGTAATGTGAATCGTGATGGTGTCAGTTTCATACTTCTCGCGCAACGACTCAATCTGCTGTGAAAAAACGTGATAATCCAACGGTTCTCCGGTCTGCGGGTCCCGGTCGATCAGCGGCACAAGAATCACACTGGATCTGTAATCGGCGGCAATCAGCTGGCCGATTTCGCCAGAGCGTTCCACATTGAGCCGCACCTGATCGATGCTCTCGGATGAGCCATCGTAATCGTCGGGTATGACCGGCCCTCCATCGAAGCCGTCCTCGGTGACACCGATCCAACGTGTCGCCGGGGTCCAGATAGACTTCATATAAGGCCGTTCAACGCCTTTGAGCAGAAAGATTTCGTCATTCAATCGCCGGACAACATCCAAATACTCCTTGGTAAAGATGTTTCCCTCGGGGGTCGTTTCGACCGCAATCCGAAGATTGTTGCCAAGTCCGGCCAACTGATCCTTGTATTCCAGGAAGTTGGCGATGTAGGGATGCTTGGTGGGTATCATCTTCTCGAAGGCGGCATTAAGTGTCTGCCCGAGCGCGAAATAACCCAGCACAATTGTCACCACCAGACATAGTGAGATGACAAGCAATCGGTTTTTAAACAGCAACCGTTCGAGAAAATTGCCTGAGTTTCTGTCAAAATCCGAGATGTCACTAATCACCGGATACTCTGCCATAGGAGATGACTTTTTCTTTTTCATTTAAGAGTTCCCACTGTTGTTTTGCAGCTCAATCCGCGTGGTTCCCCGAATGCCGCTAGTGATAAGGGCTCCATCGGCGCTCTGGAGCACATCTGTAAATAACGAGGCGTTCTCGACCGAAACAGGGTTGAAATGTTTCCCATCATCCGTGCTGCGCAGCACGGCCCCGGTCTCGTTCACAAGAACCAAATCTCCGTTGCCCAGGCGCGTGCCGGCCGTCAGTGTGACTGGCTGAGGCATGTCGACCCAATGCCAGCTCTCGCCGCGATCGCTCGAGCGCAACACGTGGCCACGAAGTCCGAAGAGAAGAAGGTCTCCATTGAGGCTGCTCTGCATTCCGAAGAAGCTGCCCTTGTAGGGGGTCTCGATTTTCTCGAACTGCTCCCAGTCGTCGCTGGCGCGGAAAACGATGCCCTGCTCTCCCACCACATAGACATCCCGGCCCACAATGCAGATGTCATACAGGTGCAGCCCCATAGGGTTTGGCACATTGCCCATCAACGAGCGCCAGCTTTTTCCTCCGTCCTCGGTGGCGAAAATCAGTCCATAGGCCCCCACGATGAGCCCTCGGCGGCTGTCGAAAAAATGTACCGACAAGAAGGGTTTGTCCGGTCCGCTATTGACCAGCCACTGGGCATTGCGCACGCGACGTTCATTTTGGCGACTCTCGGCGTTATCGGCATGCTTAGCTGCCTCCAGTTCGATGGCTGCCGCTTGGGTCCCATCGAGGAGCTTTTTCCAGGTGCGGCCGCCATCATCGCTGTTCAACACTACCCCGCCGTGGCCGACGGCCCACCCTTTTTCAGGTGTGGCGAAAAAGACGGTGGTCAATGTTACGCTGACCGGCACCTGGGCCTGGTGCCAAGTCAAACCGTGATCATCCGAAGTCAGTGCAAAACCCCGCTCACCAACCGCTACCAACCGATCGCCGGCTTGCGCCAGAGATAAAAGCACCGACTTTCCTGCACGCGGGCTTATGTCCGCCGGCTTTGCCAACAGGCTCTCCGCCCAGAGCTGCGAGGATGCGAGAAGCAGCCCCAGCAGGACGAGGAGGAAAACGATCTTCTCTAGCTTTCTGTACATTTAGGGCCTCTTTCAAAAGAGTTGGAGCAATCTTGGTGTCCCTCACCTTCTTACTAGCCTGGACAAGTCAGCTGAAGGCTCCTCGGCAGTCGAAACTGCCAAGAAGCCTTCACATTGGTCGGATCAGCGCATGCTATCGGCGGCCACGGCCTCTCCTGTATAAAAATCTGCCGGCTTGCGTTTCACTACCCGATATGTCTCATCCATGAGCCCCTGTACGGTAGAGGCCGTATTAGCCTGCAGGTTAAAGACGATAACCGGCTTTACCACCATCGCCGGAATCTTTGGCACCACAAACGGAGTCATCTGAGAGGTTCGCCACAAAGTTCCATTTGCATCGTACCCATCCATCAAAACCATGATCCAGCTATCTTCGTCAAAATAGAGGCGACGTTTGGGCACCGCATGGCGTTTGCTTTCGGCTATGTTGCCTTCCACGACCCAGACGCGGTGCATCTCCCAGCGCATTTTATCGGGATTGAAGTGACGCTCTGCATAGCCCTCATCGACACTGGAGGTAACCAACTCGTTATTGTTATAAGGAATGTACATCTCCTGTTTTCCGACAATTTTCCAGTCGTAACGATCCGGTGCACCAAAATATCCCTGCACTTCATCAAAGTAGTTGGCGCCCGAAGCGACAAAATCCGGTGTATCGTATCCGACGGTCGGCGCACGCCGGACGCGGCGCTGACCTACCAGATACTGCCAGGCTTGGCGGTACTGCTTCGGGTCGATGCTGTCGTGGATAACCAGCGACTCACCTACCTTGAAGGCAGGCGCAGTGGTGCTGAACCGCTGGAGGAAATACTTCCCGTTCCATTCTTTCGCGGAACCTTCCTTATAGTAATAAGGAAAATCCCAAAAGTTGTCGTTACGCGTCGCAAGCGTACGGGTTCCATCGGCGGTAATAAGGAGGTTTTTGAATCCGTACTCGATGGCTTCAGCCTCAATACGCAAAAGGTAGTTCCAGACGATCTCCTTCCCGGATTTAGGAATTGGAAACGGGATGCCGCCGTAGCAACCCTCCATGGAGTTGCCATTGTCGGTCGGTTTGCAGTCGGTGGCGTTTTTTAAGGTATTTTCATATACATACTGGGGCGCCGCCGAGGTGCGATGCGTGGGATAGACGTCGATGCGGAAGGTGTCAGGGTATTTTTGGAATAAAGCCTGAGTCCCGGGCGTGAGCTTGTCGGCATATTCTGCCATATTAGCAGCCGTGATCTTGATAAGCGGTTTCTCGTCAGAGAACAGCTTTACGGGAACGTCTCCCTTGGTCTTTCCCGGAACCGAGGTGATTCCGCCATCCCATTCCGGGATGGTTCCCTCCTGGTTGCCGGCACGCTCACCGCCTAGCGGTGTCAATTTAGTCTTCAGCAATGCCGCTTCTTCAGCGGGGACGGCACCGTAACCATGCTGACCACCCATGAACAGAGTGACTGCCAATGCAGCTAAGAGTATCTTTTTCATTATTTTTTCTCCTTTAACAGTTAGAAGGTGCGCTGAACAGAAAACGAGATAAAATCCCTGTCCCTGTGAAACTGGTCATAGGACAAGGCCCCCGTGGGATCGACCACCCCACTTGCGTCGCCGAAGTAGTGAGTATAATTGAGCCCTGCCTGCCAGATCTTGCGGAAATCCGCCTTCACTCCGAGACTGACATCGCCGCCGTGTTCAGGCGGCATGGCGCCCGCGCCCAGCACGGAAGAACGCCCCTCGATTCCATAGCCGACCCCAATCGGCACCTGAATGTCGGTGCCCGGCATGACTTGAAAGTATTCGGGCTGGAAGATAAAGCGCACCGCCGTGGCCGAGCGGGTTGCATTGGGATCGAGTTGGTCCGCGTTTTTCTCGATATGGTCGCGATAATTCATCGCCAACTCGCCTATAAAGGATGCTCCATCCCAGAGGGGACTTGCGGCCAGAACCGAAATGGCGGACACGTTGAGATGCCAGGTTTCTCCCACCGGATAAAGCGGATTGTGGCGTCCATCGCCGTTGCCAGCAAAATCAAGCACCACATTGCCAGTTGCCAGCAAGGGAGTGTTTCTGCGATAAGAGAGTTCCGCCGCTATGTTCGTTTCGCCGACCAGGGTGCTCACACTGAAACCGTAGGTCTCGATATCCTGGGCATAGACCAGGGCATAACTGCTTTGCCCGACGAGAGGCTCGACAGGTCGGAAATAGAATTGCGGAGTCTTGTCGTGATGGCGTGTGGCATAGAAGCCGTACTCCGCGTCTCCGTGACGAATTTTAAGCTGCACACCACCTTGCCCCGAATTTCGCCCCTCGATGTCGTCCCCGCGCAGAAGCACCAAGGGCGCCGGTCCGCCAGTGAATATGTCGGGAAAGAAAACCACCTCACCGCCTTCGTCTGCAAAATCGGCAAAACTGAAGTAGCTGCCCGCGCCCGGCAAGCGCGCTCTCTCCCATTCAAACTGGTAATAAGCGCCCAGTGAAACTTTGGAGCTGAGCTGCAAATTGGCGGAAATTTGCTCCACAGGACGCAAAATCTCCTTGAATTGAGAGTTCGGCACCGAGAGCAACTTAATGATGTCGGGGGTCGCCTGCGCGGCGGCCACACCATTCGCCCCGAAAAACAAAGTCTCTCCATAAAGCTGGGCAAACTGGCCGACCTTCATGCTCAAGCGCTTGTTCAGGGGCCTGAAGCTGCCGAAGACAAAGTAATCGAGCATCTCCGCCTTTCTTCCATGCAGCTTTTCGGTATCCTTAGTGAACTCATCGTTGTCGACCGAAAGCGCGTTGGGAATAACAAGATCGCTGTCGGTTTCGTCATTGTAAACAAAGTCATACCAAGCAGCAGCACTCAATCTTAAGCCGTATTTACGTTTATATTTCAGGTCAAATTCGCTTAACAAATCAAAGCGATTAGATATCAGTCCACGATCGAAGTTGTGATCTCCTGCGTCGATATTTGGGTTATAATTTGTAGCCGAGACATCTTCGTCCAATTTACGTACTCGTGCTGCGACACTGTATTTGATAGTATTATTGAATCTTGCTGTGATGTCGCTGTTACCAAAATCAATCTCAGTTGCATGTGAATAAATTGGAACACATAAAGTCAAAGTTAAGACAATCAATGCTATTTTTACCAATCCCTTATTTACACGAAACTCCTCCATTTGCTTGTCTCCCTTCAAATTAATTCGATTTTGCCTCTCCTGCTCATTGTGCTCCCTCAACCCCTGCTGCATGTGATGCCCTCCCTGCTTCCCGTGCCCAAATTTTCTAAACCTTGGAAAATACCTGTTGCCAGCAAACTCTTTCATTTCAGCTTGAGCACAGCACTTTGACCTTCTCCTTTCTCAAATTCGTGAAAATTATCGGCTTCCGCTCAAACCGTTAAATCCATTGCCCCTTTTTCAGAGTTCGCATATAGCTTCAAAACCTCATCTACTCCATCCAGGTGCAAATGGGGCCGTCTCTTCTCCGGCAAGTGCATGAATGCTTCGATGGTCGCAAGGCCTGAATTGACCGCAATTGCCAGAGAGCCTCCACTGTGCG
The DNA here is from genome assembly GCF_000472285.1 of Desulfuromonas sp. TF. Lineage (NCBI taxonomy): Bacteria > Pseudomonadati > Thermodesulfobacteriota > Desulfuromonadia > Desulfuromonadales > Desulfuromonadaceae > Desulfuromonas > Desulfuromonas sp. TF. The sequence goes on from NZ_KI421413.1 coordinate 469,779, forward strand.
CCATGGGAACCTCCATCTCAGGATCGTCTCCGACTATCGCCAAATCCTTCAATTTCACTTCCAGGCGACGACCGGCATGGCGCAAAGCATGAAGAGAGGGCTTGCCGACTGTCATAACGCGACAGCCGGTCATATCCTTGATCATTGCCGACATGGCGCGAGAGGGGGCAATGCCTCTGCCATCTGCAGTCGCAAAAAATCGGGTCTGCGAGACGCTGAACATCTTGGCACCGTCCCAAATCGCGTGGCAGGCCGCCTCCAGCTCGCACATGGTGAATTCGGGATGCCATCCTGCCAGAACTGCATCGACCTGCGCCCTGCCTTTGGGCGGTACGAGTTCAAGGCCGACTTCCTGAAGAGGGAGTTTCAGCCCGTCACCACCAAGCGCCATGACCCGCCTGTAACCTCGACGGAGGAAAAGGTCGGCTGCACAACTTGCCGGCGTCAATATGGAGTTGTCCTGGAGGTCAAATCCGACTGTTCGCAGCGCGGCAATGTACTGTTCCGGCGTGCGTGCAGTGCCATTCGTGAACAACACAAAAGGCAATCTTCGGCCTCCCAAAAAACGGATGAGCTCAATCGCCCCGGGAAGGGGATGGAAACCGTGATTGTTCCGGTTTCCCAGAACCAATGTCCCATCCACGTCAATTACGAATCCCTGTATTTCTTGCAGGCGCTGAAGGGGAAACTTCCCTGAATATGGATTTGCAAGTGCATCAAACATCTTTTCTCCCTTTGCATCTGCTACCATCAAGAGTTCCACAGACTTCCTAATGATTCTGTGGCTGACTGAACCAGAATGCTTGCAAATCAAACATTGCTAACACTGTGCCAAAAGTAATTTATCTGTTATTTTGAGTACTTATATTAACTTTTTACTAAGCAGACCAGAAGGCAAAGCACTTTTTAGAACATTGGTTTACAAAGTTGCACTGAGCCATCGATGCAGGTACGCAATTTATGTCTTTGATTTTTCAAGTTTTTTATGGATTTGAGCAGGGGACGATCGAATGTGAGAGAATGCCAACAGGGAAGGCGTTTTATATATTTTCTACAGGATATCAGCCACTTTTACGTGGTCGCTATCTAAGCTGCCTGCACGTGCTACAAATAGTAATAGCTGCATTTAGATTTGTTACGAATAAACACAGTTGTTTTTCGTGAACGGTATTATCTTCACCCATGGAATAGCTGAGGGAAGTGTCCCGACGGATTAGATTTCTGTGGGTCTGCAAAGAACCTTCGCCCTCCCCGTTTTGGGGAGGGCGAAAGTTGAAGAGATATAGACCAGGAATCGGAGGAAGAAGATGATGATGTGTAATTCAAGAGGTTTACAGTTTAAATGACTGGATGCTCAACGTCTTTAAATATCAACCCCATCCATAGAGTGTAACGACGCAGGCTCCTCCCAAACCCAAATTATGCTGTAGCGCAAAACGGACTCCATCCACCTGCCGTTGTCCGGCCTCTCCCCGCAACTGGGTGACCAATTCGGTGCACTGGGCAAGTCCCGTCGCGCCCAGCGGATGCCCCTTGGACATCAGCCCCCCGGAAGGATTGATGACGTATTTTCCGCCGTATGTATTGTCGCCATTGTTGATCAACCCCTCAGCTTCGCCTTCTGCACACAGCCCTAGCCCCTCGTAGGTGATGACCTCGTTGGAGGTGAAGCAGTCATGCAACTCCACCACCTTGATCTCTTTCGGACCGATGCCTGCCCACTCATAGACCTGCCGGGCGGCACTGCGCGTCATCTCCGCACCCGTCAGGCTGATCGGGTCCTGACCACTCGCCTCCCCATCGGTCTGCATCGCCTGCGCAAGGATGCTAACGGCGCGTGTCGCACCATACTTTCTGGCGAAGGCTTCGCTGCAGACAATTGCCGCTGCAGCTCCGCACGATGGAGGACAGCATTCCAGACGGGTGAGGCAGGGAGCATAGACACTTGGGGAAAGCAGGACTTCCTCTATTGTCAGGGGCTTATTGAACAACGCATATGGATTGTTCTTCGCATGCTTGCGAGTCTTGACCGCCACCTTCGCGAATATATCGGAATTGGCCCCCGTCTTTTCGATATAGGCCTTAGCAGCCGACCCGAACAGGCGAATTGCATTTGTCGCAGGAGCGGCGTCAGGGACAAGCACCTCCAACCGGTCCTCCAAATCCCGCAAAGGCGACGTCCGGTCATTCCAGACAGGATCTAGAGGACCGGGCCGCATCTCCTCGAAACCGACCGCCAAAGCGCAATCGATCATCCCTGATAGAATGGCCTGCCGCGCAAGCATCAACGCGGACGATCCGGACGAGCAATTATTGTTGACGTTGATGACAGGTATACCCGTCATGCCGACGCGGTACAGGGCGGCTTGTCCGCAAGCGCTGTCTCCGAAGACGTAACCGGCAAAAGCCTGCTGAACATCGCCGTAGGAAATGTCGGCATCGGCCAATGCAGCTTTCACCGCTTTTCCGGCCATGACTTCGTATGGCTCGTGCGCACCGGGCTTGGCGAATTTGACCATGCCGACACCGATTACCTTGACGGTTGAACTCACCAAAAACTCCTATCGAGAGGTGTCCGACTTACCGAAGAGACGGAGGGCCGAGGATATCAGCGGGACAGATAGCCACCGTCTACGGCATAATAGTTGCCCGTGATGAAGCTCGCCCTGTCGCTGCTGAGCCACGCCGCCAAATTGGCGACCTCCTCGGTCTCACCCATTCTGCCCAAGGCATGCATTGATTCAAGCTGACTTCTGACGTCTTTGGGAAGGTTGTTGACCAAAGTGGTCTTGATAAAGGCCGGACCGACCGAATTGCAGCGGATTCCCTTGGAACCGTATTCGAGGGCAACATTCTTGGTCAAACCAACGACGCCGTGTTTGGCGGCGACATAGGGGGAAATCTCTTCTAGGCCCACTTGACCCAGAATCGATGCGATGTTGACAATCGAGCCGCCGCCATTATTTAGCATTGCAGGGATCTGCGCCCGGACACCATAGAAAACTCCAGTCAGATTGATGTCGATTACCTGCTGCCATGTCTCAGGGGTATGCTCTGCGGTAAGTCGAAATTCTCCACTGATGCCGGCATTGTTGCAAGCAATATCAAGACGTCCGAACTCCTCGCAGGCAGCAGCGACAACAGCCTCATGGTTCTCGGGATGGGTTACATCAAGGTGTCTATAGATAGCCTGCCCTCCGGCATCATTGATCATTTCGACGGTTTTCTTTCCTTCTTCGTCGTTACAATCAGTCACAATCACCTTAGCCCCCTCTTTCGCAAAGACGATGGCAATTGTGCGACCGATGCCGGCTGCACCCCCAGTAACAAGCGCGACCTTGTCTTTGATCAGCATGACGAGCTCCTTTCCCCTTCGATAGATTTATAAAAGTGACACTAGAACGTCTGTGCCTTCAAATTTCACTTCGCTGTTGCGATTTTATGTTCCCTGAATACAGACGAACGAACTCATCCACCGCAGCCCGGGCGAACTCCGGCGTATAGAGATGCAGGTCCACCTCCTGAATCGCCTCCTTGTTGTGCAACTTCTCCCGGAGGCGGTTGACGAATGCGGCATTTGCCTCAGGATCGTAGAGAGGCTTTCCCTCCTGGTCGATGGACGACCAGCCCTTGCGCGGAATCAGGAAGCTGAATGGGCCCCTGGACTGATTGAGCCGCTCGGCAATCACCTCGGCGGCCTGACGCAATTCTTCTGCGCTGGTGCGCACCTGGATGCGGAAGGAGTCCTGAACGAATTGCGCTCGGCCCTTCCTTTCGGCCAATTTGTCCGGCCGCCCGCCGTAACTTAGAAAATCCAGACCGCAAGGCGCCAGCACCGCCGGAACGCCCTTGCGCACAGCAGCCATCAGGCGCTCGGAGCCGGGATTGCGGTTTCCGTCGAACAGGTTCTCGGTAATGCCTCCGGTACAGAGGTCGATAACCCCTTGGAAGAGACCGTCGTCGATCATGTCATCCATGGCCTTGTCCCCCTTGCCCTGAGCATGACAGACCACCGGGACAAATCCGGCATCCTCCAGGAACCGGACCGAGGCCTGTGCCGTAACCTCGGCAAAACCGAAGGCCGAAATTGCAATCACCGGCCGATCGAAGGTGAAGTCCGGACCCTGGGTCATCTCGACCATGCCGCAGATGGCCCCCACGGCATTGATGATCTGGGCCTTGAGCAACGGGTTCATTTTCACCACATCAAGCACGGTGTGGTGCATGGTGATGTCGTGGGTACCGATGCACTTTTCGGTGTAACGCGGTAAAGAAGCAATCGGCGTAGCCATCAGCTTGGGCATGCCGAACGGCAGTTGCTGCATGACGCCGGTTGAAACAAGACTCGAGGTTGCGCCGCCAATGCCGATGACACCATGCACCTTGCCTTGATTGAGGAGATCAGTGACGATCGCCGCCGCCCCATTGATCTGGTTGTTTGTCGCAGCTTCTCGGTTGGTGCGGTAATACTCACGCACTGTTTCGATGGGCAGCCCTCCCCTTGAAGCCACCTCCTCGCATCGGATATCCCCCGGAACCGGCGGCGGCTCTTCCATGCTGAAATCGAGCAGGATGGGATTGTGCCCGCGCCCCCGGATCAGATCCCGGACGAAGAGGATGTCTTCCCCCCGCGTATCGAGATTGCAAATAACCACGATTCCTTTCTTCATATCACTTTTCTCCATGCCCCTGCTCCTTGGTGACTGGGACTTCTCGGCCTGCAGAACGGTCTTAGAATTCAAACGTTTTCCTCCGCTCCGGGGCAAAACTGTCGATCGAGGCGTTGCCGTGCTCCAGATAGAAGATCTTGAAATCGGGATTCTCAGGAGTCTGATAAATATCCTTGAGCATGGGTGTGGTTAGAAAGCATCGCTCCTTGCGACTGATATCCTCGTCGAAACGGATCTCCCCACCGATTCTCAGCCAGCGCATATCCTCGGTGGCCTTTGTGTATTCGACCAGGGGCTTTGCAAGGAGCTGCCTGTAGACGTCCTTGGTCCGGGAGGTGCAAAAATAGAAACGTCCGTTCTCCTCGAACATGAATGCAAAGGGCCTGACGCGCGGCCTTCCCTCTTCTATGGTGGCCAGGCTGCCAAAACCCGGCTCCGTGAGCATCTCGATGACTTCCTTCATGGGTGGCCTCCTTGTCGATATCATCTGATTGGCGCCAGATTCAGGCGCTACGAAGTTCCAGCCGAAAATCGTCCTTTTCTATCACGATGTCGGAACCTTCGGGACACTCCTGCATCCCCTCGAGCAGCTTAAGAAGCGGCCTGAGATCCGGGTTATAATGGCGCTTGGCCGGCCCGGCGGCGATCATCGCGTTCACCTCCTCGGCCGGCATGGTCGCCCGCAGGAGGAACTCCTCGTCTGAGATGTTCGCAGGAAATCGCTTGCGCAGCTCGGAGAGGGGGGGGGACGGCGGTTCGGCCATGATCTCCTTGGCCCGTGGTTTGGAGAGAATTCGATCCTTAACCTCCGGATCGATCGGGGCGATGGGGCGGCCGAAGATACCCAGAACATAGCGGATCACCTGGTCGGAGACGTTGACGTAGCGTTCCTTGCCGATCACGTTATACAGGGCTTGGGAACAGACCATCTGGGGAAAGGGCGTTACCATGATGGGATACCCCAGCTCCGCTCGCACCTGGATGGCCTCGGTCATTACCTCTTCGAATCGGTGTTCGAGATGGATTTCGGCGAGCTGTCTCCGTGTCGTGGACATGACGCCGCCAGCCACCTGATGACGCAGAAACGAGGCATCGTACTCCTGGGCCACCCCGGCCGGAAGCCCTTCCGCCTTGGCCAGCCGGGTAAAATAGTCGGAGACCCGTCCAAGCGCTCCGTCGTCGATCCTAACCGTATGCCCCATCTCACGCAGATTGACCAGCAGACGATGGACGTTGGGGAGCGATGAGCCGCTGCCCAGCGGCCCACAGGCCACATGGAGAACTTCCACACCAAGCTCTGCGGCTGCCAGATAGCTGAGGGATGGAAGACCAATCGTACAGTGGGAGTGAAGCTCCAGCGGCTTGCCGCCCAGGTTCCCAACTATCGCCGGGACCAGTGTGCGAGCCCGCTCGGCAGTGAGAAGGCCTGAAGGATCCTTGATGTAGGCGCGATCGATATCCGGACAGCCGGCAATCCGTGCAGCTAGACCGCCATAGAAGTCATCATCATGCATCTCGCTGATAGTGTAGGTCAGCGCAACGATGACTTCTGCAGCACCTGCCTTGCGACACATACGCGCCGTTTCGAGAATCGCATCGACATCCAACATCGGTTCGAGCACAACGATGCGTGAAATACCGTTAGCGACAAATCGGTCGTAAACCAGTTGCATGAAATCGGGCGACTGCCGCTCCCAAGAGAAGAACCGCAGTCCTGTTCCGATGACTTGCAATGGTGTATTCGGCATCGCCGCGCGTGCCAGGCGTATACGCTCCCAGGGGTCTTCCTTGAAGGTGCGTACCCCCATACCCATGCTGGTGCTCGACGTAAAGTCAATGGCGTGAAACCCCACCCGGTCGACCACGGGAGCAATCTGAAGAACCTGCGCGGTATTCAGGCCCACCGCCCCCCACAGGCTCTGGTTGCCATCGCGCATGGATACATCGACAAGTTGTATTTCAGCCATTGAAGCCTCCTGCCTCTCGCTTTTTCTCTAGAAACCCCGGGAAGTAGGCCGTAGTGACCCCACCGGCCATAAAGGCGCTTTGATTCATCAGCTCTAAATGCATCGGCAAATTAGTCGTAACTCCTCCTATTTCACATCTGGAGAGGGCTCGACTCATATTCTCGATCGCTGCGGAACGGTCTTCGCCGTGCACGATCATTTTGGCGATCATGGAGTCGTAAAATGGGGGAATTTGTGCCCCTTCCTGCATGTGCGTGTCGACCCGGATTCCTTGACCTGCAGGGAATATGGCGGTCTTGACCTCACCCGGACTCGGGCAGAAGTTCCTCGTCCAATCTTCTGCATTGATCCGACATTCGATGGCATGGCCTTGGAACCTGACCTCCTCCTGAGTCAGCCGTAGCGGGCGTCCTTCGGCGACAACAATCTGCTCAGCGACCAGATCGAGACCGCAGATGGCCTCGGTGACCGGGTGCTCGACCTGAATACGGGCGTTCATTTCGAGGAAGTAGAAGGTGTCGCGCTCGCAATCAACCAGAAATTCCACCGTACCCAGACCCCTGTATTTCAGATGCCTGGCGAAGGCGACAGCCGCCCGATGCATCTCCTCCCGCAGGCTGTCACGCAGATTAGGCGCCGGGGCCTCTTCGACGAGCTTCTGATACCGTCGCTGGACCGAGCAGTCGCGAGTGCCCAAATGGATAATATTCTCACCGTCGCCGAGCACCTGCACCTCAACGTGGCGCCCCGCTGCGACAAATCGCTCCAGATAGACTCGGGGATCGCCGAACGCCGCCTGCGCCTCGGCGATGGCCATATCAATTGTCTCCAGCAGTTTGCCGGGCTCGTGGACCTGCTTCATTCCCCGACCGCCGCCGCCACCGACCGCCTTGATCAACAGGGGCCATCCGATCTGTTCCGCCAGCGCGAGAACTTCATCCATATTGCCAACTTCGCCGCCAGGCACCACCGGCAGACCGGCCTCCATTGCATTGCTGCGAGCCTTAAGCTTATCCCCGACCGCATCGAGTTGCTCCACAGTAGGTCCGATAAAGACGATTTCAGCCTCGCCACACGCCTTAGCCAGTTGCTGGTTTTCCGAGAGGAAACCATACCCGGGGTGAATGGCGTCCGCCTTTGCCGCTTCCGCGGCAGCAATCACAGCAGATATGTTGAGGTAGCTCTCGGAGGACCTGGCCGGTCCGATGCAGATCGTATAGTCCGCCATACGCGCAGCCAATGAGTCGAGATCGGCCTCCGAGGCCGCCAGCACTGTTTCAATCCCGAGACGCTGACAACTGCGCACAATGCGTACCGCAATTTCGCCGCGGTTTGCGATGAGAATGCGTCTCAGAATCATAAGGCCTCCGGCTGAACACGCATCAGGACGGTTTCATTATGGGCAAGCTGGGCATCTTCCAGGCAGATCTCGAGAACCTTGCCGCACACCCCGGCATGTACCGAATTCATCAATTTCATCGTTTCGACAATCGCGACCACGGTTTCCTTCTCCACCCGGCTACCGACCTCGACAAAGGGCGGCGCACCCGGTTTCGGAGAGCGGTAGAATGTTCCGACCATCGGTGTTCGAATTTCGAACAGACCGTCCTCGGCAGCATTCGCTGCCTTCGGTGCGGCACAGGCGGCCGACGCAGTCTTTGGACCACCTACAGGCGGCAAAAGGTTCGGTGCGGACAGCTCCTTGCTCGACTGCACCCATTCGCTGCCCTTGCGACGCAACGTTAAGCTGAATCGTTCGGTCTGTAGGTGCATTTCGTTGAAGGAGGAGGATTTGAGCAGCTGCAATATGTCCTGCACGTCCTTGTGATCAATTTTCATGAGCAAAAACCCCCTATCTGCGTGATATTCAAATCTGTGCGAGCGGCTTTTTCAAGCCCTTGATGATGGAAAACAAGCACCTGTTCGACAATGGCGTCGGCAAATGACTCATCGTTGATGTGGTGCGGGAACTCTTTGACGGGCACCCCGGTGGGCATTACCTTTTTCAGGTGCTCGGCAAATACCGGCGGCAGTGAGGGATCATGCAGATGCCCCTGTTCGCTGTCGTGAGCGGAGAAACCGAGCATCGGAACGAAGAAGGAGACAGGCCCCTTTGCCTCCTGGATGAGTCCTGCCATGTGCTCGGCCAGGCGCCTGAACTCCTCGCCCTCCGCGCGCACTGCCGTCAAGGCCGCGTTGTGAATGTGGTAGCGTTTACCTGGAAAACGCGCTCGGGCATCTTCAATCGGACCTGCGACCATGAAATCTACGTTGCCCGGCGCAAAGATCGTGGGAACCCCTTTGGCGAGAGCCGCCTTGCATCGGTCGGGGCCGGCGCTGCAGAGCCCTTCATTAAGAAAATCATTGACCTCGACCAGAGACAGGTCCACCACGACCGACACATTCTGTTCTTTGACCATTTCATCCATGACCATCCCGCCGGTACCCAGCGTGTGGAAGACCATGACTTCAAACCCTTTCTGCTCCAGGGAACTGCGGACCCGGACACTGCAACGGTCTGTCGTCCCCAACGTGGAGATCGCGACCAGCGGTTTCTCGGAAACGACAGTGCTTTTATACCCATGGGCCATGCCCGCCACCGCCAGGGCACCGTTGCGAAACACGCTGCGAGTGACCCTGTTCAAGCCCGAAATGTCGCAGACGGAGTTGACCATGACGATGTCCTTGGTGCCGACAAATCCCTTCGTCATGCCGGAGGCCATGGTTGAGACCATCACTTTGGGCAGGCCGACAGGAAAACTTCGCATGACGGCCGTGCCGAGCGTTGTCCCCATGGAACCTCCCACGCCTATGATGCCGTTCAGCCCAACCCTCTGGTGCAGCTCTTGGGCGCACTTGATGGCGCCCTCTACCATCACCGCCTGGCACTTGCCCTCGTGATTGAGGGCCCGGATCTCAGGCAAAGTGCTCCCGGCGGCTTCCGCCACCTGCTCGGGGGTGATGGCGGCCCCCCCTTCGATGGTTCTGCGGATGCTGGGGTCCATCAGATATACGTCGACTCCCCTCTCCTCGAGACACTCTCGGACGAAGTCGGCCTCCGCCTTCTTGGTGTCAAGCGTCATGATCAGCAACACTTTCGGTTTGATTACCATTGTTCTTCCTCTCCCTTTTCACGATTGGTCCGTATCGCCATTAGGTAGTGAGCAGAGTCCAAGGAAACGAATCGGTTCAGGACCAATGCTCCATGGACGGCACGTTTTACGTACTTACGGCTTGCTAACATTGTGCCAAAATGAATTTTTGTTGTTAAATCGATATATTAGCTAAATAATCCACATGCCCACAAAAGCGTGGATGTCACATTTGGAAACGTTGGTTTATCTAGAAAGGGAAGGCTGGAAAGAGAGAATGGTCGCATAACCTTCTAAAATAGCTGAAAACTTCTTCTTATGTCCGGCGAGGCAGAGGACGCGAACACCTCTGAGCGAGACTCAAAAGAGCTCCTCTTTCTGACTACGGCTCACAGGAATGGCCGCTCACAGTCTGCTTGCTACAAATCGTGATAGCGATAAAGCACGTGTTACGAAAATACGCAAAGGACACGCAAATGGCCTTCTCATGAAGGCGACAATCAAAATTTTTTATAGAACACGATCAATCGAAGGAATAAGGGAGGCCCTAAGGATTGCCGGAAGGAAATTCACTGTTAAGAGAGGAACGCTCACCAAGCAGGATTAGCCGAAACAGCTTTTCCGGCGTCTTGGAGTTTATCCATTGACCTCTCCATCTCGCATATCTTGGATCAATGGGCCCGCGCGCCAACCATTCAAACATTGATTACGATTTTTCCCATATGGGCGCCACTTGCCAGATAATCATACCCCTCCCTGGCCTCCTCGAAGGAGAAGGTTCGTCCGACAAAAGGCCGGAGTTCCGCCTGGGATATCGCCCTGTTCATTGCCTCGAACTGGTCTCTGGAACCGACGTATATACCTTGGAGACGGATACCACGACTAATGATGGGACGAGGATCGACCTGCCCGCCCCCTGCTACCACACCGATGACTGCAATGAATCCCCCCACGCGTACGGCCTTTATCGACCGCTCCAACGTACCGCCCCCGCCGACTTCCACGACGATGTCAACCCCATGTCCTCCGGTCGCCTTCAGGACTTCCTCGTCCCAATCGGGGGTTCTGCGGTAGTTGATTAAAGTATCCGCGCCCAACTCTCTCGCACGCTTCAGCTTATCGTCGCTGCTCGATGCGACAATGACATGCGCTCCATGCATTTTGGCAAACTGCAGCGCAAACAGGCTAACCCCGCCGGTGCCAAGCAATAAAACGGTTTCACCGGCACGTATGCGTCCCGACTCCGCCACGGCGCTCCAGGCCGTGACTCCCGCGCAGGGGAGGGTCGCCGCCTCTTCGAAAGTGAGATGACGTGGCGTGTGGATGATGCCGCGCTCCGGAAGAACTACATACTCGGCCAACATGCCGTCCACAGACCCGCCCAGAGCCTTTGCCGTTGCCTCTCGAGAAATCGCGCCTGAGCTCCAATTCTGAAAGAACGTACCGGCGACACGATCTCCGATCTGGAAGCGGCTCACGTCTGGACCGACGGCGACGACCTCGCCGGCGCCATCGGAAAGGGGGATCACTGATGACTTTAATCCTGCCGGATATCGATCGGCGGCGACAAGCAGATCGCGGAAATTCAGGGAAGTGGCGTGAACCCTGATCTTGACTTCTCCATGGCCCACTTCGGGCTCAGGTCGTACAGTGGTCAATTCCAGGCCGGCGGGGCCAATCGCTTCCTTGATTTCATAGGCTTTCATGGGGGTCCTCCATGGCTGAACCGCAGACCCATCCTGTCCGGAGGGCATATCAACTAGAGTCGATTTTTTTCTGGTGAAAAAGAGAATCTCACACGGGTTCTAACGAAAACCTCCACATCTATTGCGACCCTTGCGCCGAAACCAGAGGACTGTCCATTTGCCGTTCTTGCAATTGGTCTAGGATTATCAGTTCCGGTTCGGTACATGCCTGGACATCCTGAGTGCTTACTCCTGGAGCGACCTCGATCAGCACAAGTCCATTTTTAGTCACGTCCATAACGGCGAGATCTGTGATAATGCGGTTTACAACGCCTTTGCCAGTCAAGGGAAGAGAGCATCTGTTCAAAATCTTGGGGGCTCCATGCTTGCTGACGTGATCCATGACCACGACAATGCGTTTCGCACCGTATACCAGGTCCATCGCACCGCCCATGCCTTTAACCATCACTCCAGGTATCATGAAATTGGCAAGGTCGCCGTTGGCGGCAGCTTCCATGCCTCCAAGTATGGCCAGGTCAATATGCCCGCCGCGGATCATGGCGAACGACTCGGCGCTACTGAACAGGACGGCGCCAGGCGCCATGGTGGTGTACTGCTTGCCGGCATTGACCAGATCAATATCCTCCTCCCCCTCTTTGGCTGGTGGGCCCATCCCGAGCAGTCCGTTTTCAGACTGGAAAAACACCTGTTTCCCTTCCGGCAGGTACTTGGTAACCAGCGTGGGGATGCCTATCCCAAGGTTCACGTAATAGCCGTCTTCAATCTCCAGCGAAGCGCGCTGGGCAATCTGTTCTCTAGTCCAAGGCATATTTATTCCTCCAAATTAGTGTTCAAAATTGTAGTTGATCTATTCCATGCCCGGATTGGCTGAACTCGATAAGGCGTTGGACATAGATGCTGGGCGTGTGGATCTGCTCCGGAATAAGATCTCCGATTCCCACCAGCTCCTCAACTTCCGCGATGGTTGTGATACCGGCGGCGGCCATCATCGGATTGAAATTCATCCCGGTCCGCCGGTAGATGAGATTTCCGAGGCGGTCTCCCTTGTAGGCCTTGATCAAGGCGAATTCAGCTCGCAAACCGGTTTCGAGGAGGTACTCCTTCCCGTCGAAAATGCGGGTTTCTCTTCCTTCGGCAATAATGGTCCCTGCGCCGGCCCGGGTATAAAAGGCAGGGATTCCGGCTCCGCCCGCCCTGACCCGTTCGGCGATCGTTCCCTGAGGTACAAGTTCGACTTCCACCTCCCCGGCCAAAAACTGCCGTTCGAATTCGGGATGCCCCCCCAGATATGAACAAACGACCTTCCTGATCTGCCTGTTCTTCAGCAGAATGCCGAGTCCAAACCCCTCTTCGCCGCAGTTATTGGAGATGATAGTAAGATCCTTCACCCCTTTGTCCTTCAACGCCTGAATGAGGTTGCACGGTGTTCCGACCGGTCCAAACCCTCCCACCAACAAGGTAGCGCCGTCGTTAATTCCTTCCACGGCTTCTTCAACGGATGTGTAGACACTCATTTACCTGCCTCCGGTTTTTAATGTGTTGTAGGTCGAGTCTCCTCCGGCTCAGAACCGGCTGCCAACTCGCCCTCCTTGCCAACTCCCGCAGAATGTCAGATCGGCAGGCAGCGCTTCCCTTCCTGGAACTTTGCTGAAGCCGAAATGGGAGCCCAATCTGGTGGAAATGATTTCTCCTGCCGCCTTCAGGGCTGGGAGCAGATGGTTCTCGCAATGTTCATTGGAAAAGCGGAACTCCGGGCCCACGACACAGAGGCTGCCGGGAACTTTGCCTTGAGCATTGAAAAGCGGTACGGCCAGGCAGGCCGTTCCTGCTCCGATGCACTCCGAGTCGAGGCCCGCTCCCTCCTTCCGAATGGCGACCAATTCGTCCTGCAGGGAAGAAGGAGTATCTTCTTCAGCTCTCCCCGTCAGGTCCGTTCCGAAAGCCAGAAGAACCTTTCCGGCCACGGTTTTGGTCAGCGGGTAAGCGTTCCCTACAAAGGAGACAGTGCCGACCACCTGGGTCGTATCGACCATATCCAGCATCAGAACCTCTCGGTTGCGGGGGACAGCCAGGTAGACGGCTTCATCACAGGCGCGCGCCAGGCGCTCCATGACCGGCTTGGCCTTTGTCAACAACCCCATGCGCGAAAGGATTTTCTGCCCCGTCACGTAGGCGGCAAGCCCCAGCCGGTATCTGCCAGTGCGTTCTGCCTTCTCGATATATCCCCTCTCCTCAAAGGTGGCCAACAATCGAAAGACGTAGGATTTATCTATCTCCAGCATCTCACTCAGCCTGGTGATGCGCACCTCCCCATCGATTTCCCCAAACGCTTCCAGAATGGTCAGGGCATTTTCTACCGCCTGGATGGAATAGGACCTTTTGTCTCTGTTCAGCAACGATGACTCCTTATAACTAACTGTTTGAACGCCTGGAGTTGACCATGTCCGACCAAAAGTGCGGCTTTAATCCAGCTCCTCAATGATTCCGATTCCTCTTCGACCCGCTCGTTAACGGAATCGAGAGGGTGACCGTAGTTCCAGCACCCGGGGTACTCTTTATGGAGAGGTCTCCTCCGTGCGCCTCGACTAGGGCATTGGCGAAGGGGAGCCCCAGGCCAAGACCCGCGGCCGCTGTTGACGAGGCGTCGACGCGGAAAAACGGCTGGAAGATCTTTTTCAAATCCTGCGGTGACATCCCGATACCATCATCCTCCACGGCAATGAGAGAGCGACCGCCTGAGCACTCTCCCCGCACGCGGACCACACGGTCCGGGGCAAATTTGAGGGCATTTGCAAGAAGAGCCGTCAGAGCCCTCCCCAGTTTTTTCCGATCGATCCAAATGCTCGTCCCGCCTTCTACCAGATGAACCTCTATCCGTTGCTTATCGGTGGTACCTGGCAATGCGGCCAGCGCCTCCTCCACCAGGGTTTCGATGCTACAGGCCTCCCTGTTCAAACACACCCCTATGCCGGAGCGACTGTGGGCAAGAATCAGAAGCGCATCGACTATGTCCATCAGATCCCTGGCTTTCTCGTAGATAATTTCCAGAAACTCCCTTTGCCTCTCTGCAGCTATGCCGCCATAATTCTCGGGGTTCATCAATAGTTCGGAAAAGCCCAGAATCGAAGTCAGAGGAGTGCACAGTTCGTGAGAGGCCGTACTGATGAATTCCCTCTTCAATCGCTCCAGGTCGTCCGGATGGGTTAGCTCTTTTGATATGGAGGAAATCTGGCGCCGCTTGAGTTCCTTAGCTGGAATGTGATGGATAACTTTTGCGATGTGAGCCGCCATAAGCGCACCTCCTTACCTCTATGATTGCTCCCACGGCCAGTAAAGAGACCAGTTCGGTCCGCGGAAGAATTCTCCTATCACGATCAGGATGATCATGGTGACGACGAAAAGTGAAAACAAGAGGATGCCCGCTTTCCGATTTCCGGAAAACCAGACGCCAGTCCCTGTCGGGTTCCTGTCCAGGTACGGCAGAAATAGCAGAGACAATACAATAACCGCGGGGATCAGGATTCCGCCCAGGAAAGCCGAGTAGCTCACCAGTTCCTGAATTCCCACGAAATACCAGGGCGCCTTGGCCGGATTGGTCGAATGCAAAGGGTTGGCGGGCTCTTCGAGGGGGGCATCGAACACCAGGGAGACCGCAAGAATCACGATGCAGACGATCAAGAAGAGCAGGAGCTCACGCACTATCAGGTGCGGCCAGGTATGCACCGTTTCTTCCGGCCCTTTTTCAACTTGGAGGGACTCCCCTTCTACAATCGCCATAAGAGAATAGGTCTTGTCGGGATCCTTCGGGTATATTTCCACTTTTTCTACTGTTGCCATTGCTCGAAACCTCCTCGGCCCTTTTTGCTTAATCTCAGTCTTTCAACGGCCGTGAAAGGCCTCCGTCCTTGCGAATCCGCCAGAAATGCACCCCCACCAGTACCGCCGTAAATAGAGGCAGGATCGCAATGTGAAGCACATAAAATCGCGTGAGCGCCATCTGGCCGACCTCGTTCCCTCCCAGCAGCAGGAACCGAAGATCGTCCCCAAGCCAGGGGACATAGGCGGCGATATTGGTTCCCACTGTAACGGCCCAAAAGGCCAGCTGATCCCAGGGAAGAAGGTATCCGGTAAAACTTAGAAATAGCGTCAGAAGAAGCAGGCATACCCCGATCACCCAGTTGAAATCCCTGGGGGGCTTGTAGGAGCCGGTGTAGAAGACGCGGCACAGGTGCAGAAAGACAAAGATCACCATGGCATGGGCCGACCATCGGTGGGCATTGCGCAGCACCATCCCGTAAGAGATGACAAACTCGAGATCCTTCATGCTACGGTAGGCACTTTCCATGGAAGGGATGTAATAGAACATCAGCAATGTCCCAGAAATCACCAGAATCAGGAAAAGATAGAAGGAAATCAGGCCCAGTCCGAAGGTATACCCAGGTCGAAGGGTGTTGACGTGAACCCTCACCGGGTGAAGATGCAGGAAGAAGTTTCCGTAGACTGCTGCGGCCCTTTCCTGATCAGGAGTCCCTCCCCCTCGACGAAGGACGGATTCTTTTATGCTTCCGGGCAAATGCTTGATGGACTCTTTGAGGCTGTATCTCATGATCAATCTCCGTCATACTCAAAGCGTTACTGGTCAACTCTGCTCCCATTTCTCTTCATAGTGGAACTCCGCCATGGAGATGGCTTGCCCCGGACATCGGCGCGCACACATCCCGCAACGAACGCATCGGCTCTCATCCTTGATGATCGCCGTCATCCCTTTGCCGGGAGGCGACCTCTTCTCCACGGCCCGGACCAGATCTTCGATATCCTTTTCTTTATGGATATCCGCCATGCGGGTAAGCTTAAGGGCGCCTTGAACGCAGGTATCCACACAGGTTCCACAAAGAAGACAGCGGGAGCGGTCGAATACGGTCTGTATGTTGCACCGCCTGCATCGGGCAGCCTGAAGGCGCGCCTGCTCTGACTCAAAAGCCAGAGTGATCTCCTCCCCGGTCTGGATCCTTTTGCCGGCATCTCTCTTGGGTGGGTTCACCGCCTCGATGGTCTCGCAACGGAGATTGTCAAAGTCAGGCGCCAGCGCCCTCATGTATCCTTTTTTCCTCACACGCAAGGGTTTGCCGCTGAGATAACCGTGGATGGACCGGGCCGCCTTCTGGCCGTCGGCGATGGCATCCGTCACGTTCCTAGCAAACCGCCACCGGACATCCCCTCCGGCAAAAACGCCCGGCAGCTTTGTGGACATGTCGTCTGCGGCACAGATCATCCCTGACGGCGTTATCTCCAGTCCGTCCATTCCGGACAAGGACGGGAGAGTCGAAGACTGACCCACGGCCAATATCACCGAGTCGGCTTCCAAAAAGGTCCTGCTGTCCTGGACAAAGGTGGGATTGAACCTTCCCTCTTCATCGAACACCGATTTCACGCCCAGAAACTCGACGCCGGTCACACGCCCCTTCTGTCCCACTATCCTCTGAGGGCCAAGTGAGGGATAAAACGCGATCCCTTCTTCCTGCGCATCCTCTTTCTCGGATAAACTCGCCGGCATCGTGTCCCACGATTCCAAACAGGAGATCATCACCCGCTCAACTCCTTGACGTACTGCATGCTGGGCACAGTCTATAGCCACCCCTCCGCCGCCTATGACCAGACAGGTCTTTCCCAATGAGATGTTCTGATGCTCCCGCACATAATCGATGCCGTTGTATGCTCCCTTCAACTCGGCCCCTTCCAGGTCCAGAATCATGGGATTCTGAAGACCGATGGTGATGAAGACCGACTCGTAGCCTTGCTCACGAAGATCGGCAAGAGTTCTTTCCGTTCCGATGGGGCTGTTTACCCTTATCTCTACCCCGATGCTCTTTATGGCCTCGATTTCTTGACGGACGATGTCTTTCGGTAATCGGAACCCCGGGATGCCGGTCTGCAACTGCCCTCCAGGCAGCGGCGCCGCCTCGAAAACCGTCACCCGATAGCCGAGCAGGGCAAGATCGTGAGCGGCCGATAATCCCGCCGGACCGGAACCCACGATGGCCACGCGGGCTGAAGTCCCCTGGGATCTCCCCCCTTCTTCCTTGCCCTTACGGGACCTCTCCGAAAGGGCAAAGATGTGGTTACCCGTCCGATCACTCAGCCACCTGTCCCGCTGGGAGAGCTCATCCAGCCTCTTCGCGACCGCAAGGGGTGAAGCCACGCCGTGCCGGTCACATACAAATCGCTTCAGGGACCGGATGCCCACCGGAGCTTCCACCTCCATCTTTCTGCAGGCCTTCTCGCAGGGTGCGGTACAGACCCTGCTGCAAACAGAAACAAGAGGGTTTGTTTGTCTGGCAATAAGGTAGCCCTTCTCATCATCTCCATCGGCTATGGCTTTAATGTACCTCTTGGTGTCGGTCCCAAG
This sequence comes from Desulfuromonas sp. TF, assembly GCF_000472285.1. Lineage (NCBI taxonomy): Bacteria > Pseudomonadati > Thermodesulfobacteriota > Desulfuromonadia > Desulfuromonadales > Desulfuromonadaceae > Desulfuromonas > Desulfuromonas sp. TF. The sequence goes on from NZ_KI421413.1 coordinate 487,620, forward strand.
CGGACAGGCGCTTTGGCATGGCGTCAAAGCCTGATAGTCCTCGAGTCTCATGACCCTTACCCGATATTTGCCGTCTTCCTTGTCCATGAATCTTCCTCTGTCATACCGTTGATACCGCTCAGACTCGCTGCCGCTCCTCCAACTGCGCGGCCATGCCACCTATTGCCCTATCACTTGCTAACACTGTGCCATTTATTTTTTGTCTTTATTTCCGACAGCTTGAAACATGGCACTACACCTTAAACCGAAATGCGGCGTAACATAAATAAACAACGTTATACAATCCAGGGTTCCCGAAAAAAGGAGAGGAGTCATCGACAGAACCTGTGGCCCCAGCCTAAAAAGAACTGTTATATCATTTGCTTATAAATGAGAAAAAGGGAAGGAGAAGAGTCTATGTTACTATTCGTGATGCTTGGCACGATTGGCTGTTACTGTTTTACACAGAAATCGGGAATGAAAAGGTCTAAGACGCCAAACCGGATTTTTCGAGGATAGATGGCAGGAAAAGGCATGTTGAATCATAAAACTTTGTTTGATAAAATCCGACAGATGAAAAATATGCCGGAGCCAAATAACGGCCGGTCTTGAAGAGGAAATTTGAGCATCATGAATATTGCATGGCGAAATCGATTGGCAATAGTTTTCGTGAGCATGATAATGACCAGCGCCCTGCCTTCCCTGGCAAAGGATAGGAGTGAAATCATAATTGGCACCCACCTTCCTTTGACAGGTGAGCTTTCTGGAGCAGGCAGGGAACAGAAGTGGTCTTATGAGGAAGCGGTAAAGGATGTTAACGCTTCGGGTGGCATCTTTATAAAGGAATTCGGAAAAAATCTACAGGTCAGGCTCATTATCGTGGATGATGAATCGAATCCAGCGAAGGCTTCCCGAGCAGTAGAGAGACTGATAGATTTCCACAAAGTTGACATGCTCCTGAGCGGTTTTGGCGGGATTCATGGTGTCATCCCTGCGTGTATAACTGCAGAGAAATACAAAAAATATTATCATGCTTCCATTTCCTTGGTGCCAGACTGGCTTAAGCACAAGTTTCAATGGTCCACACTGTTTTTCTTCGACCTTGAGCAAAGCGTCTCCGTTCCTTTCCAGTTATGGAACAGTATGCCGAGGGATAACCGCCCGAAAAAACCCGCGGTATTAACGGAAAACACCCCCGATGGACGACTCTTTGCCGACCTTTTTCAGACCGTTTCGAAAACGTATGGCTATCGTTTAATTTTTTCCGAGACTCTGCGCTCTGGAACTAATGATCATTCGGTACAAATACAAAAGTCCAAAACCTTGGGGGTTGATGCGATCCTCTTTTTCTCTTCTGAAAAAGACAGCATAAGCTTTATTCGCCAAATGAAACAAAATGACCTTAACGTGGCCTACTTCCATGGGTGGAAAGGAGCCTGGGCTGGAAATTTCTGGAATGAACTCGGGAAGGACGCCCAATTCATTCTTTGTGACGGGTTTTGGTCAATGGACTTCCCCTTCCCGGGGGCTAGGGATTTGGGTGAACGCTACCTGAGGCACTTCGGAGAAACTTCGGTTTCGGTCGGGTGTACCTATGCCCTAGCTCAAATCCTGTGGCAGGCCATCGAAAAAGCCGGAACTCTGGACGGAAAAAAGGTGCGTGACGCCGTTCTAGGCAGCAGGTTTGAAACCGTTATGGGTCCTGTAAAATACCAGAGCAATGGAGTTGCCATTTTCGTGAACACAGCCAATCAGTGGATCGACGGCAAGCAAGAGTTGGTTTACCCGTTCAAATGGGCGAAAAAACCGGTCATATCGGCCCCGCCATGGGATGAACGATTGTAGAATATTGTGCGCTTCGGCCGTGAATCCGAAAACACCCCATCTCCCTCCATGAATTTTGGTAACACTTTGCCTTACCAACGCCACCAACGGTAACACAGAACTCCTGTCCGCGTATAACTTCCCGACATTTAATGCCTTTCGGACCAGTTCGATATTTCCCGACATTCCTTTCTCTCTAAACCTCCCATCTCCACCTACCCACTAAATCCTCAATAAATTTGGATACTTGAATATCAATACCCTTGCTATTTCTTTTATCTATTTATTCGAACTTTGTTTTAAACAGAATATCAGTTTGAACACTCAAGCCCCTATATTAATAATACAAATTATTGATTTTACAGCATTATTTTAAATGGCACATTGTTTGCTTTTTGGTAAATCGAGACATACTGGCTCTCCGAAAGCCAGAGAAAACCATCAAAAACATCAAGAAATCAGCAGCAGAAAAATTGGGACGAAAGGAGTTAACCATGCTTCATGCAACGCTTCTTGAAGCAGCAAGATGCAAAGCGAAACCCAGAGTGGATGAAGACCGCAGAGGGTTTGTCAATCTGGCCGCGACGATTCTGGTTCTCGGAATCGGAGGGGCTGTGACACAGATCGGCCGTTTCCTGAAGCCCAATGTTCTTTATGAACCTTCCAAAGTCTTCAAAATTGGCGCTCTGAGCAGGTTCCCAATCGGAAGCCGAACTGTAATAGGTGGCAGGGGAATAGAAATCGTGCGGGAGAAGGATGGCATTCACGCCATCTCTCTCGTCTGTACACACCTGGGCTGCCTGGTTAAACCCGTGAACAACAATCCCGATGTCGGGTACACATGCCCCTGCCACGGATCCCACTTTACGCTCAAGGGTGATGTCCTAGGGGGACCGGCACCAAAAAACCTTCCCTGGTACGAAATCTATATGGATCACATGGGGAGTCTCGTGGTCGATACTTCCAAGGAGAACCAAAGAAGGACCAAGCTCGTTGCCTAGGACTAAAGGCAATTGTTCCTGCTTCCCTCATGTCCTTTGTCGACAGGCGGCATCCGAACCGAAGTAGTGCATCGGGAGATAGTCGCCATGGGAAACCTGGACGGTGCCTGATCCCCTTTTGTGAACCTGAGGATCTTAATATGCGAACTTCGGAGAATAAGCGGATGGAAAGAGCAGTTTTGCGAAAGCTTACATCACTCTGCATCATCAGCGGACTGGTCTGTTTGATCCTGCTGGGTATAACGGCGATCCGCGACGGAAAACGGGAGTGGAAAGATTATCAGCAGGAGTACAGGAGACTGCTACTGGGAAAGATCAGCCGCGATATCAACCCGGTGCTCTACGAGAGAGTTTCGGGCATGAAGCCGGAGATCAAGCAGATCGTCGTGAATGAATTCGGCGCCGTCGACCGCTGTCCAACCTGCCACCTTGGGATCGAAGATACGCTATTCACCACGGCGAAGCAACCGCACACCACCCACCCGGACCCGGAGCTGCTGGCAAAGCACCCCGTTGAGAAGTTCGGCTGCACCATCTGTCATGGCGGCCAGGGGGCGGCCACAACCTACGACGGAGCCTCCCACCAGACCATCGCCCACTGGCCGGATCCGATGGTGGAGAAGCGTTTCATGCAGTCCCGTTGCGGCTACTGCCACAAGGACTACGAGGCAATCGGGGCCGACGATCTGGCCTTGGGACAGAAGCTCTTTGAAGACCTTTATTGTGCCGGTTGCCACAAGGTCGATGCGGGTGACGGATCCATGGCTCCCGAGCTATCCGCCTTCGCCGATAAGGATACCGGGCACTTCGACTTTACTCATATCGACGGTGACCGCTCGCGGCAGAACTGGGCACTTGAACACTTCCTGAGCCCTTCACGGGTAACACCGGGCTCCGTGATGCGCAGCTACGCTATGAACGGCCATCAGGTCGAAGCCCTGACGACTTATGTCCTGAGCCTTACGGAAAGGGTTTTTGTGAGGTCGTATTATCCCAAGGAGGACCTCGTTGTCGCGAAGAAGGACATTATTATCCAAGAGCGGGAGAAGGATTTCTCCCCGTAGGTTTTCACCAAGGAATTTTCCCGGGAAACATTTCTCATAAGGGAGTTGACGAATGAAAATGGGAATCTTGAGCATTCTGGCCACCATGCTCTTCTCAGCGCTCCTGTTCTGCAGCGGAGCCCAGGCCAATGAGCCGCCGAACATGCCCTACGTCTTCGAGGCAAACTGTTTCCTGTGTCACAGGGAACCTGAGCAAACCGGGCCGAGCAGCATTTTCGACATGCGGTCGAAGACTGGGAATCCCCTGCACGAACAGTATATCCGCAACAACGTGCGATTCGGAATAAGCGCGATGCCTGCTTTCAGGATATCGGAAGTAAGCCCGAAGGCGTTGGATGATATTGTCAACTATCTGAAAACCGTTGCTACATACCGCAAGGAGCATCCTGACTACAAACCAATGCCGGGGCCAGAAGGAGGGATCGAGAAATGATAGACAGGAGCAAAAGAGATTTTTTCAAAAATTGTCTCATGGCCGGGGCGGTGGTGGCGACCTCAGGAACCGCGGTGCGCCCCCGGAATGCAGACGCCTGCCCTCATAAAACGATCAAGGGCATCTGCCTGTACGTTCCCAACCTGGGAAAGGCGAGCGAATTTGTGGAATTGATGAACAGAAACGCTCCTGGGGACTGGACGGTTCATCCCCTGACGGGTTCATTGACCGACTGCTACTTCAAAACCAGAAGCCTTTACGAAGAGGCCAAAGGCAAGGCCAACACCTTCGTCGGTGTTGTTGATCCGGGGAGCTTAGCCCTCATCCATGCGGCGATAGTCGACAGCGGCGGCAGCTTCCACTACATCACCTACGAAGAACGGAACCGGGTGACCTTTTCCGCGCAGATTTAACTAAACAGCCGGGATTTTAGCCACGCAGGTTCATCGGCCAAGTATGTCATCAAGGTGCTCAGTCAAACCTAAGGGGTTGGTTAACGTTGCGAAAAATAACAATTGAGGAGGTAAGATAGATGAGTCGTTTCGTTGCACTTCCTGTGGGCGTGACAGAAGAGACCTTCGCAAAGGCCATCAAGGAGTACCGCGCCCTTCTCGGCGAGGAGCGGGTGCGCACCGATCCCAGCTCGTTGCAGTCCTATACGAAAATCATGTACCCGGAAAGCGAAGAGCAGCATGTCCCTTCCGCGGCGATGCTGCCAAGAACGGTCGAAGAAATCCAAGCTGTCGTGGCCATAGCCAACAAGTACAAAACCCCTCTCTGGACGGTAAGCACCGGGAAGAACTTTGGCTACGGGTCCTCGGCTCCGGCGACCCGGGGCCAGATCGTGCTCGACCTCAAGACCATGAACAAAATCATCCACATTGATGCGGAGCTGGGATACTGCCTGGTGGAGCCGGGGGTCACCTACTACGATCTCAATAAATACTTTGAAAAGCACAAGATGAATCTGATGATCTCCGTTCCGTCCCCCTCGGCGATCGTCGGTCCCGTCGGCAACATCTGCGACCGCGGGGCCGGCTACACCCCTTATGGTGATCACTTTCTCTTCTCCTGCGGAATGGAAGTCGTCTTAGCCAACGGAGATGTGATTCGCACCGGCATGGGAGGGATCCCTGATTCGAGCAGCTGGCATGCCTTTAAATGGGGATATGGCCCATATGTCGATGGTCTGTTCACCCAGTCCAACTACGGGATTGTCACCAAGATGGGCGTCTGGCTCATGAAGACGCCGCCCCCGGGCGGGTACAAGCCCTTTCTGATGAAATTTTCGAAGCATGAGATGCTTCCCGAGATCATCAAAACCATCATGCCGCTTCGTTTGAGTCAGATCATTCCCAATGCGTGCGTCGTGGTGAATCCTCTCTTGGAAGCGGCCTGCTACTGCAACTATGAGAGGACCGGCAAGCTGACGAGCAAGGAGACGTTCTACAAGGGAACGGGGATTCTTCCTCCCAAGGTCATCGAGGAGATCAGGCGTGAGCTGGATATCGGCGCCTGGAGTTTTTACGCCGCCCTTTACGGAACTCCGGAACAGGTAGCGCTGAACTGGAAGTACGTCACAGGGGCGTTTAAGGGCAAATTCGGCGGCGATGTGGTCATCGTTACAGAGGAAGAAGCCGGGGACGATATCAACTTCGAGTTCCGCCGTCAGATGATGAAGGGAGGGTGTTCCCTTCAGGAATTCACCTATTACAACTGGCGCGGGGGCGGCGGCTCCACGTGGTTCGCTCCGGTGGCAGCCGCCAGACCGTCGGAAAGCATGAATCAGGTGGAGCTAGCGACGAAAGTTCTCAATGAGCACGGATTCGACTACCTTGCCGAATACATCGTCGGTTGGCGCGAAATGCACCACATCATCGACCTTCTCTACGATCGGAACGACCCGGAGGAATTGAAACGGGCTTACGCGTGTTATGACGAGCTTCTGAGCGTTTTCAAAAAGAACGGTTATGGAACTTACCGGACCAACCCGGCCTTCATGGAGAAGACGGCGGACACCTTCGGACCGGAAATGCGAAAAATACACCGCTCTCTCAAACAGGCCTTGGATCCAAATAATATTCTGGCTCCCGGTAAGTCGGGCATCAACCTGAACGCCTGAGGGTGACGCTTGTGCGGGCTAGAACCAGGTATGGGAGAAACACCTTTGGAGCTGTCAAGCCCATTTGTTTGGCTTGTCCTGATGGCGGCACAGCCGGATAGTTAATACGTCCGAACATGTTGAGGAGGTTTAAAAGATGAGTCGTTTCGTTGCTCTTCCCAAAGGAGTGAGCGAAGAAAATTTCGCCAAAGCCATTCAAGACTATCGTGCCCAGCTTGGCGAAAACCGGGTGCTCACGGACGCCGCCTCTCTTCAGCCCTACGTGAAGGAGGTTCTGCCCGACAAATTGGAGAGGCAAATGCCCTCGGCGGTCGTGACGCCCTCATCGGTCCAGGACATACAGGCGGTGGTGCGCATAGCCAACAACTATAAAACGCCCCTTTGGACAGTATGCAATGGAGAGAATGAGGGCTATGGCGGAAGTGCTCCAGCGACACGGGGCCAGATCGTGCTTGACTTGAGGCACATGAACAAGATCCTCCACGTCGATGAAGAGCTGGGCTATTGCTTGCTGGAGCCTGGGGTGACCTATGGCGATTTGCAAAATCATCTCAAAACTCACGATAGCCACCTCTGGCTCGATTCCCCCGCTTCTTCGGCCTCGGTGAGTGTCGTTGGCAATACGCTGGATCGGGGATGTGGCTATACGCCGTACCATGATCACTTTTTCTTTTCCTGTGGCATGGAAGTCGTGTTGGGCGACGGCACCTTGCTTCGAACCGGGATGGGCGGAGTCCCCAATTCAACGAGCTGGCAAGTCTTCAAGTGGGGGTATGGCCCGTATGTCGACGGAATTTTCACTCAGGGCAACAACGGCATCGTGACCAAACTCGGTGCATGGTTGATGGGCGCGCCTCCTGCGGGAGGGTATAAACCCTTTTGTCTCCGACTCCCCAAGACCGAGATGCTCGAAAAGCTCATGGGCCCCTTGGTGCTTCTGCGTCAAACGCATATCATTCCAAATGCCTGCGCCCTTGTGAACGCAGGGTGGGAGTCAAACGATCGCACGGCGCATAATGCAGGTGCCAAGGGACCAGGGGGCGTCGGCGCCTGGAACCTCTACGGTGCCGTTTATGGGACCCCCGAACAGGTTGAGCTGAATTGGGGATACGTCACCGGAACCTTCAAGGCGCTCTTTGGAGACCAGGCTCAGATTATAACCGAGCAAGAGGCGAAGGATGATCCTGTCTTTCAGCACCGCAAACAGTTGATGCAGGGGCGGACGCAATCTCAGCGGTACAAAGGCGGCGTCATGCAGTTTTCTGCTATAGCCCCCGCCGTCGCTTCCGAGTGCCGCCAGCAGGTGCGTGTTGCAGAAGAGGTTCTGCGCAAACACCAGTTCGATTACCTTTCAGAGTTCATTGTCGGGTGGCGGGATGCCCGTCACGTGATCGAGCTTCGGTTTGACCCTGCGAAATCTGAGCAGCACAGGCGCGCCCACCAATGCTATGGAGAGCTGTTGGAGCGCTTCAGCAAGCAGGGATGGGGGGTCGACCGTGCCAACACGGCGTTCATGGACAAGGTTGCCGATACCTATGGACCTGCGATGAAAAGGTTCAATCACGCTATAAAAAAGGCGCTCGATCCAAACAATATCCTGGCGCCGGGCAAATCCGGGATCAGCCTGGGCGCGTAAAATGTAAAGGACGCAGCGCTAAGAAAACATTGCTCAAGGGGCGGCAGCCGATGAGGTCGCCAGGCATGTTAACCGCAGGATGATGCTGTCATTCGGACACACAGTGTCTATCGACTACATACCAAAGGAGTGCTCTCTTATGTATTCAAAGGCAAGATGGCTGATTCTGTTTTCGGCCGCCGTGGCAATCATGTCCCTTTACATCAACATGATCGTTTTCGCTCCCATCCTCGGTAACATTGCCGGTTCCCTGGATGTCGACATGGGCACGGCGACCAATCTGATGATGGGCTTCGTGCTTTCGGTGGCCTGCGTTCTTATCTGGGGCGGGGTCGTCTGCGACAAGTTCGGCATCACTGCGGCGTTTATCCTCGGTCTGCTGTGCACCACCATTCCCGCAACGCTGATGCCGCTATTGGGTCAAAGCTTCAGTGCGGTCTTTGTAGCCCGTTTGATCCAGGGTGCTTCGGTCGGATTCATCTTCGCCACCATCGGACCCATCCTGGCCCTGTGGTTCCCGCCTAAGGAGCAGGGTCTAGCCGCCGGAGTTCTGTTCGGCTCCATCTCCCTGGGATCGACTATCGGCGTCGTCGCCTCTCCCGTTCTGCTCGAAGTACTGGGAAGTTGGGAAATAACGGTCGCGGTGATGTCGATTCCGGGATGGGCCGGGATCGTTATGGCCTATCTCTTCACCCGCCAGACCCCCTCGCCGGAGGTCATCGAGACGCTGCAGGCGGGCACGGCATCCGGGAAGAACGACCTTACCGTCAAGCAGGCCCTCGCCCTGCCCAAGACCGTCATTGTGACGGCAGTGATCGTCTGTAACGCCTGGGCCATGTACTGCATGTACAACCTGGTGCCCCCGTTCCTGGCGGCACCGGCGCCGATGGGGGTCGGCCTGCCCCCGGTCAGCGCCGGCAACCTTTCCCTGGCCTTGACCTCGGTCGGGATCATTGCTCCCTTCGTCGGCGGCATCTTCTTCGACAGGATTGTCAAGGGGAACCCCAAACCCGCCGTCATCATTGGTTTTGCCCTCACCGGGCTATTCACCTATGTTATTTCCTTGCCATCGATATTCGGTAATATGCCAGCCTTAATTGTATGCCTGATGCTTGCAGGATGGGGAATCCCCTTTATGGGTTCTTCGCTCAGTGCTTTTATTGCGACGAGTTACCCTCCCGACATGGTGGGCAGGATGATGGGATTCTGTTTCGGCGTCGGAACTCTCGGTGGGGCATTGGGCCTCTATCTAGGCGGCCGTTCGATCGGCTCCACCGGAAATTTTGTTATTGCCATGACGATGATTTCGGGGGCCGCGCTCGTCGGCATCATTCTGATGCTTCCACTTAAAGGAAAACAGACGGCTAAGATTCCTGCTGAGGCTGAAATTTCACGGATATCCTGATTTTTCATCGATGGAAAGCAGCGCTTTTTAGAGCCGCAATATGCTCGGTGATTTTCAACCTTGTGTAAGGAGGTACCGCGTACGTGCCCAATCAAAATATCCGGACCCTTCGGAAATTTGAAAACCTGTCTTACGTCCCTTGATGTTTCCGGTAGACTGGGGCAAGCGGTTTGGCTTACCATTTAAAATTGTAGGCAAATGGACTCGGCCCCAGCCACAGGTATTCTCACAGGATAACTATAGATGTCGTTTTTTTTCGATTCATTAGAAAAGAAAATAGCTCAAAGTGGGACAATTCTGCCATTCACCCTAAAAATTCTTATTCTCTTTCCTCTTTTCTCGATCTTTATTCTCACATTCGAAATTTATGCAGCGGCGAATTCGCGAAGCTTGAGAGTCATTGATTCTTCTACTGAGCCTATCACCCTTCATCCCCATCGTTCATTCGATCAATATTCTGATGTGATTATCAGCCAAGTTTACGAAGGGCTTATCGATTATGATTCTGATGGCAGGCTCGTGCCGCGGCTCGCCGTCCGGTGGGAGAAGCTGTCCCCCACCCGGTACCGTTTCTGGCTCCGGAAGGGAGTTCGCTTCCATAACGGCGAGCCCTTCGACGCCCGGGCTGTCCGCTTCAGTGTGGAACGGCAGATTCACCGAATGCCGCCAGCCGCCAACTCCGTCGTGTTCGATCCGGACCTCCGCGCTGAAATCATCGATCCCTATACTGTTGATCTTGTGACGGGCCGGCCCGATGCTCGCCTGCCGTCGACTCTTCCCATGTTTCTGATGATCCTTCCGCCTAAATACCTTACGGATGTAGGCGACGACGGCCTGGAACATCACCCCATCGGGACGGGTCCCTACCGCTATCGTGATCGAAAGCGAGGCCATTGGATTCGTTTGACGGCAAATCCGGATTACTGGCAACCGGATCTTCCTCATATCAAAGATGTGACCTTTCTGTTCGTTCCTCGAAACCAGCAATTTGACGCGCTCATGCAAGGAAAGTCCGATCTAGTGACGAAACTCAGAGGTACGGACTGTCTGCACGTGATGACGGGCCCAAATACCCGCGTTACAAAAAGACATGAAGCCGTAGCTCTTTGGATTTCTCTCAAAAACACGGATGGCCCATTCGCAGACCGGCGGGTGAGGCAAGCCGTGGGATATGCCATCAACAGGGAACATCTCATCGAGTACGTGGACAAGGGGAGTTCCGCAAGCGTATCCATCCCCTCCAATTCGATTGAATACGGCTACAACCCGGACCTTCGGCCTTACCCCTTTGATCTGGATCGAGCCCGTCGACTTCTTTCCGATGCAGGTTACCCGCAGGGCTTCACAGTCCGTGCGTTGGTCTCGGAGGATACGGCAGACATGGTCCGAGCCATACAGGCACAGCTGAAGATGGTGGGAGTGGAAATGGACCTGACCATCGTCCCCTGGGAGAAATTTCTGCGGCTCATTTCCGACACGAAGATCCTGCCGGAACAGACTACCCCCGCTTGGGACATGACCGCCTGGATAACGGCCAATCCGACTCTGCATGCCTTCTTTATGCCCATGGCTCTGTTTTATTCAAAGTCACCCTACGCCATTGTCTCCGATCCCCTATTCGACCGGACCTATCTCTCCTACGTCACCGAAGAGAATCCTGAGTTGCGTCAGGAGTTTTTAAACGATCTCCAGGCCAGGGCATTTAGCGAAGCTTACGGCATTTATATCGCTCAAAGGGTCCAGATCTACGGTCTCCACTGGGATTTGAGAATCGAAAACAGTCCGACGGGAATGTTGACGGGTCGCACGTTAGCTGAGGCTTACTGGATGGATAAGCCGAAATCCCTCTGGGATGAGCGTTCCCAGGCCAAAAGGAATCCAAGATGAAGATTGGGATCACCGGCAAGCTCATAATCATGATCCTTCCCGTTGTCATCGTTCCTTTATTCATCACCGGTCTGATGGCCAATAACCTAACCGAAGAGATTGTTACTGATTTGCTCGACCATGTTCAAATGAACTTGGCCAAGGAAATCGCTGAAAAGACCAACCAGGATTTCAAGACCGCCAAGTCCGATATTCGGATGCTTTCCGCACTTCCTGCTTTGAAAGACTTCTACTATAACAGGTTTTACGGCTTGGAATCCGAAGCGGAAATATCAAGGAAACAGGTAGAAAAATTTTTCCAGAACCTAGCTCAAAAGAACAAACTCTATTCCCGCATATCCTACGTCGACTTTGACGGTCTGGAAGTCGCGTCGGTCTTAAATGGCGAGCCGGCCATACTTCGGGGACAAGGAGTCGACGTATCATTGACAGAAAGCGAGCTGTTGTCTGGCAAGGAGGATCTGAGGGTTTCCAGCGTCATTTCCCTTGAGGACTCTGGGCAGCGTGTCGTGCGCCTCAGTTATTCTCTGTTCGATGTATGGTCCCGACTGGCAGGGGTTGTGATGCTGGAATTAAACTTCGATGAACTGTCCCACCAGGTTTTGTCTCAAAAAGTCAGTCAGCACGGATACGCTCTGGTACTCGACGAGAACGGCAGGGTTGTGATTCACCCTGAAGCCCGTATCCTCGGCAAAGCCCCCGATGAACTTCCCCTTCCGTCCCTGACGAAAGCCACAAAGGAGATGATACAAAGGCGCGAAGGGTCTATCTCCTATCTATATCAGGGTACGCAGGTCGCGGCATTTACCCCGGTCGAGGACAACGGTTGGACAGTGGTCGTCACTTTGCCTCTGAGGGAGTACAAGGCGAAGATGTCGGCCATGCAGAACCGGATTCATATCATCGCCTTCGGTTCAGCCATCCTGGCTATGGGAGCGGGAATCATTTTCTCCTGGCGTTTTGTGAGGCCGATCAAAAGCCTTGCCCAAGCGGCAACGGCCATCTCCAAGGGGCAACTCCCCTCGCTGGTGACTCCGGAGTCCAGCGATGAACTGGGCGCCCTCACCCGCTCCTTCAATGAGATGTCCCAAAACCTCCGCAGCGTTCAGACCGAACTCGTCAAATCGGAAAAACTCGTTTCCTTGGGACGCTTGGCGGCCGGAGTCGCCCATGAGATTCGCAACCCCCTGAATGCAATCAACATGGCTTCCCAGTATCTGCGCTCCAGAATGGCGGACGATCCCGGAGCTCGTGAATCCATCGAATTGATCACGGATGAAATCTGCCATTTAAATAAATTCGTGACCGATTTCCTTAACTATGCCTTGCATCCGCCACTGAACCTGACGCCGATGAACATCAACGAGCTTGTCACCGACGTCCTGGAAACCCATGCGACCCTGACCAGAGAGAAGAAGGTTTTTGTCCAGCGAAGCCTCTACGATCACATGCCCGATATCTTGATGGATGCCTTCCAGATCGAGCGCGTCCTTGTAAACCTGGTGGCGAACGCGATGGATGCCATGCCTGAGGGAGGAGTCCTTCGCGTCGATACATCGTTGCAGCCAGCTGAAAAAGAGGAGTTCACAATAGCGGTTCGGATTCAAGACACCGGGGTGGGCATCAGCGAAGAGAACCTCGAACGAGTCTTCGACCCGTTTTTCTCCACCAAGGAAAACGGCACCGGCATAGGACTCGCTCTGACTCAGAGCATCGTGGAGAATCATGGCGGCAAGCTCTTGGTCGAGTCCGAACTGGACAAGGGGACCGCCATGACCGTATTGCTTTCGAATATTCCGGCCGCGAGCAAGGAGGAAGAATGACAGGCAAAAGAGTGCTCATAGTAGATGATAGTGTCGGCAGTCTGAGGGCGTTGCGACAGGTTTTGGGGGCTGAGGGATACGAGGTGGTCACTGCCTCCCGCGGGCAGGAGGCCCTTCAACTATTCGAAGCAGGCCCCCCTTTCGACGCTGTTCTTGCGGACCTGAAAATGCCGGGCATGGATGGCCTGCAATTATACCGCCACCTGGTCTCGCTCGATCCCATGGTCCAATTCATTGTCATGACCGCCCACGGCACGATCGGGTCAAGCGTGGAGGCGATGAAGGAGGGGGTCTACGACTATCTGGTAAAGCCCCTGAACACGGACGAACTTTCGCTCATCCTGGCGAAGGCGATCCGCGCTCGCCAGCAGATGTCCGAACTTCAAGGACTGCGAGCCGAGGTTTCAGGAAGGTACGACTTCCACAACATCGTGGGTCAGAGTCTGGCCCTGCGAAAACTTTTCGACATGGTTAAAGCCGCAGCGCCCACGGACGCCACGATCCTGATTACTGGGGAAACGGGCACCGGCAAGGAGCTATTCGCAAAAGCCATCCACTTCAACAGCCAGCGCGGGCAGAACACCCTGGTTTCCATCAACTGCGCAGCACTTTCCGAATCACTCCTGGAAGCCGAGCTGTTCGGCCATGTCAAAGGCGCATTCACCGGTGCGGCCTCCAGCCGCGTCGGACGTCTCGAAGCCGCCGACCAAGGTACCCTTTTTCTCGACGAGATCGGGCAGATGAGCCTGAGCCTGCAGGCCAAGCTCCTGCGGTTCCTGCAGGAACGCACGTTCGAGCCTGTTGGTTCGAGCACAACCCGTACCGTCAACACTCGCATCATTGCCGCCACCAACCGCGACATGGAAGATGAGGTCAAAGCCCAACGTTTCCTTCCGGACTTGTATTACCGCCTTCAGGTGATCCAACTGACCATTCCACCACTGCGGGAGCGCAAGGAGGACATTCCGCTGCTCGCGATGCACTTCATCAAGGAAGCGGCTGCCGAGCACGCACAAACGATGAGGGAAATGAGCAACGAAATTATCACGGCCCTGAGGGCCTACTCCTGGCCCGGTAATATACGGGAGTTGAAAAATACGATCGATAGATTGATGATTTTAGGAAAAGGACAGAAGATCCTTCTTAATGAACTGCCCCCCCATATGATCGAGCAGTCAAACCTCTCCCCGGAACCTTCGGACGGGTTGCTCAAGGAACTCCCACCGGGAGGCGTCACTCTGAAGGAAATCCAGAGAGAATTGCTTTACAAAACTCTTCAACTCTTCGATGGCAACCGCACCTTCGCTGCGAAAGCCTTGGGTATTTCCCGCAAGTCCCTCTGGGAAAGGATCGAGCGGTTCGGATTATCATGATTTAGCAATGCGCCTCCAAATCACTGGAAAGGAGCCCCCCTCCTGTCTTTATTTCGACTCCAGTAATCCCAAGAAAAAACCTCTTTCCGGGATTCCGGATTCCGCTTATCGCTCGCTGAGCCTTCACCTTCTAAGCAACCTGCATTCCTAACATATGGGGATTCTGGCAATCACCCAAGCCGGACTCGAACTTCCAAGTCAGCTGAATTTTAACAAGTTTATACAGGTGATTTTTCCAGGGCGAAACACAGAAATAGCAAAGCGGCCGATTTCACCAAGGAAAACGGTCTCCTGATTTGCTGGTCTAAAGTTGGACGAAATTCGAACTTTTTTCACGCTATTTTTCTAATATGTTGTCCTGCATTGTACAGACCCATCTATAAGACCCAAAACAGCGGGTGTCTTGGTTTCCCTGGCTCATGGGAAATTTTGAAGTTTCAGGGAAGAGATTAAGCGCCGGAAGCTCAAAGATGGATTTCCACATCCATTCTTTCGTGCAGCACGCGGACGATCTCGATGGCACCGGTCTCCAGCAAGCGATAGAAAATAACATGTCGGCCTGAAGGGAATTTGCGGTACCCAGTGCGAATCTCGTCGCATCTCTGGCCTTGGCTCGGATTCTCCGCCAAAGCATGGAAATGACAGTCAAGCTGGGAAAGATAGTTGCGTCGCTGATCGCGCCCCCAGCGCTCTTGCGTGTAACGGCCAATCTCGCGAAGATCCTCAAGAGCCCGTTTTGTCAGTGAGAAGGTCGGCATCAGCCGAGGTCCTCATCAAGCTCACGGTTGAGAGCATCCAAGGAGTAATCCACCGTACCGCTCTGCTCACCTTGGACCAATGCCCGGCGAAGAATCCCCAGCTTGGTTTCACGCTCCTCGAGCAGACGCAGGCCGGCGCGGATTGCTTCGCTGGTCGAGCCGTAGCGGCCATCCTCGATTGCCCGTGAAATGAATTTCTCGTAGTGGTCACCCAGGGTGACGCTTGTATTTTTCCCCATGTTCGCCTCCTCTTTGCAAGTAATATCATTTTATAATATTTGTTGGTACTCTTTCAAGGCTTTGAGAAATTCAACTCCAGATCGATAAATTTCCATGATCTCTCCCATTCCCGCGGAATTTTTTTTCAAGCGAAGAAGGAGGTCATCATGGGAATGAGAGTTGGGGGCTTATTTCTCCTCAATCAGAGAAAAGCCTTACCGGCTCAGAATCCTCTGAATCTCCTCCGGCACCCTGGGCCGCCCCCTCTCATTCAGCGCCGTGCCGATGATCTTTCCTGACAGCATCAGCCGGTCATCCGGCTTGCGGAAGATATCCTGGAAAAAACCGAAACGAACCGGGGAGATCTTCTCCAGCCGGGTGCCGATCCAGAATCGGTCCCCGCTGATCAAGGACCCCTTGTAGTCGAGCTCGGCTCGCACCACGACCAGATTGATCCGGCGGCGGGTCAATTCGGCGAAATCGAGTCCGAGCTGCTTGATGAATTCATGCCGGGCGTGCTCAAGGTAGTTCTGGTACACGGAGTTGTTGACCACCCCCTGCATGTCGCATTCGTAATCGCGAACCTCCAGGTCGAGTCTGAAATCGTAATCGGACATTGCTTCCAATTCCCCCTATACCCCTTCCAATGTCTCCGAACAGGCCGTGCAGACAAGTTTCAACTCGGGATTGCCGAATTTTTCGCTCTTCAGGGCCAAAAGCTTCAGGTGGGCGTCACAGGCAATCTTGAAACAGAGAGAACAGGCCTTTCCCGGGCCGGTGGATGATTTCTTTCCGCAGACATGGCAGATCCAAGGGACGCTCTTATCTTCCTCGTTCATTCTTCCCCAGACCCTCTCAGGCACTCAGCCGATTCTCTTTCCCAAAGCCCTATGCACGGGCATCAGTTTTCGTCTTCGGAATAAAACTCCAGACCCGATTCAGATTTTTTCAACATGAATTTCAAGCTGTTGACTTCCTTTATTTCCAGAACATCGATGATCGGTCGATCCACGCCTTCGTACATCACGGATTCCTGGAGAATACGGTGCTGATGAATCCGAATGATGGCAATTTTTGAAGCCTCTTCGGGCGTTTCCGCCTTAACGTACCTCGTGGCGTGAAAACCGAATTTCATCGGCTCGCCATTCAGATCGAGGAGGAAGTTCTTCCCGTTGAGGGTCACTCTGAAGTTTCTCATAAGTTTTATTTTTGCGCCATTAGATCGACAGCCGGATAGAGGGTCCGGACAGCGGGTTCCCGTCGAAAGTGAAAGGCCGGAGCAACCTGCCCCGGCCCTTTGTCCCTACTTCAAGGCCTGTATCTTCTTCAGGCTCTCCTGCAAAATCCCAAGCTTCTCCTCCGCTGCCGCCAGCTTGCCGCGGTCCTTCTCCAGGACCTCCGGAGGGGCATTGGAGACGAACTTCTCGTTGGAGAGTTTTTTGCTGAACATCGCCACATCCTTCTCGACCTTGGCGATCTCCTTCTCCAGCCTTTTCTCCTCCTCGCCGACATCGATCAGCCCGGCCAGGGGGAGCAGAATCTCCACCTCTCCCGCCACTTGCGTGGCCGCCTGGGCTGGACGCTCAACCTCAACGCCGCAGATCAGATCATTCACCCGGGCGAGGGCCTTGACATACCCCTCCCCTTCGCGCATCACGGCTGCGGACGACTCGCTCTTGCAGTCAAGAACGGCGGCGATCTGCCTGCTGGGGGCAACATCCATTTCGCCGCGGATGTTGCGGATGGCCTTGACCACGTCCATGATCCGCTCCATCTTCTCGGCGCCTTCGGCATCGACGGGCAGATCTTCGCCGTTCGGACAGGCGGCGTGCATGATCGATTTTTCGGGGCGCCTCCCGGGCAGGGCCTGCCAGATCTCCTCGGTGATGAAGGGCATGAACGGGTGCAGCAGGCGCAACAGCTGCTCGAGTACGGTGAAAAGGACCGCCTGGGCGCAGGCTTTTGCCTGGGGATCGTCGCCGTAAAGCTCATCCTTGATCAGTTCGATGTACCAGTCGCAGAAGCTGTGCCAGGTGAAGGAATAGAGAGCGTTGGCTGCGTCGTTGAACTTGTAGCCGGTCAGAGCCGTGTCGACCTCCTTGGCGGTCTCGGATAGGCGCGAGAGGATCCAGCGATCGGCGAGGGTCAGCTCGAGTTTGTCCAGGTCGACCTTCTCCGGATTGAAGTCCTCCAGGTTCATCAGTGCGAATCGGCTGGCATTCCACAACTTGTTGGCGAAGTTGCGGTAGCCTGCAATGCGCTCGGTGGAGAGCTTGATGTCGCGCCCCATGGCGGCAAACGCGGCCAGGGTGAAGCGGAAGGCGTCGGTGCCGTACTCCTCGATGACGGTGAGCGGATCGATCACGTTCCCCTTGGACTTGCTCATCTTCTGCCCCTGGGCATCGCGCACCAGGGCATGGATGTAGACCTCCGTGAAGGGGACCTCGCCCATGAACTTGATGCCCATCATCATCATCCGGGCGACCCAGAAGAAGAGGATGTCGAAACCGGTGACCAGGCAGCTGGTCGGGTAGAACTTGGCCAAAGTCTCCGTTTGATCGGGCCAGCCCATCGTGGAGAAGGGCCACAGGGCGCTGGAGAACCAGGTGTCGAGCACATCGGTCTCCTGCCGGATGTCGGCGCTGCCGCATTGGGCGCACTCCGTCGGGTCCTGGCGCGAGACGGTGATCTCGCCGCAGGCGTCGCAGAACCAGGCGGGGATGCGATGCCCCCACCAGATCTGGCGGCTGATGCACCAGTCCTGAATGTTGTACATCCACTCGTAGTAGGTCTTCTCCCATTGCTGAGGGACGATTTTGGTGCGGCCCTCCTCGACGGCGGCGATCGCCTCCTTGGCCAGAGGCTTGACGTCGACGTACCACTGCTTGCTCATGTACGGCTCGATGACCGTCCTGCAGCGGTAGCATTCGCCGACGGCGTTGGCGTAATCGTCGATCTTCTCGATCAGGCCCTGGGCCTCCAGGTCGGCAACGACCTTTCTGCGGGCCTCGTAACGTTCCAGGCCGTCGTAGGGACCTCCGTTCTCGTTGATGTTGCCCGATTCGTCGAGGATGTTGATGAACTCGAGGTCGTGGCGCTTGCCGATCTCGAAGTCGTTGAAGTCGTGGGCCGGGGTGATCTTCACGGCGCCGGAGCCGAATTCCCTATCGACGTATTCATCGGCGATGATCGGGATCTCCCGGTCGACCAGGGGCAGCAGCACCTTCCTGCCGATCAGATCGGCGTAGCGCTCGTCTCCGGGATTGACGGCGACGGCGGTATCGCCGAGCATCGTCTCGGGGCGCGTCGTGGCGACGACAAGGAAGCGATCGGTCCCCTGCACCGGATAACGCAGGTGCCAGAGGTGACCCTTCTTCTCCTCGTGCTCGACTTCCAGGTCGGAGAGGGCCGTATGGCAGCGAGGGCACCAGTTGATCAGGCGATTGTCGCGGTAGATGAGTCCTTCCTCGAAGAGCCGCACGAAGACCTCGCGCACCGCTCTTGAGAGCCCCTCGTCCATGGTAAAGCGCTCGCGCTCCCAGTCGCAGGAGGCGCCGAGCCTTTTGAGCTGATTGATGATCTGCCCGCCCGACTCCTCGCGCCATTGCCAGACCCGTTCAATGAACTTCTCGCGACCCAGTTCATGACGGTCCTTTCCTTCGCCGGCGAGCTGTTTCTCCACCACGTTCTGGGTGGCGATGCCGGCATGGTCCGTCCCCGGCATCCACAGCACTTCGTGGCCGGTCATGCGTTTCCAGCGGCAGAGGATGTCCTGCAGAGTGTTATTCAGGGCATGCCCCATGTGCAGAACGCCGGTGACATTGGGCGGTGGGATGACGATGGAATAATGCGGTTTCGGAGAATTCTCATCGGCGCGGAAAAATCCGGCCTGTTCCCATACCGCATACCATTTTTCTTCAACCTCGCGGGGTTCATACCCCTTGGGGAGCTTCGGTTCCATGGACTTCAAAATCCTTCCGGTCGGTTCTGGTTCAGCGAAGAAAAGGAAATGGGGATTCCGAAATCCCCATTTCTTAAAGCCTTTTTCCTTCTTCCTTTTTCCTTTAACCTTTCAATCTTCTCCCTTGAGCCTGCGCAGTTCATCCCTGATCATGCTCTCGGCGAGATCGGGGATCACCTCCCATGCGATTTTCTCAAGGATGGTGGATGCCAGCCGCTCAATGACTGTTCCGGCCACCTTCTCCACTACCCGGGCGAGTTCTTCATCACTGAGCCCCTGCACCTGCGCTGCCACCGATTCGGGGGAGGCGGAAGCCGGAGCGGGTCGGAAAACCGGTTCCGCGGGCACGCCCTCCTCTTCAAGGGCAAGGGGCTCCTCTTCTTCAAGGTCGGGCTCGGCGATTCCCCACTCGGGCCCTTCCTCGCTTAAGGAGAATTCCTCTTCAGCAGCCTGACCAGCCGCCATCACCGGTCCAGGCGCCGCAAAGATGTCTTCATCCCGGCCTGCCGCAAGTGTCTCTTCGCTCTCTTCCCACTTCAGAGCGACGGAGGCGGTCTCCGCGGTGATGAAAGAATCGATTCCCAGTTCTTCTTCTTCCAGGATATCTGCCTCTTCCAGGATTAGAATTTCTTCCTCCGACTCTTCCCAGGAGGCAGCGGATTCCGGTTCTGTGAGTTCTTCCCAATCGAATTCATCCCCTTTTGCCGAGACTGCGGGTTCCGCAGACTGTTCGCCGGCGGGAGGTTCTTCCATCAGTTCCAGGGGGTCCTCTTCGAAAACGAAGTCCTCCTCTTCGGCCGCCGCGTTCCCCCACTTGTCGTCGGCAGTTTCCTCAGCCAGATCAAGAGGCTCCTCCTCGAAAACAAAGGGTTCTTCCTCCGGGCGCAGTAGTGCTTTCTCGACCGGACTCTCGGCAAGTTCCAGGGGTTCGTCCTCAAAGAGGAAATCTTCCTCTTGAGCGAGCCCGGAGATCTCAGAGGTCGGAAGCTTCAATTCGACAGGCTCCTCCTCTAAAACAAAAGCCTCCTCCTCGAATTCCTCCGGCTCCTCTCCAAGGTCCTCCTCAGCAAAGGATACGGCTCCCCAGAGATCGTCATCCGTGGAAGCCGGCTCCTGACCAGGTTCGAACGTTTCCTCCCACTCGGCCGCGGGCTCCTCCTCCCTGTCGGCAGCCGGCGCCTCCGCAACGGGTTCCGGGGCCGGAGCGGCGGCCGCTCCCTTGGCGAGCAGCTCTTCCACCCGGTCGATGAGCGCCTGCGATTCGAAGGGCTTGGAAATCCAGCCGTCCGCTCCCGAGGTGCGGGCCTTGTCCTCGTCGAAAGGTTCAAAAGTGCCTGCCAGGAGAAGAACCGGAACTCCCTGCAGAAGCGGATCCTGCTTAACGGCAGCGGTGAGTTCGTATCCGTTCTTGCCCGGCATGAATACATCGGAGAGGATCAGGTCAGGACGCTCGGCCCGGGCTCTAACAAGAGCAATTGCGCCATTGTCCACGATAGTGAGGTCATACTCTTCATTGGCGAAGGTGATGCCTATGACCTTCTGAATAGTGATACTGTCGTCAGCCAACAACAGCTTCTTGCTCATTCAAGCCTCCTTGGTTCCCTTCGAGGAGAGCACCGGTGTAGTTTCTTTCGTGGGCAAAACTGCAATCAGTTCTTCAATGTCCAACAGGGGATATTCCGTTTCCGCGTGGATGAAGGTGCGGTCCGTCCCTGGAGACTGCTCCTCGCTGGCAGCATCTTTAAGCCCCCCCTGCTCACGGCAGATGATTCTCGGGGCCTCTCCGGCCGGCAGACCGACGAGTCCTAACTCGGTACTCATGACGGCGGTGAAACGGCTGGCGGAAGGACATATCGTCATTCCGAAGCGTTGCAAGAGATTAAATAATGGGATGATCTCGCCTTGGTAGAGAAAAACACCGCAGAATTCCGATCTAAGCAACGGCAGTGGAAATATCCTGGGAGCGAACAGGATATGCCTTATCCCCTCCACCGGAAGGGCGAAGGATGTGGAGCCCAGGGAGAACAGGGCAACCTTAGCGCTCATGTCCGCCCCAGTAATCTTCCAGCTTTCGCGCATCACAGAGCACCAGGGGCTCATCCCGCCAGAGCTCCAGCCCCGCATAGGGCAGAGAATCCTGCCGGCCGAGAATAATCGGCAGCGGCCGGGATTCGAACTCCGACTCGGGGAAAATCCCCTCGACCCGGTCTGCCGTCATTCCCCACATCCCTGATTCGCCGGCGAGAATGAGAACGATCGGGCTGGTCGACGAGACAGGGAGTTCCAGGCATGTTCCCAAGTCGATCACCGGGATCGCTTCACCGCGAAGCATCAACCGACCGAGCAGCATGGCCCCTGGATCCGCTTCTGAACGATCAAGGACTCCGCCCGGATCTTCTCTTATTTCGATCAGGTCCTGAATAGAAAGGGCGAAGCCGATTTCACCCAGGCGGAACACGAGCTTCATCCGGGCCGTATTTATCATGGCGTCGACCTCTAGCCGGAAAGGCCTTGTTCATGGGCGCAAAGCGCCTTAAAGCTATCACAGCCCTCGGCGGACTGTCAAGCTTCTTGGGGTGGGAAATCCAAGGAGTTATGCGGCTTTAAAGGATTTTCCAGGGTTGAGGCAGGAAGATCTTGTGGTAGAGATTCATGGCATACCGATCGGTCATTCCCGCCACGAAATCCGCCACGGAGACCTCGAGCCGATCACCTGGAAAACGACGCCCTCCATGTTCAACGAGCGCTCCTTCATTGGCGGCGAAGTATATGTAGAGTTCACGAAGAATGCGCGACGCCTTTTCGAAATCCTCACGGACCGTCCTGACCTGATAAACATGTTCGAACAGCCAGTCGCGGAGAGCCATGACGGATTCGGCCACAGGTTCGGACAGCCGGATATCTTCCTCGGCGAATGATTGCTCGATCATGTCACTGACCATTGTGCCGATGCGGCGGGAGTGCGTATCTCCCAAGACGCGGATTATCCGGTCCGGGATCTGATTCGTACGGATCAGGCCGGCCCGAATGGCATCGTCAAGATCATGATTTACATAGGCAATAATATCGGCTATCCGGACGATCCGACCCTCCAGGGTGGAAGCCCTGACTCCGGGTTCATCGCAGATCAGGGATCCTCTTCCTTTTGAATGCTTCCCGATGCCGTCGAGGACCTCAGCGGAGAGGTTCAGACCGACCCCATCCTTCTCCAGGACATCCACCACCCGCAGGCTTTGGCGAACATGGCGAAAACCTCCGGGAACCAGATCATCGAGAACCCGCTCGCCGGCATGTCCGAAGGGGGTATGCCCCAGATCGTGCCCCAGGGCGATGGCTTCAGTCAAATCTTCGTTGAGGGCCAAGGCCCGGGCGACGGTGCGCGCAATCTGTGAGACTTCCAGAGTGTGGGTGAGACGGGTTCGGTAGTGATCGCCCTCAGGAGCAAGGAAGACCTGGGTTTTATACTTGAGCCGCCTGAAAGACTTGCAATGGACGATCCTGTCCCGATCATGCTGAAAGGCCGTACGGACCGGACAGGGGGTTTCTGCGCACCGGCGACCCTCGCTCCGCGAACTGAGGCAGGCGGATGCAGACAGGGTCTGTTTTTCGCGTTCCTCGAGAAGATGCCGTATATTCATGGTGGGTCCGGATGGAGTAAACATGCTTGCATATCTATACCCCAGGCCGTTATTCCATGCAAAGGAAATCATCCAAGAACCTCAAGTGAAAGTTTCATACTCAAGGAACGGGGTGAATTGGCTAAAGCCCTGAACTTTTTCTCCGGTCTTCCGAATTTTTCCAATGACAATCGTTTTCCGGTCATTGGATAATCACTTGATTTTCAAATCGACAATGGAATGATCCAGATAAAAAATCGTTCAAATGTTTCACGTCTTCATCTATATTTAGAATAAGTATTTTTATCTTGATTTTGTCGGAAATTATTGTATTAGTTAAGTCATCTGAAAAACACAAAGACCCATCGATTATTCCCCAAGGAGGAAAAAAAATGGCAACTCTGCTTGAAATGGTCGCTGAAATTGTGGCTTCCCATGCATCCACAACAACCATGACCAAAGAAGAACTGGTCTCGGAACTGGCTGCGGTTCACCAGGCTCTGGCCGCTCTGGAAAAGGGCGAAGCGGTACCGGTCGAAGTCGCAGAGGAAGCCGCTGCAGCACCTGCGATCTCCCGCAAAAAGGCTTTCGGCAAGGACAAAGTCGTCTGCATGCTCTGTGGAAAAGAGATGAAGACCCTCGCCCGGCACCTGAAAACCGCACATGGAATGAGCCCCGGCGAATACCGTAAGCAGTTCGACATACCCCGCACTCAACCTCTTGCAGCTCGTGCCTACTCGGAAAGCCGCCGGCAGATGGCGGTCGACAGGGGTCTAGGCGATAACCTGGCCAAAGCTCGCGCAGCCCGGGGCAAGGGAAAGAAGAAAAAATAATCTATTCCGTCCGACCATAAGGAAAAAGCACCCTGCAACGGGTGCTTTTTCCTTTATAGTATTTTCACTTCTTGGAATAATTCGGTTTACACCTGATTTTCCTTGACCGGAACTGCAAAATTCCTTTACCTTTTCATTAACTTTAAGCATGAAGGTCTAAGGGTGTACAGTGTTGTGATGAAACGTTTGCTCGTCGGCGATTTACGGGAAGAACTTCTTTCGACTCTAGAAGTCATTCTCAAGCACTGGGGCTACCGGGTCGTACTTTCCTCCCGCCCGGAGCAGCTCACTGAGTTTCTGCAGGAAACCTCACCGGATCTACTCATCATGGGTTCAAGACTCCTCGCCGACCAGGCTTCGCCATTATTTCAAGCGGTGGAATCCAGACTGACGGACGGAACAACCCCTCTGATCATCCTGCGAGATCGGGAGGCCGAAGACTCCCTGTCCGCCCCTCATGAAGTCCTTGAGGTCCCGGTGGACATTTTCGCCCTCTTCGCTCTGATTCAGAAGTACATAGAGCAACACCCCCGCAAAAACCTGCGTCTGACGGTCAAACTTCCCGGCATGTTCTGCTCCGGGGACAGGTGTCAGTTCGCCGAGGTGTTGAGCCTCAGTACCCAGGGCCTTTTTATCAAAACGGGGGTCCCGCTGGTGCTGGGAGATCGGCTCAGCGTGATCGTTCCCCTCATGGGCATGAAGCAGGAACTCGAACTCGAAACCAGGGTAATCTACAGGGTCGAACCAAGTCCTGAAAATAATTATCTGCAGGGGGCGGGAATCGAATTCATCCCCATGGGCGAAGAGGCTGGAAAGGCTCTGAAGCGCTTCATTGAATACTGTTTCCTGGGCGAACTCTCGGCCAGCCAGAGGGGCTCTGAAGGGCTGGATCCCTCGCACCTGTATAATATTGCCCCCGAACTCACCCTCCGCTTGTCGAAAACGATTGACGGCTCGTCACCGCCATTGTCGGTTTACTCGCCGAAGTAGGCCCGTAGCTCTTAAAGTTCCGGCAGCACACTCCTTCCGACCGAAAACTCAATCTCGAAAAGCTCAGCGATCGTCGCGGCCACGTCGGCGAAACTGTCCCGTTCACCCAAATCCGAACCTCGTCGCAGCCGGGGATGCCACGCCAGCAGGGGAACGTACTCGCGGGTGTGGTCCGTTCCGGGAGTCGTGGGGTCGCAACCGTGATCGGCCGTTATCAGGAGGAGATCTGAGGGCCGGAGTCTCTCCAGAAGCCGGGGTAGCCAGCCGTCGAATTCCTCCAGGGCGCGGCCGAAGCCCAACGGATCGAGGCGATGGCCGAAAAGCATATCGAAATCGACCAGGTTGGTGAAGACCATCCCTTTTTCCACTTTTTCAAGAGCCTCCAGAGTCCGCGCCATCCCCTCGGCATTGCTTCCCGTATAGACAAAATCCGTGACGCCTCGTCCGGCAAAAATATCCCGGATCTTCCCCACTCCGTAAACCCTGAGCCCCGCCCGTTGAAGGCTCTCCAGGATTGTCTCGGCAGTGGGCGGGAGGGAGAAGTCATGCCGTCGGGAGGTGCGGCGGAAATCGGCGGCACAGCTGCCGATGAAGGGGCGGGCGATCACCCTGCCGACCCGATATGGATTGAGGATTCGGCGGGCGATCCTGCAGATCTCGTAGAGGCGGTCGACGGGAAAAATATCCTCATGCGCCGCGATCTGGAATACGGAATCGGCGCTGGTATAAACGATCGGCCGGCCGCTGCGCAGGTGCTCCTCGCCCAGATGGCGGAGGATGTCGGTACCGCTTGCGGCCACATTGCCAAGGGGCGAGCAGCCGGTTTCTCCGGCGAACGACTCAATGATCTCCCGTGGAAACCCTGCGGGATAGGTCGGAAACGGTTCGGCCTGGATGACACCGGCCAGTTCCCAATGACCCGTCGTGGTGTCCTTGCCGGCTGACAGCTCCCGCATTCTTCCGAATGCCGCTGCGGGAGAGGCCGCGGGAGAAACGCCCGGAAGAGGCAGAATATTTCCGAGGCCCAGCCGTTCCAGAGTCGGCAGTTGCAGACCGCCGCAGCACTGTACTACGTGCTTTAGGGTGTTAGCTCCGGCATCACCGTACCGGTCGGCATCAGGCAGTTCTCCCACTCCCACGCCATCCAGGGTGATCAGAACCACCCGGCGCCATTCATGGCATTTCATTTTATCCCGTCCCGATCCTGCCATTGCTCTAATATCTTCACCCCGGCGCTGGTCCCGACCCGGGAGGCTCCGGCTTCGATCATGGCATGGCACCCTTCCCAGTCCCGTATTCCCCCCGCGGCCTTGACGCCGATCCGCCCCTTTGCAGCCCCGGCCAGCAATCGCACGTCAGCGACGGTGGCCCCCCCTGCCGCGAAACCGGTGGAGGTCTTGACATATCCGCCCCCCCCCCGCACCACGCACTCAACGAGAGCCTCCTTCAGGGGCAATGGGAGACAGCAGCATTCAATGATCACCTTGACCAAGGCTCCCCGGGCCGCCTCGACCACCTGCCGGATCTCCCCTTCAACCTCTTCCAGACGGCCGCTCAGGACGGCACCGAGGTGGATCACCATGTCGAGTTCCGTCGCTCCTGCGGCGACCGCGCGGGAAGACTCGAAGGCCTTTACGGCCGTAGGAACATAGCCGAAGGGAAACCCGACCACGGTCCCAGTGGCTATTTCTGAACCGTACAGCAGATCGGCGGCCAGAGGAACAAAGACGGGCGGCACGCACACGCTGGCGAAGCCGAACTCCACCGCCTCTTCGCAAAGAGCACGAATCTGGTCTGCGGTGGTTTCCGGCTTAAGAAGGGTATGGTCGATGTATGGGGCGGGGGAAGTCACGTTCTATACGCCGCGTTGCATTTGACATAATCGTAGGTCAGATCGGAGGTGTAGTAGAAGGCCTCACCCTCGCCGAGATGCAGATCGACCGTGACGGCGAATTCGGGCTTTTTGAGAACCTCGGTCGCCCGGGTTTCCGTCTCCTTGCCGGTGCCAAGGCCGCCCTGAACCACCAGGACGTCGTCAAAGAAGATTTCGATCCGGTCCGGGTCGACCTGGGCTCCCGAATAGCCGACGGCGGCTATGATCCGGCCCCAGTTGGCGTCTTCCCCGAAAAAGGCCGTTTTCACCAGACTGGAAGTGGCGATGCTGCGTGCGGCGAGACGGCCTTCGCTGTCGCTGGCGGCTCCCCGGACCAACACATGAACCACTTTGGTTGCCCCTTCCCCGTCGCGGACGATCATTTTGGCCAGGTCGAGCAAAACTCCTTCGAGGCCCCGGCTGAAATCGTCGCCCGCCGCTGTGCCGCCGCGGATCTCCTCATTGTCAGCCAGTCCGTTAGCCAGGACCAGAACCATGTCGTTGGTGGACGTATCGCCGTCCACCGTAATGCTGTTGAAGGACCGGTCCGCTCCCCGCTTCAAGGTTTCGGCGAGAAATCCCGGCTCAACGCGGGCATCGGTCAGAATGAAGGCGAGCATGGTGGCCATGTCGGGATGGATCATTCCAGCCCCTTTGGCCAAGCCCAGCACTCGGTAGGAGACATCCCCCACCCTGCCCTCGGCAACGGAAACCTTGGGAAAGGCGTCGGTGGTCATGATCGCCTCGGCCACCGCCGCAGCCCTGTCAGCCTGAAGATCGGCAGCCAGCAGGGGAACGTGGCGCTCGAATTTCTCCATCGGCAGGTTCACTCCGATCACTCCAGTGGAGGAAACCGCCACCAGGTCCTCCGACACGCCCAGGGCGTGTGCCGCCAGTTCGCCGGTGCGCAGGGCATCCCTGAGCCCCTGCTCTCCGGTACAGGCGTTGGCGTTGCCGCTGTTGACAATCACCGCCTGACAGCTTCCATGGCGTATGCGGGGAGCGGAAACCACCACCGGCGCCGCTACGACCTTGTTGGTTGTAAAAACCCCGGCACAACAGGCCGGAACCTCGGAATAAATCATCGCCATGTCGGGCTTGCCGGATTTCTTGATCCCCGCCGACCGGGCGGAGAATTTGAACCCGCGAACCTTGATGCTTTCCTGTTTAGACATATACCACCCCAACCAGAACAATGGTCCCGGATCCCCGGATCCCGAGTCCAAAAATCTCACACCCTTTTATTGGATCTTAGGCCTTGGACCCGAGACCTTGGCCTGCCTTTATCTGCCGCAGCATTTCTTGTATTTTTGACCGCTGCCGCAGGGACAGGGATCATTGCGTCCGACTTTCTCCTCATCCCTGGTCATCGGCTTTTTCGTTTGATCTTCTCCTCCCCCGACCCGGTTGAGGACAAGGCGCCGCCGGCGCTGCTCGGCCTCCATGCGGGCGACGTCATCCTCCTTGGCCAACTGAATACGGAAGAGCTTCTGGATGACCTCCTGGCGGATCCGGCCCATCATTTCCATGAAAAGTCCGAAGGCCTCCTTCTTGTACTCTTGTTTGGGATTGCGCTGCCCATAGCCGCGCAGGCCGATCCCTTCCTTTAGATGATCGATGGAGAGGAGATGATCCTTCCATTGAGAGTCGATGGTCTGCAGGAGCAGCACCTTCATCAGATGGTCCATCACCGGTGTGGTGAATTCCTCTTCCTTCTCGGCCAGGCGTGCAGCAACCTGTTCCTTGAGAATTTCTTCCAGCGCCTCCGGCTTGCCAATGCTTGAGAGATCCTCCGGAAACCGGGGCTGGATATTAAACTGGTTGTAGAAATCCTCGGCCAGACTGCCCCAGTTCCAATCGGTGGGAGGGGTCTTTTCGGGACAGAAGGTGGCGACCATGTCCTCGGCGGTTTCGGCGATGATTCCTTCGATGGTCTCGCGGATGTTTTTCCCGGCCAGAACCTCCTTGCGCTGAGTGTAAATGACCTCGCGCTGTTTATTCATGACATCGTCGTATTCGATGAGATGCTTGCGGATCTCGAAGTTGTGCCCTTCGACCTTCTTCTGGGCATTCTCGATGGCCTTGGATATCATGCCGTGCTCGATCGGCTCGCCTTCGGGAATCTTGAGCTTATCCATCACGTAAGCCACCCTCTGGGAACCGAAGATCCGCAGCAGATCGTCTTCGAGGCTCATATAGAACCGACTCGCCCCGGGGTCACCCTGACGGCCGGCGCGGCCTCGCAACTGGTTGTCTATGCGGCGCGACTCATGGCGTTCGGTGCCCAGGATGTACAGTCCGCCCGTCTCGATGACCTCGGCCTTTTCCGCCTCGCAGATCCGATGATACTTCTCCAGTGCCTGATCGTATGCGGCCTCGGGGTCATCGGACGTTGCCGACTCTCTGGTCGCCAGCATCTCAGCGTTGCCGCCAAGAACAATGTCGGTGCCTCGGCCGGCCATATTGGTTGCGATGGTCACGGCCCCCTTGCGCCCGGCCTGCGCCACGATCTCCGCCTCTTTTTCGTGATGCTTCGCATTGAGGACCGTGTGGGGGATCCCGCGCTTGCGCAGCATCTCCGAAAGGGTCTCCGAATGTTCGATGGAGATGGTCCCTACCAGAACAGGCTGTCCACTCTTGTGGGTTTCCAGGATATCCTCGATGACCGCCTTGAACTTCTCCTTCTCGGTCTTGTAGATCACGTCGGCGCGGTCAATGCGAATCATCGGTCGGTTGGTGGGGATGATCATGACTTCCAGCTTGTAGATTTCGCTGAATTCGGCCGCCTCGGTATCGGCGGTCCCGGTCATGCCGGAGAGCTTCTCGTACATGCGGAAGTAATTCTGGAAGGTGATGGTGGCCAGGGTCTGGTTTTCGCTCTCGATTTTGACCCCTTCCTTGGCCTCCACCGCCTGATGCAAACCGTCGCTCCAGCGCCGTCCCGGCATCAGACGACCGGTAAACTCATCGACGATCATCACCTCGCCGTCCTTGACCACGTAGTCCACGTCCCGCCTGAACAGGGCATGAGCCTTCAGAGCCTGGTTGACGTGATGAAGGATCTCGATATTGCTGGGCTCGTAGAGGTTTTCCACGCCCATCAGTTTTTCGACCTTTGCCACACCCTCTTCCGTGAGAGTGGCGCTCCTGGCCTTTTCGTCGACAGTAAAATCTCCGGTGTATTCCTTGACCGTCTGACCGATTTTACCATCGCGGTGCTCGATCAATTCCCCCTTCTTGAGCATGGGAATTACCCGGTTCACCGCATAATAGAGTTCGCTGGATGCTTCGCTCGGACCGGAGATGATCAGCGGCGTACGGGCCTCGTCGATAAGAATAGAGTCGACTTCGTCGACGATGGAGAAGTGGTGTTCCCGCTGCACATAGTCCGCGAGATCAAATTTCATGTTGTCGCGCAGGTAATCGAATCCGAATTCATTGTTGGTGCCATAGGTGATATCGCAGCCGTAAGCTTCCTTGCGCTGCTTGTCGGTGAGCCCGTGCACGATGACGCCGACCGTGAGCCCCAAAAACCGGTGGATCTGTCCCATCCATTCCGAATCGCGCTGGGCCAGATAGTCGTTGACGGTGATGACATGCACCCCTCTGCCGGTCAGTGCATTCAGATAGGAAGGGAGAGTCGCCATGAGCGTTTTACCTTCGCCGGTTCTCATTTCAGCGATCTTGCCGGCGTGAAGAACCATGCCCCCGATGAGCTGGACATCGAAATGGCGCATCCCCAGCACCCGCCTGGCGGCCTCGCGAACAACCGCAAAGGCTTCGGGGAGGAGGCTGTCCAGGGACTCTCCCTCTTTCAGGCGACGACGGAATTCGATTGTCTTTTCCTGAAGGGCCTGATCGGAAAGAGATTCGATCTGCGCCTCCAGGGCGTTAATCCTGTCGACCTGCGGCTGCAAGCGCTTGAGTTCCCGATCATTTTTACTTCCTAAAACTTTTTTCAGCAAAGGGCCGATCATCAATAGGGCTCCTGAAGTTTTTTGGGGAAAAACAGCAGACAAAGGTCTGAAAGGGGGTGATGTACCTGCTTCAAAGGGTGGAATTTTACCACAAGAAATGTGAGGCCCACAAGGATAAAGACGGATGGCGCCGGGCGCTTCCCAAAAGCAAAAGCCCCGGATTAACCGGGGCTTTGAAAAGATTCCTGTTTACGATTCAGAGATATTTTCTCGGATTGAGCGGCACGCCGTTGCGCCGCACTTCGTAATGAAGATGTGAACCGGTGGAACTGCCGGTATTCCCCACGGCGGCGATCTTGTCCCCCCTCTTGATCCGCTGGCCGACTTTCACGAAAATCTTGGAATTATGGGCGAAGTAGGTCTTGTATCCGTAACCGTGGTCGATGATGACAAGCTTGCCGTAACCCGGAGCGGTCTCAGCCTTGCTGATGATTCCGTCAGCGGTGGCAAAGACGGGAGTTCCCGTCCGGGCAGCCACATCGAGACCTTCGTGCATCTTTCGCTTGCCGGTGAAGGGAGAATTGCGCATGCCGAAATCGGAGGTCACCCACCCCTTGATCGGCCAACCCTGTGGCTTGGCGGCAAGGAGGGAACGCTGATCGTTGAGAACGCCGCGAATTTCCTCCTGGCTTTCCCGCCGCAGATCGATGGCCTGGCGGATCTCATCGATACGCTGCTGGAGATCGGAAAAACGGGAAGCCGCATCCTCTTCCGCGGGTCCGCCAATCCCTGCGAGGGCCTCCGCCCTGGGAGGAGAGAGCTGCGCCATGACCCGGACCTTGGCGTCGTTCTGGGCGAGCACCACCATCTCCTTACGCAAGCCGTCGAGACTGGCTGCTAAGCTTTGCACCTCCTGCTGCTGTGCATTGCTCTGGGCCTGCAGACGATGTAGCTCCTGTCGATCGATATTCGTTCGGATGTAATCGACAAGCAGCAACGAGACCGCAAGGAGCAGAATGCTTCCAGCGGTAATCACTCCCTGAAGAGCGCCTCTTTTGATGCTGAAGCGCCGGACCCGGTGGGAGCCCTCAGGGATAATGAGAACGGTAAACTTCTTGGCGGCCAAAACGACCCTCCCGTCAAAACACACAAAAAAAAACAAATCCTCGAGCGGACCTTTAAACTAATAAAGGATAGAGTATTTATCTGTCAAGTTTTTTGACCACGATTTTATTGTACGAAATAGAACAAAAAAACTCTTTTATTCAAAAGACAGGCATGCGAAATGCGGCCTTTTCCAAGCCTTGTGAAGTAAAAACGACGAAGAAAATGCGGACCAATCCTCGGATTTTTCGTAATGAAAGCAAGCACATGACCAGATCTTCTATAAATTGAGGATCATGGCAATCTCGTCGCACTCGGGAAACTTGACGCACTTCATGCAGTCGCCCCAGATCTTTTGCGGCAGCTCTGATTTTTCGATTTCGTGGAATCCGAATTTTTCGAAAAAACCGGGTTTGTAGGTCAGTGCGAATACTCTTTTGAGACCAAGCTGCCGGGCTTCCTCAAGACAGGTCTCCACAAGCCGGCGGCCGACTCCCCGTCCCTCCTCCCCTGCGGCCACCGCGAGGGAACGTACTTCGGCCAGATCTTCCCAGCAGATATGCAGGCAGACCGTCCCGATAACCGAACCGTTCGATTCAAAGACATGAAAATCGCGAATCGCTTCATAGATTTCCGAAAGGGAGCGGGAGAGCATCAGACCCTCCCGCGCATAGGTTATGAGCAGCTTGTGGATGGCCTTGGCATCGTGAATTCCGGCTCTGCGGATCATGGTATTTCCCCTTGGGCAATGGTGCGACCGGAGAGGTCGATCAGTTCGCGGGCGTGTTCCAGGGTGCGCTCGGTGACGCGGGCACCGCCGAGCATCCTGGCCATCTCCCGGGTCCGCTCCTCCCCCGACAGCAGGGTCAGAGCAGTGATGGTGCGCCCATCTTCCTCCCGCTTCTCCACCCGGTAATGCCTATCGGCAAAGGCAGCCACCTGGGGAAGATGGGTAATGCAGAGGACCTGCCGGCCGGAGGCCACGTCGCGCAATTTCTCACCTACGGCTGTGGCGGCGACGCCGCCGATGCCGGCATCGACTTCGTCAAAGATCAGAGTCGAAACAGTATCGCCTTCCGGAGCGGCCCGCTTGAGGGCCAGCATGATACGTGACAATTCGCCCCCCGAAGCGATTCGGGCAAGTGGCTTGGGCTCTTCGCCCGGATTGGGAGCGAGAAAGAATTCGCCCTGTTCGAGACCGCGGGAGCCCGGTTCGGAAAGGGGTGTGAGACGCACCTCGAAGCGGGCTCTTGGCATGGCCAGATCCTTGAGCTCCGCTTCCACCCTGCGGCACAGTTCCCCTCCCCCTTCCCGGCGCAGGCGGGAGAGGACGGTTCCGCTCTCGACCAGTTTCGCCCGTACCTCCTCTAATTTTTTCCGCACCCCGGTTCTGGCGGCATCGAGATCGCTGAGATCCTCGATCTCCCGGTCGATGGAACTCTGGTATTCGATGATTCCTTCCAGGGTCGGGGCGTATTTGCGCTTCAATCGGGCAAGCAGAGCCAGCCGCTCCTCCACCTCGTTCTGGCGCCCCGGTTCGAAAGCGAGCCTGCCGGCGTAATCCCGCAGCTGCATCGCCACATCCTCCAGGGCATACAGAGAGCTGCGGGTCGTCTCGGCCAGCTGTCCCAGCAGAGGCTCGACGGCAGCCACCCCCTCCAGACCGGCGGCGACAGCCTCCACGCGTTCGTTGACCGCGCCCTCCTCCCCGTAGAGGATGTCATACCCTCCCCGGGCGGCGGCGGCGAGACGTTCGACATTCTGAAGTCGCAGGCGCTCGGCCGTCAGTTCCTCATCTTCGCCGGACCGCAGAGCAGACTCAGCGATCTCCCGGCTCTGATAGGTCAGCAGGTCAAGGCGCTGCTGCCGCTCACGTTCGGCCTCTTCCAACTGCTTCAGCCTCTCTGTCAGCTGCCTGGCTTCCCGGTAATGCCTCCGATAGGTCTCGAGAACCTCTTCCAGACCCGCAAATCGGTCCAGAAGGAACAGGTGGGTATCGGGCCGCTGGAGACTCTGATGCTCGTGCTGCCCATAGATGTTCATCAGCCTGCCGGCCCAGCCCTGGAGCTGAGCAAGGGTAGCCAGAGAACCATTGAGATAGATGCGGTTTTTTCCCGAACGGCTGACCACCCTCTTGATTACCATCTCGTCACCCTCTTCGAACCCGGCCTCCGCCAGTTCCCGGCGCAGCCCGGACTGATGAGAGATGTCCAACAGCGCCTCGACGGTCGCTGTCTCCTCGCCGGTCCGGATGAGGTCCGGCCGGGCCCGGTCTCCGAGAAGAAGCCCCACGGCATCGATGATGATCGATTTCCCCGCGCCCGTTTCCCCGGTCAGGATGTTGAATCCCGAGCCGAACGTGACATGAAGCCGGTCGATGATGGCGAAATTGGTGATGATGAGATCGGTCAGCATAAAATCCTAGCTGTAGGCTGAAAGCAAGCTGTAAACTGCAAGCTGTCTGTCTTCCGGCCCTATCTCTCGCCCCACCGGAGCTTGGTGCGCAGCACCTGAAAGTAGTCCTTGAAAGGACTTCTGACAAGTTGTGTGCTGTTTTCGGACTTGCGGACCTCCACCACGTCTCCCCCATGCAGAGGCATCCCCACCTGACCGTCGGCGGTAAAGACCACGTCTTCATCCTGGAATTTGACCTCGATCCGGATGACCGCTCCGCCGGAGACGATGATGGGGCGATGGGTCAGAGTATGGGGACAGATGGGGGAAATCACGAGGCACTGAAGACCGGGATAGATGATGGGGCCGCCGGCGGCCAGGTTATACGCCGTCGATCCGGTGGGAGAGGCGATGATTAGACCGTCGGCCTTGAACGTCGTCAGATAATTCTCGTCCACCCAGGCTTCCATGTCGATGATCCGGGCGAGGGCCCCCTTGTTGATCACCACGTCATTGAGCACCTGATAGCGGTTGATTTCCTCCCCCCCTCGCCGGACAATCGCCTCGAGCATCATCCGGCTGGTTGTGGTGAATTCTCTCCGCACCACCTGTTCGAGCACGGGGTAGAGCTCATCCAGGGTGACCTCGGTAAGAAAACCGAGGCTGCCGAGATTGACCCCCAGGATCGGGGTTTTCAGATTTCCGACCTGTCGGGCAACGGAAATCAGAGTTCCGTCGCCTCCGAGCACGATGATCAGATCGACCATGGCCGGAATCGACTTGCCGGGATATCCCCGGACCCCTTCCATGTTAGCGGCCAGATCCGCTTCGGGAAAGACCTCCATCCCTTTCGACTCCAGCCAGGAGGTAATTTCACCGGCCAGGGCGATCGCATCCGGGTGGTTCTTTTTGGCATAAATGCCGATACGTTTCATAAGAACCCTCTTTGATGCTTTCGCAAGAAAGCAAAATAGCAGATGGCTAAGGAAAAAGCGCCAAATGCAAGGCGCGCGATTGTCGAGCAATGAGAAGTACTTACGTACGTCGAAGCAGCGAGAGCAATTGCAGCAACGCAGCAGTTGGTGAGTTTTTGCGACGCCATCCTCTTTCATTGCAGGCAATGCGCAGAATGGTAGCATAGCGTCGCTTCAAAGTCCATGGTCTTCGGACACTTACGCAGCAGTCGCGGCTTGTCGCCGCGGACGAGGTGTGCTAAAGTCTTCCGGCACCAGGAGGGTGTCATGGATAGTCCGACACCCTCCTACCTTGCGGAGAAGATGCAATTCATGGACCTTTTCGAACAGAGCTCGTCCCCCCGGGAAGACGCCCCCCTCGCGGAACGCATGAGACCGCGCACCCTCGATGAGGTCGTCGGCCAGCGACATCTCCTCGGAGAGGGGAAGCTGCTGCGCCGCCTCATCGAGACCGATCAGCTCTCCTCGGTCATCTTCTGGGGGCCGCCCGGAACGGGCAAGACGACCCTGGCGCAGGTCATCGCCGCCTCGACCCGAAGCCGCTTCGTTTCCTTCTCGGCGGTCATGCAGGGGGTCAAGGAGATCCGCGAGATGGTCGCCAAGGCCCGGGAAGAGAGAGCCTTCCATGGCCGCAAGACCCTCCTTTTCGTCGATGAGATTCACCGCTTCAACAAAGCCCAGCAGGATGCCTTTCTTCCCCATGTTGAGAGGGGCGACATCATCCTGATCGGCGCCACCACGGAGAACCCCTCTTTCGAGGTCAACTCCGCCCTCCTCTCCCGCTCCCGGGTTTTCGTTCTGCACCCCCTCGAGGCTGCGGATATCCGGATTCTCCTCGAGAGGGCGATGAATCATCCCAGCGGCCTGGGCGGCCGCGGCCTTGAGGTGGACGACGAGGCCATCGACCGTCTCTCCGCCCAATCCGACGGCGATGCGCGCATCGCCCTCAACACTCTTGAGATAGCGGCCGCCACGGTCGAAGGAAAGACGATTGGCGTGGAAACGGTCCAGGAAGCGCTTCAGAAAAAGGCGCTGCTTTACGACAAGGGAGCCGAGGAGCATTACAACGTCATCAGCGCCTTCATCAAGAGCATGCGAGGCTCCGACCCTGACGGCGCGCTGTACTGGCTGGCGCGGATGATCGAGGCCGGCGAAGATCCCCTGTTCATCGCGCGGCGAATGGTCATTTTCGCCTCCGAGGACGTGGGCAACGCCGATCCCCGGGCCCTGCAGATCGCGGTCGCCGTCCAGCAGGCGGTTCATTTCGTCGGCCTGCCCGAAGGCCGCATCAGCCTCGCCCAGGCGGTCACCTATCTCGCCACCGCCCCCAAGAGCAACGCTTCCTACCTGGGAATCGACGAAGCTCTAAGGGAAGTGCGCAAAAGCGGTGCCTTGCCGGTCCCGCTTCATATCCGCAATGCTCCCACTCGACTGATGAAGGATCTGGGCTACGGAAAGGACTACCGCTACGCCCACGACTACGACGAAGGTTATGTGCCACAGCTCCACCTGCCTGAACGACTGAGGGGCCGGCGCTTCTATCGTCCCACCTCGCACGGTTACGAAAAGATGATCGGCGAGCGTCAGCGCCTCCGGGAAGAGCGGCGCCAGGAAGTGCCCGGCGGCGGCCGTGAACCGGCGGGAGAAGACACGTAAGCCGCATTCTGAGCCAGGGCCCTGCTCTGCTATAGTATTGGCGAACCCCCTTTGCCTTAACCGGTTCTCATCCCTTCAGCCATTGGAATCTTATGCCCGAGTTCGCCTTTCTCCAGGACCTCCTGCTGCTCCTCATCATGGCTCTGGCCAATGCCTGGCTGTTCAGCCGTCTGCGACAGTCGCCGATCATCGGCTATCTGGCCACCGGAATGCTGGTCGGCCCCTACGGCCTGCATCTCGTCCAGGGGATCCACCAAGTCGAGGCCATGGCCGAGATCGGCGTCATCCTCCTTCTCTTTACCATCGGCCTCGAATTCCCCTTTTCACGCATTCTCAAATTAAAGCGGCCGATGCTCATCGGCGGCACGACTCAAGTAGCGGTGAGCGCACTGCTGGTCTATGGCTTCTCCCGGCTGATGGGGATGTCGAACAGCGCCGCCAGTGCGCTTGCCATGGCCCTGGCCCTCTCGTCCACAGCCATCGTCCTCAAACTGCTTCTTGAGCGGGGAGAAATGGACACGGCACAGGGGAAATTGTCCCTGGCCATCCTCCTGTTTCAGGATCTTTGCGTCGTCTTTTTCCTGGTGTTCCTCCCACTTCTGGGCGGTCATGCGGACGGCTTTTCCTGGCTGGCCATTTTTCAGGCGGCTGGACTCATGGCTGGATTGTCACTGTTCGCACGCTTCCTTCTGGAGCCTCTGTTGCGGGGTGTTCTGCGGGTCCGATCTCCCGAGCTCTTTCGTCTCACCCTTCTGGCTCTCGTCCTCGGGACGGCCTGGATCACCTCCCATGCCGGTCTTTCCCTGGCACTGGGGGCCTTTCTTGCCGGGCTGTTTCTCGCCGAGTCGGACTATTCCCACCAGGCCCTTGCCGACATCCTCCCCTTTCGCGACACCTTCCTGGCACTCTTCTTCGTCTCCATGGGGATGCTGGTCGATGTCCGCATCCTGGCCCAGAACTGGCACCTGGTCCTTGGATTCTTTCTCCTTCTTTCTCTGCTGAAGGTCGGAGCCGGCACGGCCGCCGCCCTGCTTGCCGGCAATCCTCTGCGAATCGCCCTTCTGGCCGGTCTGATCCTTTTTCAAGTCGGGGAATTCTCTTTCGTTCTCCTCAAACAGGCACTTGGGCTGGGACTGATCGCTACGGCGCCCTATCAGCTGGCCCTCTCCGTGATCGCCCTTTCGATGGTCGCCACTCCTTTGCTGATGCCGCGGGCTCCTGCGCTGGCCGCCGGCATTGCCGGCTTCCTTGGCCGCCGAACTACGGATCTGGAAGCAGAGACGAAGGAGCGCACGGCGAACCTCGAAGGCCACGTGATCATTGCCGGCTACGGACTTTCGGGGCGCAATGTCGGAAGGGTTCTGCGAGAAATGCAGATCCCCTATCTGTTTATCGAGCTCAACAGCGATTCGGTGCAGACCGGGCGCAAGGCGGGTGAATTTATCGTCTACGGCGATGCCACAGCGGCTGCGGTGCTGGAGGAACTCGGAATCAAAAAGGCCCGGGCAATGGTTCTGGCCATCAACGATCCCGCCGCATTGACCCGGGCTATCCGCATCGGCCGGGAACTCAACCCGGACCTCTACATTCTGGCCCGCACTCGTTATATCGCTGAAATGGACTACTTGCGGGAACTGGGCGCGGATGAAATCATACCGGATGAACTCGAATCAAGCCTGCAACTCTCGGCCTACCTGCTGCAGCGTTTCGGAATCGCCGAGGGGAAAATCATGCTGCACCTGGCGCAATTGCGTCGCGAACATTACAGCCGGCTTCGTCCGGATGGGCTCGGTGAAGATGAAGCTCGACCGCTCTCTGTCCTGGAGGGAGGGCACATCGAATTCCAGGCCGTGCCCGACAACTCTCCCTGCCTGGGACGAAGCCTTGCCGAACTGGCCTTCCGCAGCAGAACCGGAGCCATGGTCATGGGAGTGATCCGCAGCGAGCGGACTCTCTATAACGTACCACCCGATCTCTGCCTGGAGCGGGGGGACACCCTGATGCTGCTCGGCAACGCCGAGGAGATCCGGAGGGCTCGAAACCTTCTGCACGGAGAAATGACCTGAAATCACATCCGAAATCAATTTCTTTATTTTTCAGCCATTTAGGCCTATTTGACAAACCCATTCCCGGTGTTAAAAGTAAGGACGAGCGATGAAAAACATTTCGCCCCTTCGGGGGTGTCGGGTGGTCAAATATTCCTTAAGAAAGGAGCAAAACTAATGAGATATATCCTTCTGACAACAGCCATGACCTTTATCGGGGGGCTCTTTACCGCGGGTCTGGTGCTGGGGGCCGGCGAGGCCCAATATGGCAGCGGTTCACAGATGGAAAAAGAGCATAAGCAGCAGCAGTACGGCGCGCAGGAAGGGCAGCAGCAGCAGCAGCGGATGGCGGGCCAGCAAATTGATAAGAAACAGGTTCAGGAACTGCAGAAGAAGCTGAACGAGGAAGGCTTCAGTGCTGGACCGGTGGATGGCATCATTGGTCCCAAGACCCGAAGCGCCCTCCAGGAATTCCAGAGAGAAGAAGGTCTGGCCGCCTCCGGTCAACCCGACCAGGAAACCCTCGAGGCTCTTGACATCGAGCAGGAGGAATTCTTCGGAGTTTCGCCGGAATTCGGCGAAGAGAAAGAGCAGCAACGTTCAGAGGAACAGATGCAACAGCAGCGCCAACTGGAGCAACAGCAGGAGGAACCATTTCAACAAGAGCGTCAGCCGGGTTCCGGAACCATGGAAAACAAATAACCCGTAACAGCAGGACCACCCTTAAATTTTGCCAGGACGAAAATGTCCTGGCTTTTTTGTGCCCGCCGCCCGACGTCAACCCGTGCAGATCGCCTTTACTCGAAGACCCCGCAATCATGCAATTTTCTAGTGACTCAAAATTTTTATTTCTATTTCAATAACTTAGGACCTGCGTATTTTTCTCTCGCTCTATTGACATCTCTTCGGGCACGGCTAAAGTGATGCCAAAGCGAACCGAGAACAAGCATGGCATTGGGAAGCCGCGGGGCGGTCGCTTTCTGAAAGGAGCTCGACACATGAAAAGATCAGCACTGATAAGCATGGTCGTTGCCATGACCCTTCTAGCCTCCGGAGCTGTATTCGGGATGTCCCACGAGAAGGAAGAGGGAATGGGAGCAACCACCGGAATGCAGCAGTCACAAGTCTCTCAGCAGTCGGACCTGGCTCCCATGGATCAGCTCAGCAATTTCCAGGTCCAGAGCCTCCAGGGTGAAAACCTGGGGCAGGTTCAGGACGTCATCGTCGACCTGAATGAGGGTCGGATCGGGTATGTGGTGATCGGTTCCGGGGAACTGGCGGAGACCCAGAAGTACATCGTTCCCTGGAAAGCTCTGCAGCCGTCAATGGAGCAGAACGCACTGACCCTGACGGTGGATAAGGCGCAACTCATGTCCGCTCCGGAGGGGGATATCCAACAGGCCCTGACACGACAGGAAGGCCAGGAAATTCACCAGTTCTATGGTGTGGCCCCCTACTGGGAGGAAGGAGGAATGGAAGAAGTACATCCCGATCCGTCCCTTCAGCCGCAGCAAGAGCTTCAGCAGCAGGAAATTCCGCGACAGGAACGGCAACAGTTGCCGAAGTGAACCCTCAAGCAGGAAAACATCCGCGCTCCGCCCCGCAACTTGACTGAACGAACAATGGCCGGGCTGTCATCAGCCCGGCCATTATTTTACTCGCTACTCGGATTCCGGTCGCCTCAGCGGGCCCTCAGATCCGACTCAAGCTTAGCCATATGCATCATCTCCCGATCATCGAGAATGGCCCGGGGAACAATCACCGTCACTCCGACCCCTTTCGCCAGCAACTCCAATGCTTCGCTATAAGCCTCGAAGCCGCTTGCGCCGATTGGCGGGGCGGGAATCTCTATTTTCCCCAGTTCGAGAAACTTGATAATCTCATCCAGGTGGGCCATGCCGATGGTCAGAATCGCCCGGGGTTGCGCAATGTTTCCCTGACGGTACTCGCTGTCGATAGCGGCAGGGATGCTCTGCAGAATGGCAGCGGAGCGGCGCTCCTGCAGGTATTCGAGTTCCAGACCAAAAGATTCGAGCAGGTCGCCGCCGTTCTGCAAACCGGTATGAAGGTATTCCCTGACATTCCGATACATCTCTCTGTCTTCGACCTGTTGCAGACCGACGCCGTAATTCCTGTGCAGAAGCAGGTCGGCGTTTACGAAGGTCGACGTGTCGGCCAGGGTTTCTTCCAGCGCCGGGCCGTCGAGTCGGACTGCCGCATCGAGGATTCCCGCTCTGCCCTTCCGGCCGAAGAAGCCCTCTGGAAGAAGGAGTTCGACATGATGCTGCCGGATGAGCCATTCCCCAATCCGGTAGGTCTGTACCTGGGATGGGACGGTATTGACGCCGTTGTTTCCGGTGGAGGAACTGCGATGGCTGTTGCCGATGATATAAACCTGAATGGGGCGCTCAGGATTCTTCTGATAGATGACCTCCCCGAATTCGCTGGGAAGACCGGCATCTGTCAACTCTTGCCGGGCGTCCAGCGACGATGAGGCCGCGAGGGAGGTTCCGCCCCCTGCAATCGTGGCAAGGAGAATCAGGATGAAAGGAAAAATCGGAGATTTTTTGAGGGAAATTGTCATATCTGCAACTCTCTCAGGTTAGGGTTCGGCCATAGAGAGCTGCAGATTCTTTTGGAGATATTGCAGATCATCTCTGGCAATCCCGCTGTCATGGGGGTGTCAACCCTTTAGACCGGTGATTTTGCGCCTCCACCTTTCGATGGATTTGCCTTTTTCAGATTTTGCTCAGGGGTTTTATCCCGTGAACGTCTTAGACAATGTGCCATAAAACTCCTTTCCGAGTCAATGCCTACCAAAGTTATTTTTCTCTATTTTTCAGCACCTTAGAATTAATGTAGGCTCTTTCACGAAACACTGACTGCCGATCCGGAATAAGACTTTTATTCCGGGAGGAGGTAAAATAGGACAGATCCGGAAACTGCCGCAGCCGTTTCTTGCGTGTGGAGCCGATCCGAAAATCATGAACGGAAAAGATATCCTCCTGATCGCCAACCCCGGGGCAAAGGCGGGGGATTCAGACCTCAGCAAAGCCGTTGAGTTTATGCGCGGTCGCGGTTTCGTCGTTCATCGGGAATTCATCGATGATCCCCGGCAAATCACAGAATTGATCGAAAGATTCGCCGGCGAGGTCGACGGGGTGGTGCTCGGAGGAGGCGACGGAACGTTCAACAGAGCAGCGGCGGCGCTATTGAAGTGCGGGAAACCGCTGGGCATTCTGCCCATGGGAACGGCCAATGATCTTGCCCGCACGCTAGGGATCCCCCTCGACCTCGTTTCAGCGGCAGGAATCATTGCCGAAGGGCATACCCGCCGCATTGATCTGGGCTGCGTGAACGATGACGTATGGTTTTTCAATGTCGCGCACATCGGGCTGGGGACCCTGGTCACCCGGCGCCTTTCGGCGGACAAGAAACGGCAGTGGGGAAAGCTCAGCTATCTGCGCACCTTGCTGGAGGCCTGGCGGTCCGCTCGCCCTTTCGGGGTCGAACTGAATTGCGACGGCCACCGCGAACATTTTCGTTCAATCGAAGTGGCCGTGGGAAACGGTCGCAGCTACGGAGGCGGAATGACCATCGCTTCGGAGGCTCAAATGGACGATCAGGTGCTCCATCTATTCAGTCTCGACCCGCAGAGTGTTTTTCGCCTGGCGGCACTTTTCCCGGCGCTGTTCACAGGCAATTACGGGGAAAAAACGAAGGTGAGATTCCGACGCGGACGCACTATAAGCGTGCGCACGGTCAAACCTCTCAAGGTGGTCGCCGATGGGGAAGAGAGAACCAAGACGCCGGCACGCTTTACGATCAGGCAGAATGCCCTGAGCGTCTTCGTTCCGGCCGAATCGAAAGACCAGGAGAGAAAAGATGCTGCGAACTGACCAGGAACTCGCTCTTGACGATGTAACCGAGGCAAGCAAATACGCCGTCGATCAATTTGAGAAGCTGGCCGAGATGCCTCAGGAACCGACGCTCTGCGACCTGATCAAGGATTTCGGAAACGCCCATCGCCGGCATGTCTCACGTCTCGAGGAGACAGTTCGCCGCATGGGCAATCTGCCGTCTGCGCCCGATCCCGACCGGGAAGCCTTCAGCCGGCTGGCGACGCGGGTGAAAGCCGCTCTCGCCGAAGACCGGGACCGGGTCGTGGCGGAGAGCTGCAGCGAAATCGAAACCCGCATCATCGACGCTGTCCATCAGGCGCGAAAGAAAGACCTTTCGGACGATATCCGCTCCCTTCTGGCCGATATCGGCGAGGACTGCGGAAAGATGCTCCAACGGCTGGAAGACTACCTGCAATCCTGAACCGCTCTGGCATACCTTCGCCCGAAGGAGTTTTCTGTCCAGGTTTGGGAGAAGAGTGACATGGGGTGGACTCTGGAGGGGATCAGACCTGAGGGGAGATGTCCTTCTGCCGGTCCGCGTTGTTGCCTTCGAGTTTCTCCGCCAGGCTCCCTTGTTCCACGGCTTCATGGGCCGCCGCGGGAGTGGGCCGCCAGATCGACCTGGTCGCCCGGAGCTCCGGTTCGCCCTCCCTCATGCGCTCGGCCAGGACTCCGGAAAGGGCTCTCGGCGAGATGAAACCCTTATCGGCGGCATGCTTTGCCATGGCGAAGCTGTCGGCAGCCAGCAGGAGAATGCTGCCAGCTGCGGCGACATCCTCCGCCAGAACTCCTATGGCCCGGCGACGCATCGGGTTGGCTTCGATGTTGCGGATATAGACGGCCAGGATCCTTCCCGGATTTTCCCGGACCACCCGGCTGTAGATTTCCGGATCGTGTTGGCCGCTGTCGCCGATAAGAACAAAGGGCAGATTATTGTAAATAGAAAGCATTTCCCGTATCAGTGCGAGCTTATGCCCTCGCGCGCCCCGGGGAAGGGGATGGCGCAGGGAAAGGTTCCATTTTCGCAGGAAGAGGATGGGTCCGACGGGAATGCCATGGATGTTGAAAAACTCGTCCAGGACCTCGTAGAGGCTCCAGGGACCGCGTGAAACATAGAGCAGCGGGTTCATCTCATCCCCGCCGGCTCCGCCATGAAGAGCCCTGTAGAAGGCGGCGACTCCGGGAAAGGCGATTCTGCTCCGAGGCCCCTGGGTGAACAGACGCCAGAGCATCATAATCTTGTTGGCGACGCCTGTGAATATCACCGTGTCATCGATGTCGCTGATGACCACAAAACGAGATTCATCCCTCGGAATGAACAGGTCGGCCTCGGCTCGAACATTGGATCCTGCGGGAGAAATCAACTCCAATTCCATGCAGTGCCAGTACCGGTCCGCCGGCGGCGGCTGAACCGGCTTAAGAAGGACACGGAAGTAGCCGTCCCGGTCGGTGACCACCTTTTTCTCGGCCCCGCAGAATCGGGCCGCCAGAACGGCGTTGGCGCATCCACGCCGCACAAGTCTCCGGCCGATATCGAGGATATCGCGACCTACATTTTCCTCAAATCCCCCGGAACCGGAACCCTGCCCCCTGAACACCCGTCCCATGAGGAAAACACCTGCATGGGAGCCGTATCCCCTGTACGCCTGAATGACAAGTCCCCCTCGGCCGCGAGCATGCCTTACCGGGCGGGCAAGCACCTTCAGGGCTCGTCGGAGTCCTTTACGGATTCTTCTGATCGCATCAAGGATGACCATTGATCTTACTCATTGCCGTGATTGACGTGCTAGTGTCCCGATTGGTTAATACCGTCCATTAAATTCTGGTCCCTTTGGCCGCTTGCTGCGTTGCGTCTCCTCGGCTTAGCTCAGGCTAGGCC
The DNA here is from genome assembly GCF_000472285.1 of Desulfuromonas sp. TF. Taxonomy (NCBI): domain Bacteria; kingdom Pseudomonadati; phylum Thermodesulfobacteriota; class Desulfuromonadia; order Desulfuromonadales; family Desulfuromonadaceae; genus Desulfuromonas; species Desulfuromonas sp. TF. The sequence continues at coordinate 532,289 of NZ_KI421413.1, forward strand.
TGCGGCGACGCGCCTTGCCTGCAACCAAAATGCCTCAGAATTATCTGAATGGACTAACCAAACGGGACACTAGCGTCCGGAAAACCTCTCGTCCGGTCCCTGTTTTTTCTCCCGGGTCCTGCGATCCACTTCCGGCGGCACCTGGAGGTATACGTCTTCCTTGGTCCACTCGTGCTGCTGTCCGCATTTTGAGCACACGATGGTGCGGTAATCGAATTCGGCCTTTTCGAAGGTATCGGCATCAACGGAAATCCCCAGTGAAAGTTCCTGTCCGGTGACCGGACATCGATAGAGCAGTTCGGGCATGATCTTTCTCCTCGGCTTGTTTGACCTGAAAACGCCCTTTCTTCATGAGGTGGTTCCGGATGAAACTTGGCGGACCAAAACAGCCATTACTTTTAACACGATATCACCACTGATTTTTTCGGCAAGGGGTTCACGGATCCCACGGTCGCTTCGACGGCTTCGCTGATTTGACATCGCCCTTCTTGCTGATATGCAGGGTAGTAGACGATCCGGAGGCACACCTGGACAGTTTTTACGTCTTTCTCACCTCCGAAGACGCCTCCTACATGACCGGGCAGGTCCTGCACCCGAACGGAGGCGATTTCATATCCACCTGAAAGAGAGGAGTCAGACATGCCCAAGGGTAAGGATCACGGACCGACCATCAAGGATGACGAGCGGTACGAAAAACTGCGCGAGAAGGGGATGAGCAAGGAAAAAGCCGCCCGCATCGCCAATACGCCTCGCAAGGAGGCCGGCAAGAGAGGTGGCAAGTCCCCGAAATATGAGGAATGGAACAAGGATGACCTGTATGAGAAAGCCAGAGAGGTCGGCATCGAGGGACGCTCGAAAATGGATAAGAGCGAGCTGATCGATGCCCTGAGACATCACTGAAGGTTCCCTTTGAGCCTGCCTCCGCTGTGCAGAGGTTTCGGGCCGTGAGCCTGAGAGAAGCGAATGTGAATGGGCCGAAACATCTGCACGGCGGGGAGGACTGCTCAGACCGGAATTACTCGAGGTTCAATGTATTTTTCATCCCTTTCGTCAGTGACTGACGCACTTCGAAGAATCCTTCCCAGGGATCGGCTCCGATCCGTGCCAGACGCCGCGGCAGGTTTTCGATCGTGTAATGGTCAGGGCGGATCGCCGGGATAAGTTCCTCCCACCGCAGGGGTGTCGATACCGTCGCACCGGACCGGGCCCGCGTCGAGTAGGCCGCCACGGCGGTAGCCCCACGGCTGTTGCGGAAGTGGTCGATGAAGATCCTCCCCTGTCGCTTGCTTTTGCTCATGGTGGCCACATACTTCCGCGGTGATTCCTCGATGAGACGTTCCGCCACCGCCCGGGAGAAGGCCTTCACCTCCTCCCATGAAGAGCGGCGCAGGAGAGGAACCACCACGTGAAGCCCCTTGCCGCCAGTGGTCTTGAGAAAACTTCGCAGCCCCAATTCCCCTAGAAGGTCGCGCACTGCAAACGCACCCTCGATAACCTTTTCCCAGGAAATACCCGGATCGGGATCGAGGTCGAAGACCATGCGGTCCGGCTGCTCCAGGCGGTCCTCCCGGCTGGCCCATGGATGAAATTCCAGCACCCCGAGCTGCACCAGGGAGATCACCCCCGCCAGATCGTCCACGACGAGGTAATCACGCTCCTCTTGCTTTTCCCGGATGGGGACGATGCGGGTGTGTTCGGGGCTGCCATCGGCGAAATGCTTCTGGAAGAAGCACTCCTTGTGCCGGCCCTGGGGGCAACGAAACAGGGAAAGGGGACGGCCGGCAAGATGCGGCACGACGAAATTTGCGATCCGCTCGTAGAATTCGGCCAGCGCCCTCTTGGTCACCCCCTGGTCGGGGTATAGAATGCGCTCCGGATTACTCAGCCGCACCCCGGCAACCATCGGGACCGCTTGCCGGGGGGCACGTTTCGAAGTTCCGGTGCTCGCGGGTTCATTTTCAGCCGGGGCAGACAACCTGTCCGGATCTTCGACCGCCTCCTCAAGCCGGATCTCCGTCGCCGCCTTATCCTCTCTGAGCCCTTTATAGGAGGGATGGCGCAGCCGCCCGTCCTGGGTCCAGGAGGTGAATTCGACCTCCGCCACCAGCTCGGGGCGCACCCAGTGGACTCCGCGCGCTTCGGCGCCCGCGGGGGGATTGACGAAGGGGGGCGACGCCCTTTCGAGAGGCTCCAGCCGCCGGCGCAGCTCCCTCAGCACCTCCTCGCTGAAACCGGTGCCGACCTTGCCGGAAAAGACCAGCTTCCGAGGCGTCTCGTAATATCCCAGGAGCAGAGCGCCCAATCCGCTGCGTCCGCCGCCGGGATCGGAAAAGCCGCCGATGACGAACTCCTGGCGGTTCAGACATTTGACTTTGCGCCATTGGCTGGAGCGTTTCTGGAGGTAGGTGCTCTGCGCCCGCTTGGAGATGATCCCCTCCAGGGCGAAACGACAGGCATGCTGAAAGACCTGCTCCCCCCTTCCGGTAAAATGATCGCTATAGCGGAGAGTGCCCCCCTTCTCCGGGGGAGGAAGAAGCCGACGCAGCAGCTCCTTGCGCTCGGCAAGGGGCACCCGGGTGAGATCGTATCCCTCGTAGTGGAGGATATCGAACAGGAAATAGGTGAGCTCCCCTTTCTGCCGGTTGCGCAGGAAATTCTGCAGAGCCTGGAAATCGGAAATGCCTTTCTCATCCAGGACCACCATCTCGCCGTCCAGGATCGCCTGCGTGAGCGGAAGAGAGGCCGCTGCGGACGCCGCTTTGCTGAATTTCTCCGTCCAGTCCTGCCCCCGACGGGTTAGGAGTCGAACATTGCCCCGGTCGATAAAGCAAAGAAGGCGGTAACCGTCGTATTTGATCTCATGCAGCCATTGCTCCCCCGGGGGAGCTTCCTGAACCGCAATGGCGAGCTGCGGCTTGACCTTCTTCGGCATGGGGGCCTTTCTGACCCCGGGCAGACCGGCGGGCTCGATCGAAATCACCGCGGGGGCGACTTCAGGCCGGGATTTATCATCCTCTCCGGATACGGCTCTCCCCTCTTTCCAGACGCTGTCCGCCGCCCCGGCGATCCCCTCCATGCTCCGGCCGCTGGCGATGCTGGTCAGCTCTTCACGGGTAGCGGAGTATTCGCCTTCGACACGCGCCATCTCGTCGCGCTTTTTGATCAACAGCCAGTTCTTCTCCTCCGGGTCGGCTTTCCCCCCCAGACGCGCCAGGGTCCAGCTCCCCTGAAGTCTCTTTCCGTGCAGCCGGAAGGACAGGTGCCCCTTGCGAAGCCCCGCTTCGGGGTCGCCGATCGATTCCCACTCCCCCTGGTCCCAGAGCATGACGGTCCCGCCGCCGTACTCCCCGGCGGGGATGATCCCTTCGAAGGAGCCGTACTCCACCGGATGGTCCTCCACCTGGACGGCGAGCCGCTTTTCCTCCGGATCGAGGCTCGGCCCCTTGGGGAGCGCCCAACTCTTGAGCACCCCTCCGAGTTCCAGGCGCAGATCGTAGTGGAGGCGTCTGGCAGCGTGCTTCTGAATAAGATAAAGACGCCCGGAAGGGCTTTCCGCGAGCTTTCCCTCCGGCTCTGCAGTCCGGGAAAAATCGCGTTTACGCTGGTAGGTATCGAGTTCCGTGGATTGCCTGTCCGTCATGGGAGGCCAATCAGAATTAACGGCTTCATTCATCTATTTAGAGTCATTTTTCTCCGGTCTTCCGTTTCTTCTCGCTCTCCTTCCGTGAGGTACCAGCCGGTTTTCCGGATCCTTTTCTTTTGGGGGCTTCCCCCTTCTCTTCGGCTTTCCTTTTCCGGCCCCCCTCCCCCTTCCCTTCAAGGCTTTTCTTCAGCAGGGCCATCATATCGATGACTTTTCCGCCTTCGGCCTCGGCTTCAGCCTTTTCTTCGGGCAGAGCCTCGGTCTTCCCTTCCCGGGCCTTCTTCTCGATCCAGGCCATCAGGGCGTCGTGGTATTCATCGTGATACTTCTCCGGCTCCCATTCGGCCGCCATGGATTCGACCAGGGTTTCAGCCAGGTCGAGTTCCTTGCGGGTCACCTTGAACTCTTCGAGATCGCCGTGGGGGATCGCATATTCGCCGAGATCCCGCAGCTGCTGATGATAACGAAGCAGATCGAGGACCAGGGCATCCCCTTCGGGAATCAGAGCGGCCAGGTATTCTTTCGTCCGGATGACCACCCGGGCGATGCCGACCTTCCCCTTGCGGCGCAGCGCCTCGCGCAGAAGGACGTATCCCTTTTCACCTCCCTTGCCCGGGACGAGGTAATAGGGTTTGTCGAAATAGGCGTAATCGATCGCCCGGAGGTCGACAAAATCCTCGATTTCGATGGTTTTGGTGGCTTCGCGATCGGCCTGTTTGAAATCCTCGTCACTCAGCAGGATATAATTTCCATCCTCGAATTCGTATCCCTTGACGATCTCGTTCCACGGCACCTCCTCCTCGGTGACCTCGTTGACCCGCTTGTACCTCACCCGGGCGTGATTGCGGCTGTCGATCATCTGAAAATGCAGATCGGACTGACTTTCAGCCGGGAAGAGGGTGATCGGAATATTGACCAGACCGAAGGAGATGCTTCCTTTCCAGATGGGACGGGGCATTGCGAACCTCCTGCTCCGAAGGCTTGAATCCAGTCGGCGTCTTTGTCAACCATAGCCTCCTTGAATCCTACTTTATATCCGTAGCGCCTTCTGTCAACCTTGGACACAGTGCTCTAAAGCCCTATTCCTTCGATCTTTTCTCCGCAAAAACCGCATTTCCCACCCTCGGTACGGACCTGCCCGAGGCGGAATCCGCAACGCTCGATGACCACCTTCCCACAGGCGGGACAGAAGGTGTTCTCCCCTCCCTCCCCGGGGATGTTTCCCTCGTAGACATATCGAAGGCCCGCATCGATGCCTATTTGCCTGGCTTTGCGCAGGGTGGCGGCCGGCGTGGGGGGACTGGCTATCATCTTATAGGTGGGATAGAAGGCGGTGACGTGCCAGGGGACGTGGGCGCCCAGCTCGTCGGCGATGAAACGGGCGATCCCCTTGAGATCGGCCTCGCCGTCGTTGTGGCCGGGAATGATCAGGGTGGTGACCTCGATCCAGATCCCCAGCCGCCGGTACTCCTTCAGGGAGTCGAGCACCCCCTGAAGGGTGGCGCCGGCGACCTCCCGATAGAACTTCTCCGAGAACCCCTTGAGGTCGACATTCGCCGCATCGAGGAAGGGGGCGACAGCTTCCAGCGCCTCGGGAGTGATGTAGCCGTTGGTGACAAAGACGTTGCCGATCCCCTCCCTGGAGGCGAGGGCCGCGGTATCATAGGCGTATTCGAGGAAGATGGTCGGCTCGGTGTAGGTGTAGGCGATGCTGCGGCACCCTGCCGCCTTGGCCCGGCGGACGATCTCCGCAGGCGGCAGATCGTGGCCGGCTATGGGGCGTCCGGTGTGCGGCCACTGGGAGATGTCGGCGTTCTGGCAATGGAGACAGCGGAAATTGCACCCCACGGTGGCGATGGAGAAGCTTTTGGAGCCGGGATGATAGTGAAAGAGGGGTTTCTTTTCAATGGGATCGACGTTCTCCGCGATGCTCCTGCCGTAAACCAGGGTATAGAGGACTCCCTCCCGGTTCTCCCGCACCCCGCAGACCCCTCGTTGACCTTCGGCGATGAGACAGCGGAACCGGCACAGGGAACATTTGACTTTCCCTTCGGCGGCTTTGTCCCAGAAACGGGCCTCATGCAGCTTCTCCATGGCTCCTCCTTTCCGTTAGGAGGAAGTATATCAGAAGGAGCGGGGGACGGGGGACGGGGGGGGGAAGGGAGGCTGATCAAAAATGCCCAGATGCAAGGCGCCCGATATCCTGAGGAATAAGGCGTACCGTAAGGTACGTCGTTGACGAAGGATGAGGGCAACGCCGCAGATGGGCGTTTTTCATCAGCCGCTGACTAGAACATGAACCGCCGCATGCTGATATTGAGCAGCAGCCCCACGCCGATCATGGTGGTGATCATGCTCGTTCCTCCGTAGGAGAATAGGGGCAGAGGCACTCCAACCACCGGCAGAAGGCCGATCACCATCCCGAGGTTGACCACCATATGCCAGAAGAGCATGGCCACCACGCCGAGGGCCAGATACATCCCGAAGCGGTCACTGGAGCGGCGGGCGATGTAGATCCCCCAGAGAATCACCAGAAGGTAGAGCAGGAGCAGGACCAGGCACCCGGCAAACCCCCATTCCTCGGCAAACACGGAGAAGGCGAAGTCCGTGTGCCGCTCGGGAAGAAAGGAAAGCTGGGACTGGGTCCCCTCCATGAATCCCTTGCCGAAAAAGCCGCCGCTGCCGACGGCGATCTTCGACTGGATGATGTGATAGCCGGAGCCGAGGGGATCTCTTTCGGGATTGAGAAAGGTGCGGATGCGCTCTTTCTGATAGTCGTGAAGCAGAAACCAGCCGCCGACGGCGGCGGCTGTTCCAAGCACCGAGAGGACCGCCAGCGTGCCCCTGCGGATGCCGGCGAACAGGGCCATGGTGCCGCCGATGAAGAGGACCAGCATGGCGGTGCCGAGGTCGGGCTGCTTCATGATCAGCAGGGCGGGAAATCCGAGAAGCAGAAAAGGAGGCAGCAGCTCAGAAAACGTATGCCCCCGGAGATTCCCCCTATCGCCGAAATAGCGGGCCAGGGTGATGATGATCACGATTTTCATGATCTCGCTGGGCTGCAATTGGAAAAACCCCAGGTCGATCCAGCGAGTGGCGCCCATGCTCGTCTTGCCGAAGAAAAGAACGAAGAGGAGCAGCAGGATGTTGATCCCGTAAAACAGGAATCCGAGGTACTCCAGATGGCGGTAATCGAATATGCAGATTGCGAAAGCGATCAGCAGGCCGATCCCCAGCCAGGAGATCTGCTTCAGATAAACGGGGGTCGCCGCGGACCATGAGGCGGTGGCGCTGTAAAGATTGAGGATGCCGACGCAGGCGATCAGACCGATCATCAGCAGCAGCACCCAGTCGAAATGGGTCAGAAGTCGCCGGTCAAACATGGCTTTTCAATCTCCGGCATCGCCCGGTTCTCCGACCGGGGTTTGAGTTCCGAGACCGAAATAGGTCTCGAGAATGTTCCGTGCGATGGGAGCCGCGGCACTGCCGCCGTGCTCCCCGTGCTCCACCACTACCGACACGGCGATTTCGGGAGCCGCAGCCGGAGCATATGCGACGAAGAGGGCGTGGTCGCGAAAACGATAAGGCTCCTCTTTTTCATCCTTCTCCTTCTCCTTCTCCTCATCGCTCTTGAGACGCACCACCTGGGCCGTACCGGTCTTTCCGGCCACCTTGACGCCGTCCAGCCGGGAAGCCCACCCGGTGCCGTGCGGCGCATTCACAACGGCCTCCAGCCCCCGGCGCACAGCCGCCAGGTTTCCAGGCCGCAGTTGGACCGTATTGGATATCATCCGCTCCGAGGGAAGCAGCTCCTTCCCCTGCCAATCTTCGACCCTTTTAATCAGGGTCGGCTGCAGGACCGTGCCGCCGTTGGCGACCGCCGCCGTCATCACCGCCAGTTGGAGCGGGGTGGTCAGGACGTAACCCTGGCCGATGGCCGCGATGACCGTCTCTCCGTTATACCAGGGAGCGCGGAAGCGCTTTCTTTTCCATTGTTTGGTAGGGATGAGCCCGTCCTTTTCCCCGTCCAGGGGAAAACCCGTGCGTGCGCCAAGCCCCAGGGCAAAGGCCATTTCGGAGAGGCGATCTATTCCCGTCTCAAGGCCGGCCTTGTAAAACCAGACGTCGCAGCTCTCCCGAAGGGCTTTCTCCAGGTCCGTCCGGCCATGCCCCCTTTTCTTCCAACAGCGGAATTTGCTGTCTCCAAGGGTCATGCTTCCTTCGCAGTCATAGCTGGTCGACGGAGTCACGACGCCGGCTTCGAGCGCCGCCAGCGCGGTAACGATCTTGAAGGTCGATCCGGGCGGGTATTGTCCTTTGATCGCCTTGTCCTGCAACGGGTGACGGGGATCCTGCAGCAGTGCGATCCATTCAGGCCCGGTGATGCCGCGAGCGAACAGCTCAGGGTTGAAGGCCGGACGGCTCACCAGAGCGAGGATCTCGCCGGTACGCACATCCAGAACGACGGCGCTTCCGGCCTGGTCGCCGAACGCCGTCTCGGCGGCCAGCTGCAGGTCGTGTCTCAGACTCAGATACACCCGGTTTCCCGGCATCGGTTCGCGAACGATGAGCTGTCTCAGTTCCTTGCCCTTGACATCCACCTCCAGGCGGCGCTGCCCTTCGCTGCCGCGCAGGTAGGGTTCCAGAAGGTTTTCCACTCCGCTCTTGCCGACGAAATCCCCCCCCCGGTATCCCTCCCCTCCCCGAGTCTGCAGCTCCCGTTCGGTGATTTCCCCCAGATAGCCGAAAATGTGGGCAGCGAAATCCGCATAAGGATAAGCCCTGATGGAGCGGACCTCGGTAAGGACTCCGGGGAGATCGACAGAATTCTCCTGAATGCGCTCCATGGCGTCCCGTCCCACATCTTCCGCCAGCGGCACTGGCCTGTAGGCCGGAAACCCGACGCCGGATTTCCAGTTCCTGCCCAGCGTTTCCGTATCCGCATCGAGATAATACGCCAGGCGCTCCAGCAGCAGATCCTTATCATCCATATCCTGGCGCATGATCGCAACGTCGAAGGAAGGGCGGGTGTCCACCAGCAGCTTTCCGTCACGGTCGAAGATCGGTCCGCGCGCGGCGGAAATGGGAAGATAGCGTATGCGGTTCTTTTCCGATAGTTCGGAATAACGCTCGGTATTGATGATCTGCAGATACCAGAGCCGGCACAGAAGGAGGAGAAAGATAGCGACAGCAGCCAGGGAAATCAGCAGAAAGCGGTTTTTGAGGCCGGGAATCGCCCATTCCGAGTCAATACTCATAGCGACTGTCCAGACGCTGCAGTCCCGGGATCCGGGTGCGCGGGAAAAAACGTTTTTGCAGCCGGGTGATACCCATGATCAGGAGATAGGCCGTCGTCAGGTTAAGCAGAACCTGTGAAAGCAGGTGGCCGAGAATGATCGACCAGAGGGGTCCGGCATCGGCGAAAAAACCGAGGGGGAAGATCAGTATCCCCCCGTGAAAGAGGGTACCGCAGAAAACCATGAACAGCAGCAGCACGGAACTCTCGGTGTTGAGCTGGCTGGCGACGCCCCGCACCGCCAGAAAGGTGACCAGAAAGGCCGTTCCATAGAGCCCCGGAGAGCTGCCGGCGAAGACGTCGAAAAAACAGCCGAGGAGATAGCTGAGTCCGGCACCCTGAAGATATCTCTCGTGCAGACCCAGGTAGACGATGAGGATCAGGAGTAGATCCGGTTTGGTTTCAAAGGGGAGAATCCGGGGAAGCAGAGCGGACTGGAGGAGGAGGAAACCGAGACCTGCGAGGAAATAGGCAAAAACCCGGGTCATGGATTCTCCTTCAGCAGAACCAGAACCTCTTCGAGTCGGGCGAAATCGACGACGGGGGCGACCGTCACCGTCTGAAACAGGCCGTACTGTTCGCGGGCCGCGCGGGTCACCTCCCCGATCACCAGGCCCTTGGGGAAGACCCCACCGGTTCCCGAAGTGACGATCCGGTCGCCGACTTCGATGTCCTTCTGCCGCAAGGCGAAGTCGAGAGTCAGAATGTCTCCCTGTCCGCGCACCACGCCGCGGGTCCGATTGCGCTGAACCAACGAAGCGACGGCGGAAGAAGCATCGGTGAGCAACAGAACCCGTGATTCGCGGGGCGCGCTGCGGATGATCCTTCCGACGACACCTTCGGCCGCCACCACCGGCATTCCTTCCCGGACTCCGTCCGTGTTCCCTTTATCGATGACGACCGTCCTGAACCAGCTCGAAGCGTCTACGGCGATCACCTGGGCCGGAAGGGCCGGGAGATCGACCGAGTCCCTGAACTCGAGGAGACGGCGCAGGCGTTCGTTGGCCAGGCGAATTTCCTCGACATTGTTGAGTTCGGCCGCAAGCCGACGATTCTCCGACTGCAGGCGGACATTCTCCTGTTCCGTATCCATAAGCCATAGATACCGGTTCCACCCTCCGACCAGAGATTCCGAAACCGCATCCACTCCCTTGAATAAAGGAGAGGTGATCTGCAGAACCGTTTTTTCGAAAAGGGTGGTCCTCCCCCGCTGCCGCAGATTGGCGGAATAAATCAGCAATGCCGTCAGAACAAGGAAGCCCGCTCCCAGAGGTGTGCGGTATTTTCTGAACAACTCCAGCATGCAATCATTCTCAACAAGAAAAAGGAGGGCCGCTAGAGGGCCCTCCCTGACCGCGTGGCGCCGCGGCTATAATCCAGCTCCGCAGACGCCCGGCTCTCAGGAGGTGACGGTCACCCGTTTGAGCAGATCGAGCTCATCCAGCACCTTGCCGGAACCGAGGACCACACAGGACAGGGGGTCTTCGGCGATGACCACCGGCAATCCGGTTTGATCCCGCAGCAGGGCATCCAGATTGCGCAGGAGGGCTCCGCCTCCGGCAAGCACGATTCCCTTGTCCACAATATCCGCGGCCAGTTCGGGGGGAGTCCGCTCCAGGGCGATGCGCACCGCCTCGACGATGGCATTGACCGTCTCGCCGAGTGCTTCCTGGATTTCAATGGAATTGATCTCCAGCGTCTTGGGGATGCCGCTGACCAGATCCCGCCCCTTGACTTCCATCTTTCGCACTTCCTCATCGGCGTCGGGGTAGGCGCTGCCGATCTCTATCTTGATCTGCTCCGCGGTCCGCTCCCCGATGAGGAGATTGTACTTGCGTTTCATGTACTGGACGAGAGCCTCATCCAGCTTGTCGCCGCCGACACGGACGCTTTTGGCGTAAACGATCCCGGCCAGCGAGATGACGGCCACCTCCGTGGTACCTCCGCCGATATCGACAATCATGTTTCCCGACGCCTCGGTGATGGGAAGTCCGGCTCCGATCGCTGCGGCCATCGGCTCCTCGATCAGATAGACTTCACGGGCACCGGCCGATTCCGCCGATTCCTTGACCGCCCTCTTCTCCACCTGGGTGATCCCCGACGGAACGCAGATAACGATCCGGGGGCGCACCAGTGTCTTGCGGTTATGGACCTTCTGGATGAAATAGCGAAGCATTTCCTCGGTGATATCGAAGTCGGCGATGACGCCGTCCTTCATGGGACGAATGGCGACGATGCTTCCCGGAGTGCGGCCGAGCATCTTCTTGGCCTCCATTCCCACGGCCAGAACCTTCCTCTGGCCCATGGAGTCCTTCTGCACGGCCACCACCGAGGGTTCACTGACGACGACTCCCTTGCCCTTAAGATAAACCAGGGTGTTGGCAGTCCCGAGATCGATGGCAAGATCGTTGGAAAACACCCCCCAGATCGCGTTGAAGAGGTTGAACATGTTTCGATTATCTCCTTTCGGACGGTCGCAAGAGGATGTTTTCTTCCCCCCTAAGATGCCGTTCACACTAACAAAAACGCCGCTTATTTTCAAGGTGTAAAAGGGAAAAAGTTATTGCAATTGAGCCCCTGATTGTCTAACATGCCTCCCTGTTGCAAAATGGCGCATAAGCCGAAAAAAGGAGTGCTCATAGATGCTGGATCTGATCCGGAAAAAAAAGAAATCAGTCATTGTCAAGGTCGTGTTCTGGACGATCATCGCCGCTTTCGTCGGAACGATCTTTCTGGTCTGGGGCAAGGGAAGCGACCAAGGGGGCCAGGGCGTCTCGGTGGCGGTCACGGTCAACGAGACCAGGATAAGCTTCGAGGACTACCAGAGAGCATACAGCAATCTTTATCGTCTTTACCAGAATATTTACCGCGACCAGTTCACGCCGGCCATGGAAAAGCAGCTGCGGCTGAGGCAGCAGGCTCTCGATTCCCTCATTGACGAAACCTTGCTCCTGCAGGAAGCCGGCGACGAGGGTCTCGAAATATCCAAAAAAGAGCTGGTCGATTCGATCGCGCAGATTCCCGCATTTCAGGAAAATGGCGTTTTCAGCAAGGACCGCTACCTGCAGGTTCTGAGTTACCAGCGCCTCACCCCCGAGGATTTCGAGGCGATGCAGCAGCGTCAGCTTCTGATTGAAAAGATGGGGGAAAATCTTCAGAGCGGCATCGCGGTCACCGACGAAGATATCGAGCAGGAGTACCGCAACCAGAATGAAAAGGTGAATCTCTCCTTTGTCAAACTGCCCCCGGCCCTTTTCGAAAGCCGCGTCAAGGTGTCCGAAGAAGAGCTGCAGAACTATTTTGCCGATCACCGCGAGGAATTCCGCATCCCGGAATCCGTCGCCCTGCGCTACCTGCAGTTCGAACCGGACCGCTATGCGGATCAGGTCACCTTCGATGAGGAGGAATTGAATAAGTACTACCGGCGGCACCTGGATCAGTTCGAAATCGAAGAGCAGGTGAAGGCCTCTCACATTCTCCTTCGCGTCGATGAGAATGCCGACGAAGCCGTCCGGGCAAAAAAGAGGGAACTGGCGGAGAAAATCCTCAAGGACGCACGCGCCGGCAAGGATTTCGACAAACTGGCCCGTACCCATTCCGACGATGCCGGCAGCGCCTCCCAGGGAGGAGATCTCGGTTACTTTAGCCGGGGCGCCATGGTCGCTCCATTCGAAAAGGCGGCCTTTGCATTGAACCCCGGGGAGATCAGCGAAATCGTCGAAACCCCTTTCGGCTACCACATCATAAAAGCCGAGGAGTATATCGAAGCGGGGGTCAAACCTCTTGCCGACGTCCTGGATAAGGTCAAGGAAAGTCTCAGAGAGGAAAAAGCCCGCCAGCTGGCTTTCGAGAAGGCGATGGATGCCTATAACATCAATCGCAGGACCGGCGATCTCGAATCGGCCGCCGCCGCCAACAATCTTGGGATTAAGGAAACCGGTTCTTTCAGCCGCGGAGAGCCCATTGACGGCATCGACAATGCCGAGGAAATATCCTCCGTCGTCTTCAACCTGAAGGAGGGCGAGCTGCACCAACCGGTCAATCTTCCGCAGGGGATCTTCCTCTTCAAGGTGAAGGAACGACGGGAGAGCCGCCTCCCTGAACTCGACGAGGTGCGCTCCCGGGTCGAGCAGGCCTTCCGCAGCGAGAAGAGCAAGGAACTGGCCGGACAGGCCGCCGAGGAAATCCTGGCCGGACTCAAAGAAGGCAAAACACTGAAGGCGCTGGCCGGCAAATTCGGCGTCAAGGCCGAGGAAACCGACTTCTTCACCCGCTCTTACGGAGCCTTCGTGCCGCGCCTCGGCAGTGCCGAGGACCTTGCATCCGCCGCATTCACCCTCACCCAAGAAGAACCCGTGGCGGACGAGGTTTTCACCGTGGACGGTAAATTCGTGGTGGCCAGGCTCAAAGAAGTCCAGCCCGCCGACATGAACGTCCTCGACCAGACCAAACGGGAGGAGATCAAGGGAACCCTTCTCTCCCGCAAACAGGAAGAAGCGCTCAACAGTAAACTTCAGGAACTCAGGGAAGCGTCCAAGATCGTCATCGCTCCCAACCTGCAGACCTCTTTCGAAAGAGAATAAGCGATGTCCATGATCGTAAAAGAGACCGATTTTCCAGACCTTCAACTGGTAAACCGAGGCAAGGTGCGCGACATCTACGACCTCGGCGAGCATCTGCTGATCGTCACTTCCGACCGCATTTCCGCCTTCGACGTCGTCATGAACGAAGGCATTCCGCACAAGGGCTTTGTCCTTACTCAGATCTCGAAATACTGGTTCGAGCAGATGACGGACATCATTCCGAACCATATCGTCGCCACCGAGGTGAATGACTTTCCGCAGGCGGCGCTCAAATACCGGGACCACCTCGAAGGGCGCAGCATGCTGGTAAAAAAGGCCGCTCCGCTGCCCGTCGAATGCATCGTCCGCGGCTACGTCTCCGGCTCGGGATGGAAAGAATACCGCCAGAAAGGCAGCATCTGCGGAATCGACCTGCCGTCCGGACTTGTCGAAAGCCAGCAACTGCCGGAGCCGATCTTCACTCCTTCCACCAAGGCTGAACTCGGCGAACACGACGAGAACATCACCTTTGCCCAGGCCGTGGAACTCTGCGGCGAGGCCTTGGCGGAGGAAGCGCGGCGGGCGACCGTGGACATCTACAAGAAGGCTCGCGGCATTGCCGACGCCAAGGGAATTATCATCGCCGACACCAAGTTCGAGTTCGGGATGTACGAGGACAAGCTGATCTGGATCGACGAGGCCCTCACCCCGGACTCCTCGCGCTTCTGGCCCAAGGACCAATACCGCCCCGGCGGACCGCAGCCCAGCTTCGACAAGCAGTTCCTGCGCGACTACCTCGAGACCCTGGACTGGGGGAAGAAGGCTCCCGCCCCTCCGCTTCCGGAGGAGATCGTGCGCAAGACCTCGGAGAAATATGTCGAGGCGATGACCCGGTTGACGGGGCTCACGCTGTAAGGCTTGAAAGATGACATCATTAAAAAGGCCGGAGAGTTCGTCTCTCCGGCCTTTTTCGTTTACATCCCCTCGCCGTCTTTTCCGCCGACGGCTCAGTCACCCCCCTTATGACAGTCTAATTTGCCCTCCCCTTTCGCACGAAGATCTCCCGGGGGGGAGCCAGCAAGGCACTCTGCCGAAATCCACCTGGCGCTATACTATGGGTACGATGCAGGGAAAGGATAAATCGATGAAAACATTGATCATGCTTGCACTTGTCAGCCTGTCAAGCCTAAGTGGAGCCTATGCAAGTTCATCAGGCTTCGGCTCGGAGAGTTTTCTCATCGATCTGAAAACGACCCTCAGCGATCTCGACCTCGAGGTTTCGAAGCATCAGACAGGCCGAACCGCCATTGTGGCCATACAGAACAACACCCCCCAAACGGGTCATTGTCGGGCCAGGTTTCACATCGGGCCTGAGCTTCCGAGATGGAGGGAGGGCAGTGTTGCAGGATCGGAACATCTCATCCTGGCTCACACGGCAAAACGACCGGTCATCCGCATGGAGGTTTGCTGGAGTGCTCCCCTTTGCGCTGACCCAGGCGTCCCTTCCGATTCTGGAAAGTTTACTGCCACCCCGACCACTGGAGAAGTCGGCCCGTTCAAGGTAGGTGTTAAGTGCCATAACATCGTGGACTAAAAAATGTGCCACGACATCGTGGACAAAAGTTCTCTGACAATCGAATAGC
>NZ_KI421414.1:0-4694 GCF_000472285.1 Desulfuromonas sp. TF
TGATCGGGTAGATCGCAATGACCTCGTTCGTGGCATGCGCCACGTGAGCCGCGGCGGTGTTGCCGTCAATGTTTACCAGTTTACGGGACATCCTGTTCTCCTTTTTTAGGATTAACTGTCCGGCCTCGGATGTTCTAAAATCGTGGTCAGACCAATTCCGTATACGGTAAACAATTTCTCTAATTATGTCAATAACTTAGAGAAAAATATGTATAACACCGTTCTATTACTATGAATACTAGTGATTTTAGTGGTTATGTCGATAGATGAATATAAGCTTGGACCTGTTCAGGGATGGGGATTTTCAAGAGAAAAGTCGCGAAGTCTGAGTCCTCTTCAGGAGGTAAAAAACCGTCTCTGGACGATCAATCAGGAACGATGAAGGAAGAATAAAAATTCATAGTTCGCATCTTCGAAGAGGATGCACTGCTGGCCGTCGGAGCCCGGGAGGGAGGCGGTGTAGCTTGAGCGCAGACGGGAAGAGAAGGATGTCGTCAGTGCCTTTTGGGACTGCCGCTTCGGCTATTGTTTACTGAGCCAGGCTTTTCGCCGCGATCTCGTAAACGTCCCGTGAGATACCCGGAGCGGCGGCGATCCGCTCAAGCTGTGCCCTCATCATTGCCTGGCGGGCTTCGTCGTACTTGCGCCAGCGGGTGACAGCCCCGAGGAGGCGGGCCGCAACCTGGGGATTGAGGCTGTCGATGGTCACCACCTGATCGCCGAGAAAGGCGTAACCCGCCCCGGAGCAATCGTGGAAGCGGGCCGGGTTGCCGTGACAGAAGGCGCCGATGAGCGCCCGGACCTTGTTGGGATTCTTGATGTTGAAAGCCGGATGAGCCATGAGTCGCTTGACGTTCTCCAGGGTGTCCGGGCGCTTTGAGGTCGCCTGCAGGGTGAACCATTTGTCCATCACCAGCGGGTCGTGCCGCCACTTCCGGTAAAAGGCCTCCAGGGCCTCCGTCCGCTCGGGCGTCTCGCTGTTGGCCAGGCAATGCAGGGCGGCCGAGACGTCGGTCATGTTGTCCGCCCGGTTGAACTGGTCGAAGCAGCGCCGGACGATTACGCTCTCCTCCAGAGTCATGAGGTACGCCAGGCAGAGGTTTTTCAGGCTGCGCCGTCCCACGGCGGCCGGCTCGATGCTGTAGGGACCCTCCATAGTATTGGCTTCCATCACCAGGATGAACTCTTCGCGCAGCCTCTTCGCCAGGTCCCTGCGCATCAATTCGCGCACCCGGTGGATCGTCTCGGGATCGGCCACCTCCATCTGTTCGGCAAGATAGCTTTCGGTGGGCAGGACCAGGGCCTGGGCGAGGAGAGCGGGATCGGCATTTTCATCCAGCAGGAGCCTGCGAAAGGCATCGGTGAAACCGGTGTCGAGCACCGTCTCCCGGCCACTCCGGCACTCTTCGACCAGCTTCAGCATGATGCGCACCGACAGCCGCTGCCCGGCCTCCCAGCGATTGAAGGGGTCGCTGTCGTGGGCCATCAGAAAAGCCAGGTCCCTGTCGGATGTTTCCATCCAAAGCCTGACGGGGGCTGAGAAACCGCGAAGCAGGGAGGGGACGGGTTCTTCCGGGATGCCGACGAAGCGGAAGGCATCCTCCTCCCGGCGCAGCTCCAGCACCCGGGTGGTTCCCGCAGGGGCGGATTCCCCTTCGAGCCGCAGCGGCAGGTCGTTGCCGTTTCGGTCGAGCAGGCCCATGGCCAGGGGGATGTGGAACGGCTTTTTATCCGTCTGGCCCGGGGTCGGGGGGCAGGACTGGCGCACCTTCAGTGTGTAGACCTTTCGCGCCCCGTCATAGTCTGTTTCCACCTCCAGTTCCGGCGTGCCGCCCTGGCTGTACCAGAGGCCGAACTGCTCCAGATCACGCCCCCCCGCATCGGCCATGGCCCGAAGGAAATCGTCGGTGGTGGCCGCCTGGCCGTCGAAGCGCTCAAGGTAGAGGCGCAGCCCCTTGCGGAACCCCTCGGGGCCGAGCAGGGTGTGATACATGCGGATCAGCTCCGCACCCTTGTTGTAGACCGTCATGGTGTAGAAGTTGTTGATTTCCACGTAAGAGGCGGGGCGCACGGGATGGGCCATGGGACCGGCGTCCTCGGGGAACTGGGCGTTGCGCAGAGCGCGCACCTCCTCGATGCGCTTGACCGCCCGGCTGGTCATGTCAGCGCTGAACTCCTGGTCCCGAAAGACCGTCAGCCCTTCCTTGAGCGAGAGCTGGAACCAGTCGCGGCAGGTGACGCGGTTGCCGGTCCAGTTGTGGAAATATTCGTGGCCGATCACCCCCTCGATCGCCTGGAAATCGGCGTCGGTGGCGGTCTCGGGACGGGCGAGGACGTACTTGGAGTTGAAGATGTTGAGGCCCTTGTTCTCCATCGCCCCCATGTTGAAGTCGTCCACCGCCAGGATCATGTAGATATCCAGATCGTACTCCAGGCCGAAGGTCTCCTCGTCCCATCGCATGGCTTTCTTCAGCGAGGCCATGGCGTGGTCGCAGCGGTCGCGGTTGCGCTCCTCCACATAGATATGGAGCTTCACCTCGCGCCCCGAGGCGGTGACGAAGGTGTCTTCGATCCGCACCAGGTCTCCGGCCACCAGGGCAAAGAGGTAGGCGGGCTTTTTGAAGGGGTCCACCCACTTGGAAAGATGCCGCCCGTCGGGCAGATCGATGCTGGTCACGAGGTTGCCGTTGGAGAGCAGGATCGGATATTTCGCCTTGTCGGCGAGGATGCTGACGGTGAAGTGGGCCAGGACGTCGGGGCGGTCGGGGTAATAGGTGATCTTGCGGAATCCCTGGGCTTCGCACTGGGTGCAGAAATTGCCGCTCGAGGTGTACAGCCCCTCAAGGGAGGTGTTCTCCTGCGGCTTGATTTCGGTTTCGACCACCAGCTGAAAATTTTGGGGGACATCGAAGATTGTCAGATTCTCCTCCGTCACTTCGTATTCGTTCGCCGCGAGGGTACGACGGTCGAGGTGGAGGCCCCGCAGGGCAAGCTCGTTTCCGTCTAGAACCAGGTGCCCTCCTTTTCCGGCGGGGTTGCGGCTCAGGTTCAGGCGCGATTTGACGATGGTGGACTCTTCTCCCAGCTCAAAAATGAGTTCGACGCTCTCTACGAGGTAGGCTGGCGGCTGGTAATCCTTGAGATAGATCGGCTGATGGTGTGTGTCGTTCATGGGCGGTCGCTATCCTTCTGGAGGGGGTTCGTGTTTACCTCTCTGTTGTCGCCAATTTCAAGGCCAGGCCCAGAAAAACGGCGCCCGCAACCTTGTTCAAGATCTTTTGGGTTCGGACTGATCGATTAAGCCACTGGCCAAGTGTGCCTGCAAGGAGAGCGATGCCTCCAAATACCAATATCGTGGCTATGATAAACAGCGCTCCCAGCAGGAGTAGCTGAAAAGCGACAGATCCTCTTGTTGGATCGGCAAATTGTGGCAGGAAGGCCAAAAAAAAGATCGATACTTTAGGATTTGTGATGTTCATGATGATGCCACGACAATACAACTTCCGATGATTGACGATGACGTCAGGCTCGCCCTCAATTTTTTCAGCAGAGGCTCGAAGAGCTTGCCACGCCAGATAAAAGAGGTAACCCGCACCAATGAATTTGAGGGCGGAAAATGCAATTGCGGATGTCTGAAAAATTATAGCGACCCCGAGAGCCACAGCGATTGTGTGCACGATGAGTCCTGAGCATAAACCGAGCATCACAATTAGCCCAGCGCCCTTTCCACGCAAGGCGGACTGCGTCAGTACGAATATATTGTCGGGACCCGGAGCAAGGCCAAGTAGAATCGATGCTGTGAAAAAAGTTATGAGTGTTTCAATGGATAACATTTTATCTCCCTGTTTTTGTGATTTCTTCACTCTTGCCGGCGCGGGAACTGTCTGTAAAGAAGATACCCGGCCCACGCAATCGACAGCGTTATAGCCAGTGAACCGATGCCGTGGGAAACTCTTGCCAGCATGTGGTCGTAGCTCAACAGCCCCGTCTCCGTCAGCAGAAATTCCCAATCATGAAACCCGTAGGGCGACGAATGCCCGAAATTCCCTCCCATCAGGGGCAGTTGCCCTGCACGGGCATCATCTATGTATGGAGCGATATCCAGAAAGTTTTCCCCCAGCCACCAGAAACAGACCGCCGTGCCGAACGGATCGCGGGTTTTCAGCAGCAGGGTCGCCATGCACACCAGAGGAACCAGCAGCTGCCCCACTGTGCCGCCAAGGCTAGCGATGAATTGCCCAAAAGGGCGAAAGATCACATGTCCGGCCTCGTGGAACGGCAGATTAACCAAATGCAGCCAGCTTTCCCCCGAAGCATTGCTGGCGATGCCGGCGAAGATCAGCTTGCTTCCCCAGACGATCATTCCCAGAAGGACGAGGGCTCTTCCGGTGAAAAGCAAGAGGTTGGCCTCATCGGGGCAGGAGAGGAGCAGGTGGCGCAAGCTGCAATCCCGATCGGGCAAGTCCGCTGCGACCTCTTGAGCCTGCGATTGGGCCGGCGAGTTCGCATGGACTCTTATTTTCGCGAAGATGACTCCACATCGGAGGCAATCCTGCCGGTTCGGCGGGTTTTGATATCCGCATTTGGGACAAAGCATGACTTTACCTATGCTGACATACTTCTATCGTAAAAAAGGGTCGGACCAAGGTAACTCATATGGGTAATGTGCCAGATTAGATTGAGCCCGGATGTGC
>NZ_KI421414.1:4704-6450 GCF_000472285.1 Desulfuromonas sp. TF
TTACTTCTATCGTAAAAAAGGGTCGGACCAAGGTAACTCATATGGGTAATGTGCCAGATTAGATTGAGCCCGGATGTGCCATGAAGCCGATTATATCCCAAAAAATCGACTTATAGACCGCTTTTGACTATGTGTTTTGAATCAACTTGTTGTGATTTCAATTGGTTAACTTGGTCTGACCCCGAATCCCCCGCAACCTTTTTACATCGTTGAAATCCCGAGGTCAATAAAGTTCTTTAATCCTGAAAGCAGTCTCACGCGAGACGCGACGACGCGACGTAAAATCTTTTTAAAAGCGGTCTATAAGTCGATTTTTTGGGATATAATTACAAGCGTTTGTAAGACCTGCGTTTTCGTTGCGTCCGTTGCGGCGTTGTGTGGTTACCTGCTTTTACAGCGATTTAGGGCCGGGATAGGGCGTTTGGCCGTTACCGCACTCTCCATTTGACATGCGCCCGTTGCCCCCTTATTCTTTAATGATATTTTAAAAATCGATCCGTCGCCGCCTCCCTTCAAGATGAACATCGGGATTCCCCTTGCCGCCTATTGAAACCAGTACTCTGCTGTTCGCCTTCGGGCTCACCATTTTTGCCGGGCTCGCCACCGGCATCGGGAGCGCCCTGGCCTTTTTCACCCGGACCACCAATACCCGGTTTCTTTCCCTGACCCTCGGCTTTTCGGCCGGGGTAATGATCTACGTCTCCTTCGTCGAGATCTTCTTCAAGGCCAAGACCGAGCTTGTCGCCGCCCTGGGAGACAGCCCCGGCACATGGGCGACCGTAGGGGCGTTCTTCGGCGGGATCGCCCTCATCGCCCTTATCGACTGGCTCGTCCCCAACTACGAAAATCCCCATGAACTCCATTCCATCGAAGAGATGGCGCAGGGGCTCGAAAATCTTCCCCGCAACGAGGCCCACGATTTCGGCAGGCTTCACCGCATGGGGCTGTTCACCGCTCTGGCCATCGGGATCCACAACTTCCCCGAGGGGCTGGCGACCTTCACGGCGGCCCTGACCGATCCTCACCTCGGCGTCGCCATCGCAACCGCAATCGCTATCCACAACATTCCGGAAGGGATCGCCGTTTCCGTTCCCATCTATTTCGCCACCGGCAGCCGCCGCAAGGCCTTCAAGCTCTCCTTCCTCTCCGGCCTGGCCGAGCCCATCGGCGCCCTGGTGGGATATCTCATCCTGATGCCCTTTTTCTCTCCGACCGTTTTTGGGATCCTTTTCGCCGGCGTCGCCGGCATCATGGTCTTCATCTCCGTGGACGAGCTGCTCCCGGCCGCCGAGGAATTCGGCGAACACCACCTTACCATCATCGGACTCATAGCCGGCATGGCCGTTATGGCCCTGAGTCTGCTGCTGTTTTTGTGAAGGATTAAGCTTTGAACCTTAACCGATGGGGGCGCTGCCGAAAAATGAAAGGTCCGTGGGGGCGCGTCTACATTTTTCAAAAAGTGAATTCTGTAGACGCGTCACGCCGCCCGAAGAGACGGCGCTGGGCTTGGATTTATAAAATTCAAGAACGTCCCCTAGACCTCTTGGGGCAGGAGAGGAGCAGGTTTCGCAAACTGCTGTCCCGGTCGGGCAAGTCCGCTGCGACCTTTTGGTCCTGCGATTGGGGCGGCGGGATCTCCTGGTTCCTTATTTTCGCGAAAATGACACCACATCGGATGCAATCCTGCCGGTTCGGCGGGTTTTGATATCCGCATTTGGGACAAAGCATGACTTTACCTATGCTGAC
>NZ_KI421414.1:6460-28788 GCF_000472285.1 Desulfuromonas sp. TF
GCTGGTTAATTTGGTCCGACCCCGAACACTGCTCGCGAGCAAACCGCCGACGAGAGCAATGAAGGCAGCACAAATGCCCTTTGCTATGGCAATCTTGCTGATGCGTTTCGTAGTGTTCTCCTAGAATCGAACGAATAAGAGTCTTTGCGGCACGAAGCCGACAGCAAAGTTCGATTGAACTAACCCCGACCACCGCTGCGAATTGTATGGGATTTTATCGGGGAGCTTGATGTGGTCCGGGGACAAGAATAGCGGGAATAGCGGCTAACGACAATGAAATATTTATCATTTCCTCGGGGAGATCGGGGTTGGTGAGCCTCTCGGTGTCTTTGAAGAGTTCCTTTTCTCGGGCTTGATGGGGGATTGTCGCTCTTGGAGATCTGATGGAAGGCTATCCTTTGGGAAAGAAACGCACCCCGTCCACATCGCGGAAATGCTCGTCCTGAGTCCAGAGCAGGGCGTTGTGCAGGCGGGCGGTTACCAGGATGATGCTGTCGGCCATCGGCAGCTTCAGGTCGAGGCTCGTCTTGGCGGCGCTCATGGCCAATGACGCAGACAGTTCGATGACCGTTCCCTGCTGCATCAGCGCCGCCGCCTGCAGGGCGGCATCCTCGCCGCGCTGACGGCAGACCACCTTGAACACCTCGTAGATGGTGACGGCCGGCACCACGAGCGCCGCCACGTCCCGCAGCGGTTCGGCGAATGCCTCGGCGTTGGGACCGTCGGCGAAATACTCCAGCCAGGCGCTCGAATCGACGACGTTCACAGGCGATCGTCCTCGCGGGGCACAGTCGTGTCGATCCCCTTGAGAAAGCCCCGCATGGAGCCGATCTCCTGCTCAGGGATCAATTCGATGCGATTGCCATAAGCGATGACCTGCATGCGCTGGCCGGGAACCAGATTAAGTTTTTCCCGTACGGAGCGGGGTATGACGACCTGAAATTTCGGGGATACCTTCACGGCTTCCATAGGTTACTCCATCGATTATGATTTCGTATGACGATAATGTAATCGAAAGGGCACGTCAAGCAAAATGGCAATTTTTCAATTCAATGGCAGCCTCTCGCGATAAGTTCAGTTGAAAATTACAAGCTTTTGTAAAAACTGGATTTTCGTTGCGGCGTTGCGTGATCACTGGTTTTGCAAGTATGTAGGCCAGGATAAGGCGTCCAGTCGTCCCGGCAAGCCTGAGGCACCGCTGTTCTGACCGGCTGCCGGAAACGCTTCGCTTATTCCGGCCTACCGTCCTCTGTCCTCCGTTCTACCTCCTCCGAACCCCGCTCAAAGCCGCTCCCGCATAAGCTGCCGCGGCGACGAGGAAGACGACGGTAAACCCGGCTTCGACGGCGATGATGGTGGCCAGGGCGGTGCTCAGGACCGAGAGGCAGCCGTTGATCCCCCAGGCCCAGGGGACGTCGGCCTCGCGGCGGCGGGAGAGAGACTGCAGACCCAGGGGGAAGGGGAATCCCATGGCGAAAGACGGCGGAGCAAGGAGCAGGAGGGTGAGGAGGACCTTCCAGCTCAGGGGGAGGGCGATGGTGAGGTCGATGAGAGGGGGGAGGATCAGGGCGTAGACGAGCAGAAGGAGCGCCACGATGCCGGCGGCCCGGTGGGGGGCGGCTTCGCCGGCGTCCAGGCGGGAGGAGGCGCAGCTTCCCGCCCCGGAGAAGACGAGGACGGCGCAGATGACGACGGAGGCGGCGTAGACGGGGTGGCCCAGGTAGAGGACGAAGCGGTGAATGAGGTTGATCTCCACCAGCATGAAGCCGGTCCCCAGTCCGCCGAAGTAGAGGAAGGTCCGCAGGCGTCCGCCGTCCCGCCAGCCGAGGCGCAGAAGGGGAAGGAGGATCAGGACGAACGCCGCCGCGGCCATCTGGAAGAAGGTCAGGACCACGATGAGATAGCCCATCTCCAGGAAGGGTACGGTGCGTTCGCCGAAGAGGCCGGCTAAATGGGGAAGGCTTTTCCAGCGCAGGAACTGGGAGAAGAAGGGGCGGTCGTCGGTGGCCGGGCGCAGGCGGAAGGGGTAGTCGTCATAGAGTTCCTCCCGCGTGGGGGAGAGGATGAGGTCGAGATCGGCGAAGAAGGCCGGATCCTGCAGGCGGTGATAGCGCTCCCGCTCGCCGGGTTTGAGATCGGGAAGGAGAAGTGGATCGAACTGCAACTGACGGCAGAAGGCACGGACCTTCTCCGCATCGGCGGGAGTTACGGGCGAACGCTTGACGCAGAAGGTGACTGTCCCCCAGCTTCGGACCGCGACCATGTGTCGAGACGGATCGTCGATTCCCTCGGCTCTAAGAGCTTCGACCAGCGTGGCCGCCAGGCGCAGGGGATTGCGAGGGGGATAATCAAGCCAGGACGAGACGCAGAGGATGCCGCCTGTGCTCAGGTGGTCCCACATGGCCCTGATCCCTTCGATGGTCAGGGTATGCTGCTCCTGGAGGGCGAAGAGACCGGCGGCGCCGCCGAAAACGCCGATGGTGGGGAGTTCGATCAGTTCGTAGAGGCCCGGGTCAGCGGCGAGAAAGGTGCGGGGCTCAAGGGCGGAGACGGTGACCGCCGGGTGCTCCAGGAGAAGGGCGGCAGAACGTGGATAGGTGTTCCGCAGAAGCTCCAGGGCGGCCCGGTGCGGCTCGACCACCGTGACCCGGGCGGCGCCGCGGGCAAGGCCCTGGGCGGCCTTCGAGCCGGTGCCGGCATGGAGGACGAGGACGGAATCCGGCTCGGCGAGAGCGTAGGGTAGGGCGGAGGTGGTATAGTCCAGGGGGGATGCCGAGGGCCCGGGCGGCCAGACTGGGACGGCGCCGAACCCGTTGCCGTTGTTGAACAGGGCATCGCGCTGCGGAATTTTGTCCGCATAACTCAGACTAAGGCCGGGAGCGAAACGCAGGGCCGGAGCGGAGACGGCCTGAACCAGGCCGTAGGGACTGGGTCGCTCGGCGACGATGCGGGCCTCCGGCAGGTTGAGGGCACCGCGCAGGTCCTTGTACTGGGAAAGGACAAGGGGTGCGGGAAGGATAAGAAAAATCGCGATCACCAGGGCGGCGGCAGAGGCGGCGGCGATGAGCCGATTGTCCCTGCGGGGGAGAATGAGGAGTCCGGCGGCGAGGGTGAAGAGGGCGATGACGGCGGGGAGCCTGCGGGGAAAGATGAGGCCCAGCAGGGCGACGCCGACGATGCCGCCCAGTCCGGAGCCGAGCAGGTTGGCGAAGTAGAGGGTGCCGATCCTTTCGACGTGACGGACGAAGATCAGGCCGATGACCAGGGCGCTGAGAAAGAAAGGGACAGCGAAGAGGAAGTTGGCCAGGAGAAGCCTCCAGATCTGTCCCGGTTCGAAAAAGAGTAGGTAGGAATCGAAGCCGCCGAAGACGGTCTGGCCCGCGCTGACCACCGCCGCCATGGAGGCTGCGCTGCCGAAAAGCAGAAGGGGCAGGAGGGCGTCCAGCCGCTCTAGAAGCCACTCCCGGGTCAGGGCGATCATGGTGCCGGAAGCGCCGAAACCGAGGAGGGCCGTCGAGATGACCATATAGGCGAAATGATGCCACTGGGTGATGGAGAGAATCTGCATCAGCACAAGCTGAAAGGCGATGACGGCGATGGAGAGGAGCCCCAGCGCCAGATGGAGTCTGAGAAGTGGAGGCCGATCTTTCACCCGTCCCTCCGGAAGGGGACGAAGCGGACCGGCATCAGGCTGCGGGAGATGGTCTCCTCCTCACCCTTTTCCACCAGCATCAGGGTCTGGAGGAGGAAGGGGGAGCCGACGGGGATGACCATCCGTCCTCCCGTCTTTAGTTGATCGAGGAGGGGTGGGGGGATGAAGGGCGCCGCGGCGGTGACCACGACGGCATCGTAGGGGGCATGCTCTTCCCATCCGAAGTAGCCGTCTCCCTCCTTTACATGCACCCCGACATAGCCCAGCCGCTGCAGGCGGGCGGCGGCGCTTTCGGCCAGTTCCGGGATGATTTCGATGGTATAGACCTCCGCCCCCGTTTCGGCCAGGACGGCCGCCTGATAGCCCGAGCCGGTGCCGACCTCCAGAATCTTCATCTTCGGCACGGGCCGGACCGTCTCGGTCATGAAAGCGACGATATAGGGCTGGGAGATTGTCTGGCCGAATCCGATGGGAAGAGGGCCGTCGGTGTAGGCCTCTTCGGCGAGATCCGGAGAGACGAAGAGATGGCGCGGAACGGAGGCCATCGCCTCGAGGGTGACCGGATCGGAAATGCCGCGCCTCTGGAGTTGGGTGCGGACCATGCGCTCGCGGGCCTTTTCGAAAGCGGCGTCTCTGTCAGCGCCAACCGCCCAGGCGGCTACTCCGAGGAGGAGCATCGAAAAGATCAGAACAGGCCTGAGTTTATGTGTTCTGAAGCATTGCATGAAGCGCCCTCCCTGCCGACCGAAATCTACAAGGCCAGTATACTATGGGCAATGAAGAATTCAGAGGAGGGAAGGAAGGTCCTGCAGGCCGACGGGAAGTTTATCTGGCACCCCGGCGCAGGCAGTCGAGAGGGTTGTCGCCGCCGGCCACCCTCCAGGCCATGCGGCAGCGGCATTCGTGATGGCTTGCCGCCGTTTCCAGGCTTCGGCGGGGGTCGCCGTAGATCTTCCACGGCCCCTGGCAGGTGAAGGGGATGAGCGCCCACCCCATGAAGGCGGCGACGTCCTTGAGAGGATAGCCGAGAAAGATGCCGACCTCGTGAGGGAAGGAGCTGCCGCCGATACGCTCCTTGAGTTCCGCGAGGATTTTATCGAGGTCGGTGATCTGCCAGTATCCGGCACGGTTCAGCATGGTCCTCACCCGATTCTCCGCAAGAAGCCGCGAGAGGGCGGCGGAATCGTAGATGAACAGGAGCAGGGAATCGTTCCGTTCCCGCATGACTTTTACCGACAACCCGCCGGCCTCGACCAGTTCCTCCCCATATGCCTGCCATAGTGCGTAGAGGTTCCGGTCGCAGGGATGGCGGCGGCTGGTCACGTTGATTAGATTTCCCGGTTTAACCCCTTCGAGGATCTCAGCGGTCTCCAGGGCCAGGAAGGAGGCCAGGCATTCGCGGTCATTGCTGAAACGCCCGGCAATATCCCTCCATAGAGGAGTGCGGGTTCCGGGGGGCGCAAAGCGATGAGGTTTCTTCTTCATGTCAACACCTGAATAAAAATGAAATTCGTTATCAATTTATACCATGCTCCGGAGTTCGTCAACCGAAAAAAAGAAGTTCGCTTTTTTTTCGAGTTTATACCTGAAAACCTGAATGACCACCAAATCATCAAAGCATCAGGAAAACCAATATTTAAGTAAAGGCGTAACGTGGTGTCCCGGGACGGTAAAACGGGTTGCTGGCGGCCCACCCCTGTGCTAATCTAGAGCTCTTCGTGCATGTACTGAATCACTTTCGACGGCCCTCCCTGATGAAAAAAGAACGTCTTGACAAGCTGCTGGTGGAGCGTGGTCTGGTTCAGTCCCGTGAGCGGGCGAGGTCTCTCATCCTGGCCGGCAAGGTGGTGGTCGACGATCATGCCGTGGACAAAGCAGGGACCCAGGTGTCGTCCGGGGCCGAGATCCGCCTGAAGGGGGAGGATATCCCCTACGTTTCCCGGGGTGGTATCAAGCTGGAGAAGGGGCTGGACGCCTTCGGCGTCGAGGTCGCGGAGCGGATCGCTATCGACGTGGGGGCCTCGACCGGGGGATTCACCGACTGCCTTCTCCAGAGGGGAGCGGCCAGGGTTTATGCGGTCGATGTCGGCTACGGGCAGCTGGCCTGGAAGCTGCGGGAAGACGTGCGGGTGGTCAACCTGGAGCGTACCAACATCCGCCATCTGACCCCCGATCAACTCTCCGAGCGTCCGTCCCTGGCAGTTGTCGACGCCTCCTTCATTTCCCTAGAAAAGGTTCTCCCCTCCACCCTGGCGCTGCTGGCCGACACCTCCGAAGTCGTCGCCCTGATCAAGCCCCAGTTCGAGGTGGGGCGGGGGGAAGTGGGGAAGGGGGGGGTCGTTCGCGACGAAGGACAGCATCAGAGGGTAGTGGAGAGCATCAAGTCCCTGGCGCAGGAGCTCGGCTGCGACGTGCTCGGTGTGACGGAAAGCCCGATCCTCGGCCCCAAGGGGAACCGGGAGTTTCTCATCCATCTGCGCAAGACGGGAGGCCCATGAACCGCGTCTATTTCATCGGCGCCGGTCCCGGTGATCCCTCCCTTCTGACCCTGAAAGGAGCCTCCCTGCTGGCTCAATGCCAGGCGGTGTTCGCCCCGGAGCCTTTTGAGGAAACCTTTGTCGAACTGCTGCGTGGAAAGACGGTCCGGATCCCCTTTGATTTCTACTTCGACGAACTCCTGGAAAAAATCGAGGAGCTCCTGATTGAAGGTAACGTGGCCTTTCTGGTCCCCGGCGACCTGACCTTCTACGCCCCCTTCCAGGCGCTCATCGATGTCCTCGGAGATCGGAGCGAAGCCGTCCCCGGCGTGGGAACGGTCAACGCCGCTTCGGCGTATTTGAAAAAGACCCTCGACCTTCCCGGCGCCTGCAACCGCGCCGTTATCACCTCGCCGCGCATCCTGGAAGAAGAAAAGGGGGCTCCGGCCCTGCGCGACCTGGCCGCTCCCGGCGTGACCCTGCTCCTCTACATGAACCATCTTCCATTGCCGCAGCTTGCAGAACAGCTCAGGGCGGGTTACGGCGGGAACGTCCCCATCGCCATCGCCCACCGCCTCGGATTGCCCGGCCAGGAGGTGGTGACCGGTTCCCTCGACGATATCGTCGATCGGGTCGGCGACAGGGATTTTTTCAACCTTGAGAATAAGAACCGACGGCCCGCCCTGACCCTCGTCATCGTCGGGGAAACCCTGACCGCCACCGTGGGAAAGGCCTGGTGGGATGACCGGCGCGATAAGATCTGGAAATACAGGTCATGATGAACGTCTCTGTCGTTGATCCCGGGAGGTCGATCTGCTGTTCGACGGCGTCCCGGAGAATGTATTCACCCAATTCTGACTAATCCCGATGTTCCCGAAGGGAAATAATAGCCGTGATTAAACTGCTGCACACCGCGGACCTTCATCTCGACGCGCCCTTTCCGTCTCTCGACGAAAAGGAGTCGCTGCGCCGGAATGATTTTCTCCAGACTTTCGAGCGACTGCTGACCCTCGCGATCAAGAACGAGGTCGATCTTTTTCTTGTGGCCGGCGATCTCTTCGATTCGCCCCGCCCCTCCGCCGCCGTGGTCGGCAAGGTCCAGGCCGGACTCAAACGCCTCTCCGATCGCGGGATCGTGCCGGTGCTCCTGCCGGGGACTCACGACAGCACGGTCGCCGCCGATTCGGTTTACCGGCGAACTGAGTTCCCCGGAGCGGTGGTCCTTGACGCGGCCGTGGTGGATGAGCCCGTCTCCCTGTCCGTCGGCGGCCGTCAGGTATATCTCTACGGCTTCGCCTATCGCAGCTTCGCTTCGGAGGACGCTCTCTCCGGCATGGTGCGCCGCTCCGCCGAAGGGATTCACATCGGGATACTGCACGGCTCGCGCCAGGGGAGCCCTGAGTGGGAATATCGAAAAAAGGATCTCCCCTTCACTCTGGCGCAGCTCAAGGGCTGGGGACTCGACTACGTAGCCCTCGGGCATTACCATGGCTTCGAGGTGCTGGAGGAGGACGGGCGCGCTTACGCCTGTTATCCCGGCTCGCCGGAGGGGAAACGCTTCGGTGAAAACGGCCCCCGTTATTGCGCTCTGGTCACTCTGGACGCCGATGGAGCAGAAGTGACCAGAAAGACGGTAAACAGCCGCACCCTGGAGGAGCGGGCTCTTGATCTTTCCAGTTGCGAAGGCCTGGATAGCGCCTCGGCGGCGATAAGCGCCCTGGGTGGGCCCGATCTTCTGCTGCGGCTTACCCTGACAGGAATCGTGGAAGCCCCCCTCGATCTCGACGCCCTGCGCGCCCGCTGCGACAGCGACTTCTTCCATCTGCAGTTCCAGGATAAAACCCGGCTCTTCGACAGCGATTTCGCCCGTCGCATCGAAGGGGAGGAAACCGTGCGAGGCGTCTTCGTCCGCCGCGCACGCCGGCTCATGGAAGAGGCCCCTGCGGAACAGAAGGGGCTCGTGGAGGAGGCTTTTCGGGAAGTCCTGGTTCGCTTCGGCGCCTTCGGCGGAGGTGCCTCATGATTCTGCGCAGTCTGGAGCTGAAGCATTTCGGCAAATTCACCGAAGCTGCCTTTGAATTCCGCCGCGGCCTGAATCTCGTGGTCGGTCCCAATGAAGCGGGGAAGTCGACATTGATGGAAGCCGTCCCCGCCGTCCTTTTCGGCCTTCGCAACAAGGAGCGGTTCAAGTCCTGGGGACGTCAGGGCAGCTCCTCCGCCGCTCTGGTTCTCGAGAGCCGGGGGCGCACCGTGCGGGTTGAAAGAGATCTGCTGACCGACCGGGTGACCCTCGTCGAGCGGGACGATCTCTATCACGTCCTGTACAGCTTCGAAGGGAAAGCAGCCCCCCAGGGGCGCTCTTCGGAGCGGGTGGAATACCTGGAACAACTGGCCCGCATTTTCGGCATCGCCGAGGAAGACGTTTTTCGCGCCTCTCTTTTCTTCGGCCAGGGAACCCTCGAAATCTCCGGACAGGGAGCTCTGACGGGAAAGCTCAAGACCCTTCTCTCCGGTTTCGTGGAGGTCGATTACGACAAGGTCCTCCATTCCCTGACTGAGGATTATTTCGCCATCACCCGGGAGAACCCCTGGGGGAAGGACAAGACCCGTGGCCGGGAACTCGACGATATCCGCGGCCGGCTTGCAGAGGTGGAGGTGCGCTGGTTCGAGTCGCAGGAGAAACTGAAGGAGCTTGCCGCCCTGCGCGAGCGACTGGATGCCCTGAAGGCCGGCATCGAGTCGGACGGTGCGGAGTATGCCAAGGGGGAGCGGTATCTGGCCTGGGTGCGAAAGCAGTGGCATCTCGGGGAAAAGGAAGAGTCTCTGAGGCGTGACTTCAATCGGGTGAACCGACAGGTGGGGAAGATCGCCGAACTGCAGCAGGAACGAAGCCGCCTGGCGGAGGAGATGAAGAAGACGGGTCTGCCGGCGGATATCCCCGAAGACCTCCCGTCGATCCTGACCGAGGCGGAAAAGATCCGCAAGGAGCTAGTGGGCCTGCAGGGTGAATCGGCGGCGCTGCGCCAGCAGCTCCTGGCCCAGCGTGGAGCCCCCTGGCGTCTGGCCGGTGGGGCATCGCTGGTATTGGCGGCTCTCGCCGCGGTCCTTGGATGGATATGGTCAGGCCGGCTCGTCCAGATTCTGATGGGAACGGGACTTCTTCTCGCTCCGGTCTGGGGCTGGTTTCTTTGGCGGCTGGGACTGTGCCGGTCCGAGCGGAGCCGGCTTCAGGGGCAGGCTCAGATTCTCGAACGGCAGAGGGAAGAGGCCCAGGGGAGACTGGCGGCCCTGGACGAGCGCTTCGAAAGGATCGGGCTGTCCCCTTCTGCCGTGGAAATCGTCCGGATGCAGAAGAATCTCGAGCGGCACCGGCAGCTTGCGGATAAGCTCCGGGATGTCGCCAGCGCCCTGAAAGTTCTGGAAGATTCCGACGAACTGGGCCGCGAGAAGGAAAACCTCACCCGGGAAATGGCCGTCCTCGACGAACGTCTCGAACAGCAGCGGCCGCTCCACCGCGACGGCCTGCTGTCTCCGGAGGAGCTGCCCGAGGCCGAAGAAAAGCTCCGAGCCTTGGGGGAAAGCCTGCGGCTGCGAGAGGCCGAACTTCTGGAGATGACCCGCCGGGAAGCAGCTCTGCACGGAGAACTTTCCCGGACGGAGGAACTGGAAGAAGAGGGGGAGCGGCTCAAAGAGAGGGAGTCGGTCCTGGCCCGCCGCAAGGAGGCGCTTGCCCTGGGCCGGGACCTCCTCTCCGGAGCGGTCGACGAGTTTCGCCGGACGTACCTGGGCCGTTTCGCCGCCGATATCGGCCGCAACCTGGCCCTGGTGACGGGAGGGTGCTACGCAGAGGCGCGCCTTGGTGAGGACATGAGCATTTCTTTGCGGGGCAAAGGCAACAGCTGGCAGCCGGTGGAGCATTTCAGCAGGGGGACGATCGATGCCCTTTATTTCGCCCTTCGTCTCTCCCTGACCCGCCATCTCTCGCCGGGACGCCACCTGCCCCTGCTTCTTGACGACCCCCTGGTCAATCTCGACCGCTTTCGCCTTTCGGAAACTCTCAAGATGCTCGAATTATTGAGCCGAGAGCATCAGGTGGTTCTGTTCGCCCACGACGAAAATCTCCTCCGTCGCGCCGCCCGGGACCGCTGGCACGTGGTATCTTTGGCAGAGATGAAAAACCACCCACCCTCAACGGACCAGGAAAGGAGCGAAGATGTCGGACAGCTGTATCTTCTGTAAAATTATCGCCGGGGAGATCCCCGGCAAGATCGTCTATGAGGACGAGGTGCTGATCGCCCTGGAGGACGTCAATCCCAAGGCTCCGCATCACTACCTGATCATTCCCCGCAAGCACATTCGCACCACCCTCGACCTGACCACCGCCGACAACGACATGGTCGGCCACATCTTCCAGGTGGCGGGGAAGATCGCTCATGACATGGAGTTCGCCGAAGACGGATTTCGCATCGTCAACAACTGCAACGAGGGGGGCGGGCAGGCCGTGTGGCATATCCATTTCCACCTGCTGGGAGGACGTGACCTGACCTGGCCACCGGGGTAGAGAGGGCAGGAACCGTTGTGAACGTTCTTGAAACCGACGTGTTGGTCGTCGGCGGCGGGCTGGCCGGTCTGTGCGCGGCTCTGGAGGCCCGCCGGTCCGGCCGGAGGGTTCTGCTGCTGAGCAAGAGGAGGGCTGGCCGCAGCGGCAATACCATCTTGGCCGCCTGCAATATCTCCGGCGCCTTTTCCGATGACGACGACGCGGTTGAGGATTTTAGCCGTGACACTCTGGAGGGGGGACGAGGGATCGCCGACCCGGCTCTGGTGCGCGTCCTGGCTGAGGAGTCCGCGGCGGCGGTTTCCTTTCTTGAGGACTGCGGGGTCCGGTTCCTGCGAGATGCCGAACGGCTTCAGTACAGGCTCGTTCCGGGGCATGGCCGACCGCGGACCATCTGCACCGAACGGCACGGCATTCCCGTGCAGACCGCCGGGCTGTCGCTGACCCTCCCTTTGCTGTCCGCGGTCCGGGAAGCCGGAGTGCAGATCGTCGAAAATCATATGGCGGTCCGCCTGGTCAGGAAGGACGGCCGGATTCAGGGGTGCGTTGGGACAGGGGAGGACGGTCGCTTGAGTCATATTGTCTGCGGTGCCGCGGTGCTTGCCTGCGGAGGCGGCGGACGGCTGTACTCCCGCAGCAACAATACCCGGGAGATCACAGGCGACGGGTTCGCCCTGGCATATGATGCCGGAGCCCGGCTTCGGGATATGGAATTCATCCAGTTTCATCCGGCCATGGGGATCGCTCCCGTTAAGAGCATCCTTCCCACCACCCTGTTCGGGGACGGGGCTGTTCTGCGCAACAACCGCGGGGAGCGTTTTCTGTTAAAATGCGTTTCCGGCGGGGAACGGGAGGCCACCCGGGACGAAATGAGCCGGGCCATCTTCGCCGAGGTGGAAAACGGAAGAGGAGTGAAAGGGGGCGTTCTGCTCGATCTGACTCCGATCCCGCTTGAGGCCCGAAACCGCTACGGAGATCTGTGGGACCTTCTGGGCCGACGGGGGTGCGATCCCGGACAGGATCCTGTCGTGGTCGGCTTGGCCGTCCACTTTTTCATGGGCGGGATGTTGATCGACCGTGACGGCGCTTCCACGGTTCCGGGACTTTACGGTGCCGGCGAAGTGACGGCAGGGGTGCATGGGGCCAATCGCCTCGGCGGCAATGCACTCATGGAGGCCGTTGTCTTCGGCCGGATCGCCGGCCGTTCCGCCGCAGAAGGATTTCGCGGCCCGACGATCGAAACATTTCCCGACCCGGAGCTTCCGACGATGGAAGAGCGCCCGGAGGAGCTGCTGGAGATTCGACGGGACCTGGGGTCTCTCCTGTGGCGGGAAGCGGGCGTCATTCGATCCCGGGATTCTCTCGAGAGAGGTCTTGCCGCCTTGGGGGCGGCGGCCGAGCGTTTCAAGAACTGCGGCCCCGGGAAGAAGCCGGCCTTGTGGTTCGAAACCCGCAACATGCTGACCGTCTCGCGTCTGGTCCTGGAATCCGCACTGCATCGACCTGAAAGCCGGGGCGCCCACTTCCGCAGCGACTACCCCTTTGGCGATGAGCAATGGCGGGGAAGTCTGGAACTCGAAAAACCCATCGATCATCTGGACCCCGTGATTTCCTTTGTGCGCGCGGAGGGGTGAAGAAGGTTTTCCCGGTCATGCTCGGATACCCGAAAAATGTGCCGACAGATCGGGCTTGATGGCCGGACTTTTCTCCTTTAAAATGGAAGGTCAGGCGATGTCGGCCGAAGGTAATTTAGATCATAGAGGAACGGAATCACTCAGTGGAGTACCTGAATGCCAGCCCAGGATGAACGCAAGGCACAGCGCTTGATCAATGAGATCATGGAGCTACTGGTGACCCACTATGGCGGGGGGCTGAGCGAGGCTGATCTTGATCTCCAGATCGATGGGTTGCACCGGGCTATAGAGGTAGCGCGCAGATCCCATTCGAAACAGCTGCGAAAATCAGGTGAACCGTACTTTTTCCATCCTCTGCGGGTCGCTCACCTGGCCGCCCGCCACTGGATGGATTTTGCTTCGGTGATGGCCGCCATTCTTCACGACGTGGTGGAAGATACGCCGGTAACCCTGGCTGAGGTCGAGGCGTCTTTTGGCGACGAGGTGGCGCTTCTGGTCCACGGCCTCACCAAGGCGACGGACAAGAACCTCAGCCGGGAGGCGCTCAAGGCGGAAACCTATCGCCGGCAGTTGCTGGTCGCCATCAAGGATGTACGGGTTCTCTGCCTCAAATTCTGGGACCGGATGGACAACCTGCAGACCATCAGCGCGCTTAATCCGGAAAAGCAGTCGCTGATCGCCGAAGAGACCCGTGCCGTTTACGTTCCCCTTTCCCGGCATCTGGGGATGGGACACGTGGCTTCCGAACTGGATGCTCTCTCGCTCAACATCCTTTATCCCCGCCGTGCCGTCCGCTATGCCAGGACCGTCATGGCGGTCCAGGATCAGGTTGGTCCCCAACTGAGGAAGATCCGTTCCGAAATCCATAATGCGTTCGAACATCATAAAATTCCCGTTCTTCTCAAGGACCATTGGCGGCGTTTTTCCATCGCCGGCGCCCAAACGATGAGCCGCGGATTTTCAACCCTCTACACACTTGAAGTTCAGGTAGACCGAATCATGGATGCCTATCTGGCCCTTGGCCTCCTGCATAGGCTCTACCCATCCATTCCCGGGAAACTGAGGGATCATCTGAATGTCCCCTCCCAATTCGGCTACCAGGCTCTGAAAACCACCGTCCAGGCCGGCGAATACAGAATGCGGGTCGAGATAACCACCCGTAAACTCGCTCGCTTCAACGAAGCGGGTGTTCTAGCTCCGGGTTTTGAATTCCGCAGGTCCAATTTCCAGGACCTTATGAAATCCCTCTGTGATGGAGGGGCGGCTTTCGACCCTGAAGGCCTGCGTCTGGCGTCCGCTTCGATTCAGGTCTACACGCCCCTGGGCGACATGCGGACCCTTCCGGAGGGGAGTAGTGCCCTTGATTTCGCCTTCGACATTCACGAGGAACTCGGACTGCATGCCTGGCGGGCCCGTATCAACGGCCAGACTCGTCTTCTCAGGTCCCGGCTCATGGACGGTGATCAAGTGGCCATCGAAAGAAGCGAAACTCCTCAGGTTCTGCCCAAATGGCTGGAGTGGGCGGTGACTCCCAGGGCGCGCAACAGTATCCGACGCTATCTCCGAAGCCGGGTCCAGGAAGGCGCGGCGGCGTCCTGAAAGGCCCGGTCACTCCGGGGTGACCCATGATCTTTAAGCTTTGCTCCTGCCTGTTTCTTTTCGCCCTCCTTCTTCCCGTTTCGCCCGCCCCGGCCGGTCAGGCCAACATCTTCGTCTATCACCATTTCGGCGACGATCGCTATCCATCCACCAATATCTCCCTCGATGTTTTTACTGCGCAATTGCAGCTGCTCAAGGAGAAGGAGCATGTCGTTCTGCCTCTGGAAGA
Organism: Desulfuromonas sp. TF; assembly: GCF_000472285.1. Taxonomy (NCBI): domain Bacteria; kingdom Pseudomonadati; phylum Thermodesulfobacteriota; class Desulfuromonadia; order Desulfuromonadales; family Desulfuromonadaceae; genus Desulfuromonas; species Desulfuromonas sp. TF. Next base: position 20,610 of record NZ_KI421414.1, read on the forward strand.
GGTCGTCAGAAGGATCCGGGAAGATCGTGAATTGCCGGAACGCTGCACGGTCCTGACCGTAGACGACGCCTATGTTTCTTTTCTGACCGGTGCCATGCCATTGCTGCGGCGCTACGGCTATCCGGTCACTCTTTTCGTCAGCACCGGCTCCGTCGGAAGTCCCGGCTACCTCAATTGGGACCAGCTGCGGAGCCTGGCCCGGGAAGGGGTCGCGATGGGCAATCATACGGTGTCCCATCCCTACCTGTTGAACAGGAAAACGAAAGAGAATGACCGGGAATGGCGGCAGAGGGTGCGGCGGGAGATAACCGAGGCCCAGGAAAAGCTTGAAAGGGAGCTGGGAGAAGCGCCCTCCTTCTTCGCTTATCCCTTTGGGGAATATGGGCCGGAGGTGGTTGAGATCGTCCGGGAGTTCGGGTTCCTGGGGGCTCTGGGGCAGCAGTCGGGAGTGGCGTATTCTGGAAACGACCCTTCTGTGTTCCCTCGTTTTCCCATGGGAGGACCTTATGCCACTCTTGAAGGGTTTGAGCAGAAAGCGGCAATGAAGGCACTGCCCGTGCAGGTGATCTCGCCGACGAGTCCAGTGGTTGGAGAGGAAAACCCACCGACTCTGGAGATTCGAATCGAGGGGGGCGGCATCGATCTGACCCGTCTTCGTTGTTTCGTCCAGGGTCAGGAGGAAGGGGAAATCACCCCCGTTCCCGGGGATGCCGGCCGCTTCAGGGTACGGGCAGTGAGCCCCCTGGCAGGAAGACGCAACAAGTACACTCTGACAGCGCCCGGAAGGGGGACAGGGCAGTGGTACTGGTTCAGCCAGTTATGGGTTTTCACGGACCGGCCGGACTCGTGAGCTGCGCACCATGGACGCCAGCAGCCCGGATCCGGACCCGGATGGGGAATGGACAGAGGAGATGTTCTTGCGCAGGGTTGCGGAAGACAGAATGGGTAGATGGTTGAGGCGGATGATCGCCCTGATATCCTCGACGTAAGCTTCTTTCCGGCTCGAATAATTTTCCAGACCCCGGGCCAGAGCCGTCCCTCGGAGCGGCAGGCCGGCGGCCCGCAGGTGGGCTCTGTGTACTCTGAACCCATGGTATGCACGGTGGGTGTTGAGGTTTCTCATGTAGGATTGTACCGAATCGTACAGCGTTTCGAATCGGCGGACTTCATAGGTTTCATCGGCCGGCCTTTCCCTCGGGACGAGGCCCGTTCCCGGGGCAAAAGTCCATTCGCCAAAAAGGTTGTTCCCCTGAAGGGCGAATCGGGAAGTGCCGTAGGCCGACTCCGTTGCCGCCTGTGCCAGGGCCATGGAAGGAGGAATAATGTCGACTCTTCTCATAAGTTTCCGCCGGGCGGCGATACTCGTCAGCGGGTTTTCACCCAGGCCGTATTCCCGTGAAAGCGAAACCACCGCGGCGGTCTGATCGGAATCGAGGGGGAAGTCGGCATCGTAGAGACGGAAAATCTGCCCCAGCATTTCCCTCTTTTCCAGGATCTCCTCGTTTGCCATGAGAACCATCGGGAGTAGGGAAAGAAAGAAAACCCGTTTTTTCTCCGTCAGTCGGGAAATGCTGTTGAGGTCGGCCGGGAGTCTTTCGAGAATCAGGTGAGGAACACCCTGCTCGATCGTATTCCAGTCATAATCACGGGAGGCGAAAACCTTTTTCAGCTCCCCGTAAGTGGCAGGAGAGAAGGCTTCGGGAAGGGACTCAATCCCACGGGGGCTGCCGTGTTTTTCCGTGCAGCCTCCGGCGAGGATGGAGAAAATCAGAAGAATAAATAATAGGGATGCAGGATGCTTTATCATGATTTCGAAACATCAATTATGCTTACGGGGGCTGCAATTCTTATCATGGCGGCGAGGGTCTGACAACCCAATTTTTCGTTATTCCTTCTTCATGTTGCCGAATTATCTAATCTTTATCTCTTTTTAAAGTATGGAAGTCTCGCGTTGAAAGTCAAGGAATCCGGAAATTTGGAGAAAGAGCAATTCTTGCACAATGGAGGAAAAGAAGATGAAATCCTATCGAAAAGAGCTGTGGTTCAATATTCCCGAACGCAGAGGATTCATCAATATTACCGATCATGTCGTTCAATGCCTGACAGAGAGTTCAATACGGGAGGGGCTCTGTCTGATCAACGCGATGCATATCACGGCATCGGTTTTTATCAATGACGATGAAGGAGGTCTTCACCGGGATTTTGACCGATGGCTGGAGCACCTTGCGCCTCACGAGCCCTTGGATCGATACAGGCACAACGATACCGGTGAGGATAACGGAGACGCCCATCTCAAGAGGACGATCATGGGGCGGGAGGCAGTCGTGGCCGTCACGGACGGAAAACTCGATTTCGGGCCATGGGAACAGATCTTCTATGGCGAGTTCGACGGTCGGCGCCGCAAGAGGGTGCTGGTCAAGATTATCGGCGAATAAGAGCCTTTCGCATTTATTGAGACATACATAAACGACTTGTAGATATCTCCCTGTTATGTTAGAAAAATAGCTAAAAGGGTGACAAAATGATGGAAACGATAAAGACGGCAAGCTTCGAATATCTGATAAGTCTGGCTAAAGAGGATCCCGAAGGAGGGTATGCCTTTACGATTGACGGCTCCTCCTACCATATTGACGACGTGCTGGAAATTTCCCGCATTGCTGAAAAACACGGCTATATCGTGATCTATTGAACCGGAGGAAATAAACATGAGCGATGAACAGCAACAAGCCTGTTATACCTTTGAGGCGGCCATCGAGATGGCCGTCGAGATGGAAGAAGAAGGTTTCAGGAATTATCTCAACGCGATTCGCATCGTAAAAAACAAGGCCGCAAAGCTGATTCTCAAGGATGCCGCCCTCGATGAGCTCGAGCATAAGCACCAGCTGGAAAAAGCGCTGGTGGAAGGGTGTGTCGAGGGGCACGCTCTCGAGAAGCCCGTTCCCACCATGAACCTCGGTTATCTTCTGGAGAAGAAGGAACTGGGTCCCAATGCCAATGGCCGGGAAGCTCTTGCCTATGCCATTCATCTGGAGAAGGGCTCCCTGGACTTCTACAGGAGAATGGTTCAGGGGTGCGCCGGCGCTCCCATGGCCGCATTGTTCGAAAATATCGCCAACGATGAGACCCGCCACCTGCAGTCCCTTGAGGACATATACGAGGAACATTTCCTCACGGAGATGTAGAGAGCCGGCAAAATCGTCAGGAGGCAATCATCCACCCGGGTGGTTGCCTCCTTTTTTAGAGGGGCCTTTTCCGCTGGAAATCACTCCTGTTTTCTTTATACTTACATACGGAATCTTAAAAAATCAGGTGGGTGGATGAATTCACATCTGGTCATGGGGCTGTTTGCTCTCTATGTCGTCATCGTTTCTCTCCTGAGGCTTATGGCCGAGCGGGAGTTCCCGCGCGTGACGGCGATGAAGAGACTCTGGGGGCGCAGCCGGGGCCTGCTCCTGCATTTTACGACCAATGTCGCTCTTCCCCTGGTTTTCGGCATCGTCTTTCTGGGCCGTGGAGTGGCGGGGTTCGGCGAACCCGCGACAAATCGCCCCCCGATTCTTCCCGTTTATTCACTGCATTACAGCTCTTCGGCCATTCCCTTTTCTGATCTTATCGATTGCATTTCCCTCTCCTATACCGGCGAATGCGGTTTTGATTCCGTGCCTTCCTTTTTGTCAGAGTCAGCGATCTTCGAGTTCGACCCCGGCGCAAGCAAGCATTCCTTTGCCGACTGGAACTTCCTTCAACCTTGACAAAACAGACTCCGGTGACTATGTTCCATCCGGATAACCTTTTGGAAGGAGGAAGAAGCCGATATGCCAAGTAAAAAGAAGATGGAGAAAGGGAACATCTCCATCCATACCGAAAACATTTTCCCGATCATCAAAAAGTGGCTTTACAGCGAAAAGGAGATATTCCTGCGTGAGCTGGTCTCCAATGCGGTGGATGCCATTCACAAGCTGCAGCATGTGAACCTCATCGAAGGATTGCAGCTCTCCGATGAGTACGCGATCGACATCTCCGTGGACAAGGATGCAGGGACCCTGATTGTGCGGGACAACGGCATCGGCATGACCGCCGATGAGATCCGCAAATACATCAATCAGATTGCCTTCTCCTCGGCCGAGGATTTCGTCGAGAAGTTCAAGGACCTGGAGGACAAGAACCAGATCATCGGTCATTTTGGCCTCGGCTTCTATTCCTCCTACATGGTGGCGAAAAAAGTCGAGATCCGATCCCTCTCCTACAGGAAGGATGCCAGGGGCGCCCATTGGATCTGCGACGGCAGCACCAGCTATGAAATGGAGGAGATCGACAAGAAGGACAGGGGGACCGAAGTCATCCTGCACCTCGAGGACAACGAGAAGGAATTTCTCGATCCGGTTCGCCTGCGCGAAGTCCTCAAGCGCTACTGCAACTTCCTGCCCGTCCTCATCCGTCTGGCCGGGGATGAGGTCAACGATCGTAACCCCCTCTGGACCAGAACCTCCGGCGAAGTGACGGAGGAGGAATACCGGGAGTTTTACAAAAAGCTCTATCCTCTCGCCGACGAGCCGTTGTTCTGGATTCACCTTAACATCGATTTTCCCTTCAATCTCAAAGGGATTCTCTATTTCCCCAGGCTCACCACCGAGTTCGACGTCACCAAAAGCCACATCAAACTCTTCTGCAATCAGGTTTTCGTCACCGACAACTGCCCAGAAATGATCCCTGAGTTTCTTAGCCCCTTGCAGGGCTGTCTCGATGCCCCTGATCTGCCTCTGAACGTTTCACGCAGCTACCTGCAGAACGAGCCCCAGGTTCGCAAGATCAAGGAAGTGATCAGCAGTCGGATGGCGGCGAAGGTGAACGAACTCGCCAAAAAAGATCGTAAGGAATTCGGTGGGATCTGGGAGGACATTCACACTTTTGTCAAATTCGGTATGATGCGCGACGACAAGTTCTTCGACAAGGTCAAGGACCAGGTCATCTATCGCTCAACCGGCGACTCCGAATACGTCACTCTTCCCGAATATCTGGAACGGGCCAGGGAGCGCCACGAGAACAAGATCTTCTATACGAACGATGAAGCCGCGCAGACGACCTATCTGAAGCTTTTCAAGAGTCAGGGGCTGGAGGCGCTCGTTCTCGATACCCCCATCGACAGCCATTTCATCCAGTACCTGGAGATGAAGAACTCCGAGGTGCGTTTCGAGCGGGTCGACTCGGATGTCACCGAGAATCTCATCGAAGACGATCAGACCAGGAAACTGGTCGAGAAGGAAGGGGAGGAGAGTGTCGAGGAAAGGATCAAGGGGACTTTCGAGAACGGTCTCCACAAGGAGGGTTTGACCATCCGGGTGGAGAGCCTCAAGGACGCCTCCGTCCCCGGGATGATTCTCCTTTCCGAGCAGAGCCGCCGCTTCAAGGAAATGACCCGGATGATGGGGAAGGATGTCGGCGATCTCTTCAAGGATCATACATTGCTGGTGAACTCGGCCAGTCCCGTCGTAAAGAACCTCCTGAAGATGGAGGAGGCCGGGCGCAGGGACGAGGCCGGAATGCTGATTGAGCAGATCTACGATCTCGCCATGCTCACCCATCAGGCTTTCGACAAGGAGCGGATGGAATCCTTTCTCGAGAGGAGCAACAGAATCCTTGAAGTGATGAGCCAGAAGTGATGGCCTCGCAAAAAGTCCGCCCTACGGCGTTATGACGTTTTTTCAGTACCTCGACATGCCTGGTGTATGCCTTCGCCCCTGAAAAACTACCAAGCCTTGTTGGACGAAATTTTTGCTTTGCCATCCTCTGAGGTTTTGTGAAGGCATCAGAAGGAAGTGACCCGATAAAGGGGCGGCCGTATAGCCGCCCCTTTTCCGTTGGTGCGCCAGGCATGGCGCGTAGCGTCGTGACTGGCGCTGTTCCGGTCGCTGTGGTGGTGATCGGATGACTTGGGGGTGAAAGTCCCCTGCGGACCCTGATGGCGGGAACCGCTAGCCGGACGGCAAGGGTGTCCATCGCGAGGTGGAATCCGAAGGAAGCCGCGGGCAAAATCCCGGCCCGACAAACAGAAACCGCATACGAGGCTGTCCCATCCGGGCGAGAAGGCAACTATCTTCAAACGGTCGTTTTCATTGCAACACTACTTTCTTTTCGGCGGGATAAAAAGAAAGTAAGGCGGGGTGCGGGGCGCAGCGCCCGCGGTTTATCCGCCCACCTCGCCCCTTTTCCTGTTATCGTTTTTTTTTTAAAGACCAGGGAAACGGGACTGTATGAAATCGCTTCAGCCGACAGACGCCATCGTCGTGGGCTCCGGCCCGAATGGGCTGGCCGCGGGCATCGAACTGGCCCGCGCCGGCCTTTCCGTCACCCTTCTTGAAGGGGAGGACCGGATCGGCGGCGGAGTCCGGTCGGCGGAGCTGACTCTTCCCGGTTTTACCCACGACGTCTGCTCCGCCGTCTATCCCCTGGGGGTCGGCTCCCCCTGTTTCTCCTCCCTTCCCCTGGCCGACCACGGTCTTGAGTGGATACATCCGCCGGCGCCTCTGGCCCATCCGCTCGATGATGGCTCCGCCGTTCTCCTGGAGCGCTCCCTTGTAGAGACAGGTATTAACCTGGGCCGCGACTCCGCAGCCTACCAGGAGCTGATGCGGCCGCTGGTTGATGGATGGCCGCAGCTGGGCGGGGAAATTCTCGCTCCTCCTCACGTGCCCCGGCATCCGCTCCTTCTTGCACGGTTTGCCCGCCATGCGGTCCGCTCGGCGGAATCTCTGGCGAACTCCCGCTTTACCTGTCAGCGTACCCGTGCCTTGCTGGCCGGGATGGCGGCCCATTCTTTTCTTCCCCTCGATCGCCCCGCATCGGCGGCGGTCGGCCTGGTTCTCGGCCTGCTCGGGCATGCAGTGGGATGGCCTGTTCCCCGCGGCGGCGCCGGCCGTATTTCCGGAGCACTGGAGGCGTATTTTCTGTCTTTGGGAGGCCGGGTCGAAACGGGCACCCCGGTCCGCTCCCTTGATCAGCTTCCGCAGACCCGGGCCGTTCTGCTTGATTTAACCCCCCGGCAGCTGTTGCGGATCGCCGGAGACCGTCTGAACGGCAATTACCGCAAACGGCTTAAGCGCTATCGATACGGTCCGGGAGTGTATAAGATCGACTGGGCGCTCTCGGGGCCGATCCCCTGGAAGTCCGTCGACTGCGCCCGGGCCGGCACGGTGCACATCGGCGGCACCCTGGAGGAGATCGCCGTCGCCGAGCGGGAGATCTGGCGCGGAGGTCATCCGGAGCGCCCCTTCGTCCTGCTCGCCCAGCAGAGCCTGTTTGATCCCTCCCGCGCTCCGGACGGAATGCACACCGGCTGGGCCTACTGCCACGTTCCAAGCGGCTCCACCGTCGACATGACCGAGGCGATCGAAAGCCAAGTAGAGCGCTTTGCTCCTGGTTTTCGCGACTTGATTCTGGAGCGCTGCACGCGCACCGCCGCCGAATACCAGCTCTACAATCCGAACTTCATCGGCGGCGATATCAACGGCGGTGTTCAGGATCTGGCGCAGATTCTCGGCCGTCCGGTGCTCAAACCCGATCCCTACGCCACCGGTCTCGACGGCGTTTATCTCTGCTCATCATCCACCCCTCCCGGCGGCGGCGTTCACGGCATGTGCGGGTATCATGCCGCACGGTCGGCCCTTCGAAATCTGAAAATCGAATCGTGATCTTTCATCGTGCAAGTTGCCCTTGTCCAAATCCTTTCAAGCCGCTATAATCCGCACTCCATCATCACACACGAGGAGATCCCTATGTTTCGCGACGAAAAAGAGACCATGGACGGCCTGCGGGTCAAGCTCGATGAGCTGAGGAGGTATCTTTGACGTAGAGGGCAAGAAGGAGCGAGTCGCGGAGCTGGAGGCGGAGATTTCCCGTCCGGCTTTCTGGGATCGTGGCGACCTGGCGCAGGAGGTGTTGAAGGAACGCACTTCGCTTCAGAAAATCGTTGAAACCTGGGAAGACGCCGCCCAGGAGCTGGAAGACCTCCAGATATTGGCGGAACTGGGAGAGGAAGGCGAGGACGAGTCGACCCTGGAGGAGATCCGTTCCCTTCTCCCCGATCTCGAGAAAAAGGTTGAGCGTATGGAGTTCGCCCGCATGCTCTCGGGGGAACACGACGCCAGCAACGCCATCTTCAGCATAAACGCCGGCGCCGGCG
>NZ_KI421414.1:28798-108733 GCF_000472285.1 Desulfuromonas sp. TF
CCAGGATTGGGCCGAGATGCTGCTTCGCATGTATCTGCGCTTCTGCGAGAGAAAGGGTTTCAAGACGGAGATCACCGATTACCAGCCGGGCGATGAGGCGGGGGTCAAGGGAGTCACCTTCACCGCCGAAGGAGACTATGCCTACGGGTGGCTGCGGGCCGAAATGGGGATCCATCGCCTGGTGCGCATCTCCCCCTTCGATTCCAGTGCCAAGCGGCACACTTCCTTCTGCTCGGTGTTTGTCTTTCCTGAACTCTCCGACGAGGTGGAGGTGGAGATCAACGACAAGGATCTCAAGGTTGACACCTATCGCGCCAGCGGGGCCGGCGGACAACATATCAACAAGACCGATTCGGCCATCCGCATCACCCACTTGCCGACGGGAGTCGTCGTGGCCTGCCAGAGCGAACGCTCCCAGCACAAGAACCGGGCTACGGCCATGAAACAGCTGAAGGCGCGGCTTTATGAACTGGAGGTTGGTAAAAAAGAGGAGGAAGCTTCCGCTCTCACCGGCGAGAAAAAGGAGATCGCTTGGGGAAGCCAGATCCGCTCCTACGTGCTGCACCCCTATCGCATGGTCAAGGATCACCGCACCGGCTACGAGGTGGGTAACACGGATGCGGTGCTTGACGGTCACCTGGAGGGTTTCGTCGAAGCCTATCTGCTTAGCCGGAAATAATCGAAAATCAAGCTGTAAGCTCTAAGCTTCAAGCTGTAAGCTGAACCTTTAAACTCATAGGTTTTTGCTTATAGCTTACAGCTTACAGCTTATAGCTTGCAGCGTGCAGCTTGCAGCTTTCCCTTGACTTGCCCCGCCTCGGAGTATATGGTATCAACCCGTCGAATCCGGGGATGAAAGGTATTGGAATAAATGGAAGAACTCAACGAACTCCTTCTGCAGCGCCGGTCCAAAATGGAGGAGTTGCGTCAACAGGGAATCAACCCCTACGCCAACGATTTTGCCGCCGAGCATACGACCGCCGATGTAGTGGCGGCGCATGGTGAACAGGAAGATCTGGAGGATTGTGCGGCGCGTTACATCCTGGCCGGACGGATCATGGCCCGGCGCGATTTCGGCAAGGCCGCTTTCATTCAGGTACAGGATCGGAAAGGTCTTCTGCAGGTGTACGTCGCCCGGGACAGGGTGGGGGAGGAGTCTTTCGATCAGTTCCGCAGATTCGACCTCGGAGACATCGTCGGCTTCTCCGGCACCCCCTTTCGCACCAAGACGGGAGAGCTGTCGCTGCGGGCCGACGCCATCCGAATTCTGACCAAATCCCTGCAGCCGCTGCCTGAGAAATGGCACGGCCTGACCGATGTCGAAACCCGCTACCGGCAGCGCTACCTCGACCTAATCGCCAATCCGGAAGTCAGGGAAGTGTTTCTGAAGCGCAGCCGGATCATCGGCCTCATCCGCGATTTCATGCAGCAGCGTGACTTTCTCGAGGTGGAGACTCCGATGATGCAGCCGATCGCCGGCGGCGCCACGGCAAAGCCTTTCGTCACCCATCACAACACCCTGAAGATGGACCTGTTTCTGCGTATCGCCCCGGAGCTCTACCTCAAGCGCCTGGTGGTGGGGGGCTTCGAGCGGGTGTTCGAGATCAACCGCAATTTCCGCAACGAGGGAATCTCCATTCAGCACAACCCCGAGTTCACCATGATGGAATTCTACCAGGCCTATGCCACCTACAAGGACCTGATGGACTTCACCGAGGAGCTGATCTGTCATGTGTCCGGGGAGGTGGTCGGGAAACTCAAATTCACCTACGGCGGCAAGGAGGTTGATCTGACACCCCCCTGGGACAGGCTGAGCGTCCGGGAGGCGATCGTGAAGTACGGAGACATTGCCGCCGCGGATCTGGAGGACCGGGAGAAGCTCCTGAAATACGCCGGGGCTCTGGGTCTGGAGGTGGACCGGAATATCGGCCACGGCAAGCTGCTGACTGAGATCTTCGACGAGGTGGCCGAGCCGAATCTTTGGAACCCTACCTTCATTACCGAATACCCGACGGAAATTTCTCCCCTGTCACGAAAGAACGAAGCCAATCCCGAGGTGGTGGACCGCTTCGAGCTGTTCATCGTGGGGCGGGAGCTGGCCAACGCCTTCTCCGAGCTGAACGATCCTCTTGATCAGAAAGAGCGTTTTCTCAGGCAGCTGGAAGAGAAGGAAGCGGGTGACGAGGAAGCCCATGCCATGGATGCGGATTATATCCGCGCGCTGGAGCATGGACTGCCGCCTACGGCCGGGGAGGGGATCGGCATCGATCGCCTGGTCATGCTGTTGACCGACTCGGCTTCTATCCGCGACGTCATTCTCTTTCCCCAACTGCGGCCGGAGACACGGTGAGGAGTGAGGCGTGAGGAGTGAGGCGCCAAATCTTTTTGTCCTCGCTCCTCGTTTTTTCTCCTTACCCTCACCCCTCACGAGATCTTATGAGTTACGAACTTTTCGTCAGCTTGAGGTACTTGCGGGCCAAGCGCAAGCAGACCTTTATTTCCGTCATTTCCTTTATTTCCATTGCCGGAGTCACTCTCGGCGTGGCGGCTCTGATCGTCGTGCTGGCGGTCATGACCGGTTTCCACGACGGCGTGCGGCAGCAGATCCTGGGCAATATTCCCCATGTTCTTATCCAGAAACATGGGGAAGACATGGCCGACTACGAGGAAACGATTTCCAGGGTCAAGGCCGCGCCGCACGTGCTGGACGCCACCCCCTTCGTTTCCAAGGAAGCCATGCTTCTCTCCAACCGCAATGTGGCAGCGGTCAGTGTCAAGGGGATCGAAGAAGGCAATAAAATTTTCCAGCAGAAATTCCTGACGGTGGGCGACCGTGATGTCGAAGATCTGCTCTTCGACTCCGAAGCGACCCGGCCCGGCATTGTCATCGGCATCGATACCGCCACGTCGCTGGGGGTCGCCGTCGGCGAGACGATCAACGTCATTCCTCCCATGTTCACCATCACCCCTTTCGGCATGATCCCCAAGATGAAGCCCTTCAGGGTGGTCGGTATTTCCCGCCATCGGGGAGGTTTTCTCGATACCTATTTTGCCTATGTCGCCCTGTCCGAAGCCCAAGTCTTTCTTGGAGAGGAGAATCAGGTGACGGGGGTGGAGGTGGAGGTCGATTCCTTTGACCACGCCAAACCGGTCGCATCCTCCCTGCGTCAGGATTTCAGCTATCCTTTCGTGGTCCGCTCGTGGGAAGATCTCTTCGGCTCCTTTCTTTCGGCTCTGCGCCTGGAGAAGCTCGGTCTTTTCATCGTCCTGGGGATTATCGTTCTGGTGGCGGCGTTCAACATCGCCACGACCCTGATCATGGTGGTGATGGAAAAGCATAAGGACATAGCCATTCTCAGGTCGATGGGAGCGAATGCCAAGAGCATCATGAAGATATTCGTTCTGGAAGGGTTCATCATCGGTACCCTGGGAACCGCTCTCGGCACGATGTTGGGCCTCATCGTGGCGAAGAATGCCGATCCGATCATCAAGCAGCTGGAGAATCTGTTTCACGTCAAGATCTTTGACCAGTCGGTCTACGGCATGGAGAATTTCCCCTCAGTGGTTAACTCTTCGGATGTCATGGCGGTGGTGCTCGTAGCCATGACCATCAGCCTGCTCGCCACCATCTATCCGGCCTGGAGAGCTTCCCGGATGGACCCGGCCGAGGCGTTGCGGTACGAATAAAATCCGAGAGGGGTGCGAGGTAAGCGGGTACGCTTCACAAGGGGTAAAGAGTGATTGAAGTCAAAGATCTGAAAAAAGGTTTCGCTTCCGGCCGGGGGCGGGTCGAGGTTCTCGATGGCATCGATCTGATCATCCGTGAAAACGAACGGGTGGCTGTCGTGGGTGCTTCCGGAGCCGGCAAGACGACGCTCATGCATATCATCGGCGGCCTTGATCACCCAACCTCCGGGACTGTCCTGTTCGAGGGGAAGGATATTTTCACCCTCAAAGGGGCCGCGCTCGATGCCTTTCGGAACAGGACCATCGGCTTCGTTTTCCAGTTCCATCAATTGCTGCCCGAGTTTTCGGCCTTGGAAAATGTCATGATGCCGGCCCTTATCGCCCGCCAGGATCAAAAGGAAGCCGCCGAAAAGGCTGAAAGTCTGCTGGAGGAGGTGGGACTCGGTCATCGACTGACCCATAAGCCGGGGGAGCTTTCCGGAGGCGAGCAGCAGCGGGTGGCCATTGCCCGGGCGCTGGTCATGTCGCCCCGTCTGCTGCTGGCCGACGAACCTACCGGGAATCTGGACAGCGGCACTTCCGATGAAATCTATCGCCTGCTTCACCAGCTTCATCAGACCCGCGGACTGACCATGGTCATTGTGACACACAGTGAAACACTGGCAAAACGTCTTGACCGGATAGTGCACATGGCGGACGGGCGTTTTCTGGATTAACGGACCCGTTAGTTTTGATTTGCGCCCCTGATGGGCTTTGACCTATAATGCGCCCTTTCAATTCAGAATCTTTTCTGCGGAGTTTTCGATTGCATGTATAAGAGGGTTTTCACGGCACTGATTGTGGCGATGCATCTGTTGCCGGGTATTTCCATGGCACAGGAGTATGCCATCGGCGAAGTTGTGATCGAGGGAAATCGGCGGGTGGAGCGAAGCGCAATCCGTTCGGTCATTTCCATTGAGGCCGGCCAGACCGTTTCGGACGAGGATATCGACCGGGATATCCGGGCTATTTACAAGCTGGGCCGTTTCGAAGATGTGTCCGCCGAGTTCGAAAAGAGCGACGGGGCCGGTACTCTGATTTTTCGGCTCACCGAATATCCTCTGATCCGGAACATCGAGTATTCCGGAAACGACGAACTCTCCACCGAAAAGCTGAGGGAACTGGTCACCATCCGCACCCCCGAAATCTATAGCCCCAGAGAAGTCGCAAAAAGCAGTGAGGCGATCAAAAAGGCTTACATCGAGGAAGGATTTCATGCGGTCGAGATCAGCTCGAAGATCGACATCAATGATCTCCACGAAGCGACGCTTACCTTTGACGTCAAGGAGGGCGACAAGGTTCTGATCCGTGATATCCGCTTCGAAGGGAATACGGTCTTCACCGACCGGCAGCTCAAAAAAGTCATTGAAACCAAGGAACGCTGGTTCCTTTCCTGGCTCACGGGGCGGGGCACTTATAAACAGGAAGTCCTGGAGAACGATCTGGAGATCATCGCCGATCAGTATTACAACGACGGCTATGTACAGGTGAAGGTCAAACAGCCCCTGGTGACGCTGCGTGAAGACAAGCAGAGCATGGATCTGCTTATCGAAATTGAGGAGGGTGAACAGTTTCAGATCGGGGAGATGGATGTACAGGGGGACCTCATCCGGAGCAAAGAGGACCTGCTGAAACTGGTGAAGCTCACGGAAGGCGACATCTTCAATCGAAAGCAGTTGCGCGAGGACGTTTTTACCCTCAATGATCTCTATGCCGACCAGGGCTATGCCTATGTGAACGTCTCTCCCCTGACCCGTCTCGATGTTCAGCAGAAGCGGATCAATGTGACCTTTGACATCGAGCAGGGAATCCAGGTCGTGATAGGCCGGGTTCAGATCTCGGGGAATACGAAAACCCGGGACAAGGTCATACGCCGGGAGATGAAGCTGGTGGAGGGAGAACTGTTCAGCGCCAGCAAAGTGAAGGAGAGCCGGCGCCGGATAAACAACCTGGGTTTTTTCGAAGAGGTAAACGTCACCACAGGCAAGGGGACGGACGAAGCCCACATGGACCTGGATGTGAATGTCAAGGAGCGACCGACCGGAACGTTCAGTGTCGGATTCGGCTACTCCTCCGTGGACGGCATCATCGGCCAGGGCTCGGTCTCCCAGGAAAATTTTCTCGGACGGGCTCTTAAGCTGAACCTGGCAGGTTCCTTCGGCGGCAGGAGCACCACATACCAGTTGGGGGTTCTCGATCCCTACTTCCTCGATAAAGACCTGGCTCTCGGCTTCGATGTGTTCAAAACCGAACGGGAATACGTCGATTTCAGCAAGAAAGCGGTTGGGGCAAACATAAAGCTCGGCATTCCGCTGACGTACGATCTCAGGACCTTCTTTCTCTATCGTTACGAGGAAAAGGAAATTTTCGATGTCGACGCGAACGCTTCTTTCCTGATCCGGGATCAGGTGGGGACTTCCACCATCTCTTCGATCACCGCATCATTGACCCGCAATACCACCGATTACCGGCTAGATCCTTCGATGGGATCCGTTTCCGAAGCTTCGATCGAATTCGCCGGGTTGGGCGGTACGGAAAAATTCGCAAAGTACAACATTGATCACCGCCATTTCTTTCCCTGGAAGTGGGGAACGGTTTTTTCCGCTCACGGTCGTCTCGGCTATATCCAGGAGGTCGGAGGAGAGGATATTCCTCTCGATGAACGATTCTGGCTCGGCGGCATCAACACCATTCGCGGCTTTGAAACCCGAGAGGTCGGACCGAAGGTTCGACGGACGACGGAACAGATTGATCCCGTCACCGGAAAAACCGTAACGGTCCCGACCGATGAATTCGAGTTCATCGGTGGGGAAAAACAGGCCTATTTCAACTTCGAATATACTTTTCCACTGCTCAAGGACATGGGCCTCAAAGGGTTGCTCTTCTTCGATGCCGGCAATGCCTGGAGAAAGGATGAAGATTACTTCTCAAACATGCGCTACAGCGTCGGCGGCGGCATCCGATGGTTCAGTCCCATGGGGCCGCTGCGACTTGAATGGGGTTATAATCTCGACCCTGAAGAAACCGAGAAGCCCAGTCAGTTCGAATTTTCCATCGGCAAATTTTTCTGATCAGTGTATCAGCACAAGGAGACAGTTATGAAACGACTCATCGGTTTGACTCTCATCATGCTACTGACATCGGCAGGGGCGGCCCTGGCTGCTGAAGCCAAGATCGGCTACGTCGACCTGCAGAAGGCATTGAATCTCTCCGTGGCGGGTAAAGCCGCCAAGGAGAAGATCTCAGGCAAGGTCAAGGAATACGAAACCATTGTCGAATCCCGCCAGGAGGAACTCAGGAAGCTGAAGGAGGAACTGGAAAAGAAGGCCCTTCTCCTGTCCGAGACCGCCCGCGCCGACAAGGAGCGGGATTATCAGCAGAAACTTAAGGAATTCCAGCGCTTCACCAAGGACATTCAGGAAGAGTTGCAGCAGCAGGATGCCGATCACACCCGGCGGATACTTGAAGAGCTGTTCCAGGTGATCAAGGAGGTCGGGGTAAAGGAGAAGTATACGCTGGTTCTTGAAAAAACCGAAAGTTCCATTCTTTTTGCCGATGATCAGATTGATCTCACTGCCAGGATCATCAAGGCCTATGATGCAAGGTTCGCCACCGAATCGACTAAGTAGGAGGGGGAGCGTGGCGCTGCTAAAAGAACTGGCCGAACTGGCGGGGGGGACGGTCGTCGGCGACGGAGATCTGGAAATCCTGCGCCTGGCTTCCATTGACGAGGCCCGGGAAGGGGATATCACATTTATCTCCAATCCCAAATATCTGGCGAAGATCGAGCACTGCCGGGCCTCGGCCATCATCGTCTCTCCGGGCATTGAAGCTCCAGGGTTTTCGCTGATCGTCTGCCGCAACCCCTATCTCGCCTTCGCCAAGATTCTCACCTTTCTTATGGTGCGTCGGCCTGAACCGAAAGGGGTCATGAAGGGGGCCATTGTTGCTGCCAGTGCGACGCTCGGCGAAGGGGTTACCGTTCATCCCGGCTGCGTGATCGGCGAAAATGTCCAAGTAGGACTGGGGACGATTCTTTATCCGGGAGTCGTTCTCTATGACGATGCGGTGGTTGGAGAGGAATGTACCCTGCACGCCGGTGTCGTCGTGCGGGAGCAATGCAGGATCGGCAATCGGGTCATCATTCAACCTTCGGCGGTCATCGGCGCCGACGGGTTCGGCTTTGCTCCCGACGGATCGCGATACTACAAGATCCCGCAGATAGGAATCGTGATCATCGAAGACGATGTGGAGATCGGCGCCGCCACCTGCATCGACCGTGCGGCCCTCGGGGTCACACGTATCAAGCGAGGGACGAAGATCGACAACCTGGTGCAGGTCGCTCACAATGTTGTCATCGGCGAGGATTCGATTCTCGTCTCGCAGGTGGGAATCGCGGGCAGCACCGAAATCGGAAATCACTGCACCTTCGGCGGTCAGGCGGCGACATCGGGGCATCTCAAAATAGGCAACAATGTCACCATCGGCGGCCGCGGAGGAGTGACCAACCACGTTGATGACAACCAGTTTCTATCAGGCCTTCCCGCCATACCTCATAAGGAATGGCTCAAAGCCACCATGAGCTTCACCAGGCTGCCCGAAATGCGCAAGGAGCTCAGCCATATGAAACGTCAGCTCGAAGAGCTTGAAAAATTAATCAAGGAAGGATGACCGTCATGGAATTGAATGTTGTCGAAATCATGAAGCTGATTCCCCACCGTTACCCCTTTTTGCTTGTCGATAAGATCATCGAGTCCGAGGGGGACACGAAAGTCGTCGGGATCAAGAACGTCACCATCAATGAGCCGTTCTTTCAAGGACATTTTCCCGGGCACCCGATCATGCCGGGAGTCCTCATTGTCGAGGCCATGGCTCAGCTCGGCGGCGCCTTTGTCCGGGCAAAATACGACATCGGTGACGACAAGGTCACCTATTTCGTGGGGATCGACAATGTCAAGTTCCGCAAGCCGGTGATCCCCGGAGACGTCCTGAGATTTGAGCTGGAGCTGGTCAGCACCCGTCGGGGAATCTACGCCTTTGCCGGGAAGGCTTATGTGGAAGGGAAACTGGTCTGCGAGGCAGATCTTAAGGCAACTTTCGCCGACCGTTAGGGGAAATCCGTGAAGCGCAAGTTCCCCTGCCACCTCACACCTTTGAGCTATTAAGGGAATATATCGACGCATGATCCACCCGACAGCCATAGTGCATTCCGCCGCCCGGATTGACGAAGGAGTCTCCATCGGCCCCTACGCCGTTATAGGCGAGCATGTTTCCATCGCCGCGGGGACGACCGTGGGACCGCATTCGGTCATCGAAGGGTGGACCGAGATCGGACGGGACAACCGGATCTTCCAGTTCGCTTCCGTGGGAGCCGATCCCCAGGACCTCAAGTTTCATGGCGAGCAGTCCTTCCTTCGCCTCGGGGACCGCAATACGGTGCGCGAATTCGTGACCCTTCATCGCGGGACCGAAGACGGAGGAGGGGAGACCGTGATCGGAGACGACAATCTGTTCATGGCCTATTCGCACGTGGCTCACGACTGCCGGGTCGGGAACCGCGTTATTCTTGCCAACGCCGCCACGCTCGCCGGGCATGTCGTCGTTGATGATCATGCCATTCTGGGAGGACTCTCCGGCGTTCACCAGTTCACCCGCATCGGCTCTCATGCCATGATCAGCGGAGGCTCAGTGGTCGTACAGGATATTGTCCCCTTCATCATGGCCCAGGGGGACCGGGCAAAACCAGCGGGACTGAACCTGGTCGGCCTCAAACGGCGGGGCTTCTCCGATTCCACCCTGCACGATCTCAAAACGGCCTATAAGCTCATTTTCCGTTCAGGCCTGCGCCTTGAGGAGGCCTTGGAGAAAGTTACCGCCGAACTCGATGAAACGCCTGAACTGAAGATGTTTACAGAATTCATTCGCAACAGCCACCGGGGGATTGCGCGTTAAAGACCTGTGACGGGGTGAGGCGTGACAGGTAGAATTATCTTTGTTTTTAGTCACGCGTTAAGCGTCACGCGTCATGACTTGAGAAGGTTGAGCAAATGAACAAATTGCGCGCCGCTGTTATCGGGGTAGGATATCTTGGTCGATTCCATGCCCAGAAATACGCCTCTCTGGAGGATGTGGACCTTGTCGGAGTGGTCGATGCCAGCCGGGAGCGGGCCGAAGAGGTTGCCGCCGAGGTGGGCACGGCCGCTTTCACCGATTATCGCCAGTTACTCGATTCCGTCGATGTTGTATCGATCGTGGTTCCGACGCAGTATCATTATCCCGTGGCCAAAGAATGCCTGGAGGCCGGCTGCCATATCCTTCTGGAAAAGCCGATCACCCAGTCCGTGGAAGAGGCGGATCACTTGATCAGGCTGGCTGAGGATCGTGGTCTGGTCTTCCAGGTAGGGCACCTGGAGCGTTTCAACCCTGCGGTTCTGGCTCTGGAAGGTGTTCTGAAAAACCCACTTTTCATCGAGTCTCATCGACTGGCACCCTTCAAGACAAGGGGGACGGACGTCACCGTCGTTCTCGATCTTATGATTCACGATATCGATATTATCCTGAGCATGGTTCCTTCGGCGATCAAGCTGGTAAATTCGATGGGAGTTCCGGTGCTTTCGGAGGAAGTCGACATTGCCAACGCCCGGCTTCAATTCGAAAACGGCTGTGTGGCCAATGTTACGGCAAGCCGTGTCAGCCGCGATGCGGTGCGCAAGATCCGGATCTTTCAGTCCGATGCCTATATTTCCATCGATTATCAGGCCCGCAAGATCTCCATATTCCGTAAAGATGACGGCGGCGTGCCGGTTCCTGGGCTGCCCAACGTCTCCATGGAAGAAAAGAGCTTCGAACAGAGCGATGCTCTTTTAGCCGAAATCAGGGCCTTCGTCGATGCGGTCAGGGACGGTACCGCTCCGGTGGTTACGGGGGAAGACGGCAAGCGGGCTCTGGAACTGGCTCTGCAGATCAACGGAAAACTCTAGCTGGAAAATCGGGGCTTCAGGCGCAAAGGCGTGAGGTGTGAGGCGTAATGGTTTTCCCCCTCATTTCTCACGCCTCACCTGTTTTTAACCAATTCAACTGAAGGACGGTTTACGATGAATATCCCAATGGTTGACCTAAAGGGTCAATACGAGTCGCTCCGGGAGGAAATCGAACGGGGCTTCCGGCAGGTGCTTGAAACGACCCAGTTCATCATGGGTCCCAACGGCGCCGCACTGGAACAGGAAGTGGCTGCTTATTGCGGGATCAGGCATGCCATCGGCGTCGCCTCAGGGACCGATGCTCTGCATCTCGCCCTGCGGGCCGCGGGGATCGGCGAGGGGGACGAAGTCATCACCTCTCCTTTCACTTTCATCGCGACCGCCGAGGCGATCTCCTATGTGGGCGCCCATCCTGTTTTCGTCGATATCGATCCTCAGACCTTCAATATCGATGTGGATCTCATCGAGGCGGCGATCACCGAACGGACCCGGGCCGTCCTTCCCGTTCATCTTTTCGGGCAACCTGCCGATATGACTCCCATTGCCGCGCTGTGCCGCAGACACGGTCTCAAGCTGGTGGAAGACTGCGCGCAGGCCTTCGGGGCCGAGTACGGCGGCAAAAAGTCTGGAGCGTTTGGCGATCTGGGTTGTTTTTCCTTCTTCCCGAGCAAGAACCTTGGCTGTTTCGGCGACGGAGGAATGATTATCACCGACGACGACGCCGCCGCCGAGGCGGTGCGGATGTTGCGCAATCACGGCAGCCGCGAGAGATATCATCATGCCGTCATAGGTTACAACAGCCGTCTGGACGATCTGCAGGCTGTGATTCTGCGGGCCAAGCTCAAGCACATCGATGATTACAATCGCCGGAGGCGGATCAACGCCCACCGGTACAGCAGCCGCCTGCAGGGGTCCGGAGTGCTGCCGCCGGTGGAAGATGGAAAGGGTCTGCACGTCTATCACCAGTACACCATCCTCTGCGAAGCCCGTGATGCGATCCAGAAGGCCTTGAACTCGAAAGGCATCGCTTCGGCCATCTATTACCCGATCCCCCTGCACCGGCAGGAGGTATATCAAGAGGAGTGGGCCGGGGTCTCCCTGCCTGTCACCGAGGATGTCGCCGGAAAAGTTCTGTCGCTTCCCATGTACCCCGAACTGACCGGGGAGCAGATCGACAGGATTTGCGACGTCATCCTGGGGGCCTTGTAGAGACGCCCGCAGGGCGACCTATACTCAAGAATGAAAACAGGCGTCAAAAATATGGATCAGCGTCGAAAGGCCCTGATCGTCACCGGAGAAGCCTCCGGGGATCTCCATGGCTCTAACCTCATCAAGGCCGCCCGGGAGGTTGACCCCGGGCTGTCTTTTTTCGGTGTAGGCGGCCGGCTCATGGAGGCGGCCGGGTGCGAAATTCTCATTCCCGGCGAAGAACTGGCCGTCATGGGACTGGTGGAAGTGGCCGGTCACTTTCCGACCATTTATAGGGCGTTTAATCGGTTGAAAGGGATTCTGAACGGGGAGCGGCGGCCTGACGTGCTTATCCTCATCGATTTCCCCGATTTCAATCTGCGCCTGGCCAAAGCGGCGAAAAAGGCTCATGTCCCTGTCCTCTACTATGTCAGCCCGCAGGTCTGGGCATGGCGTCGAGGCCGGGTTAAAAAGATCGCCGGGGTGGTCGACCGGCTGGCGGCCATTTTCCCTTTTGAACCTGATTTCTACAAGGATCAGGATATCGAGGTGGAATATGTGGGCAACCCGCTGCTGGATGAAGTCCACGTCAGCCGTTCGCGAGTCGACTTTCTCGGCAGCTACGGTCTGGATCCGGATCGCCCCGTAGTCGGCCTCTTTCCCGGGAGCCGCAAAAACGAGCTCAAGTATAACTTCGATACCATCCTCGGGGCGGCGGAATTGATCCGGCGACAAAAGACTGAAATCAACTTTCTTCTCCCGGTCGCTTCTTCCCTCGATCCCGAGATCTTCCAGGCCAGATTGGCGGAACTGACACTTCCGATCACCCTGGTGCAGGAAAACATCTATGACGCGGCAAATGCCTGCGACGCGGTGATCACGGTTTCGGGGACGGTGACCCTGCAGACGGCCCTGGTCGGAACTCCCATGGCGATTCTCTACAAAATGGCTCCCCTGACCTATGCCATCGGCAAACGTCTCGTGAAGGTGGATCACATCGGCCTGGCGAACATCGTCGCAGGCGACGGGGTGGTCAGGGAATTCATTCAGGAGGAGGCGACGGCCGAAGCGGTAGCCGGCGAAATCCTTCGCATCGTCGATGACGCCGAATACGGTCGGCTGATCCGCCACGGACTCTCCCGCATCCGTGAAAGGATGGGGGAAGGAGGATGCTCTCGGCGCGTGGCCCGCATGGCCTCGGAGATGAGCAGGGGCATTCTGCATAAGGAACCGTCCGAGTGAAAGATCAAGGTATCCATATATATCGTCGTCTTCTGAGATATTCGCGGCCCTACGCGGCCCGGGTACTCTTTTCCATGGCGGCTTCGCTGCTGGTGGCCGGCTCCGACGTGGCCGCGGCCAAACTGGTCCAGCCCCTGATCGACAGAGTCATTACCGCCGGGAACGCCTTCCTGGTCAATATCGTTCCCATGGTGGTCATCGGTCTTGCCGTCGTCAAGGGCGCCTCACGCTATGTTCAGGAGTATCTGATCAAGACAGCCGGACAGATGGTGGTTCAGGATATCCGCAACGATCTCTATGAGCATTCCATCTCCTTGTCCATGGGATATTACGCCCGCAACTCCACGGGCAATCTCATGTCCCGGATTCTCAACGACGTCGGGATCCTGCAGCGTTCCGCCGCGGACGTCCTGGTGGATGGACTGCGAGAGGGGTTCACCCTCATCGGCCTGACGGCCCTGGTCTTCTATAACGACTGGAGACTGGCGACCCTCGCCTTTCTGGTTTTGCCCGTCTCCGTCCTTCCGGCTTCGATCATCGGCCGCAAGATCAAGGACAATACCCGCCGGGGTCAGGCGACGCTGGGGAGTCTCACCGGCATGCTGCAGGAGACCATGTCGGGGATCAAGGTCATCAAGGCCTTCGGCACGGAAGAGAGTGAGAATCAGCGTTTCCGCAAGGAAAATCTCTCTTTCTATCGATTCATGCGGAAAGTCCTGAAATACGATTCAGCTGCGGCGCCGGTCGTTGAAATTTTGGCGTCCTTCGGGGTCGCCGCCGTTTTCTGGTACGGAATCAACCGGGTTCTGGCGGGGGCGATGACCCAGGGGGAGCTTTTCTCATTCTCCGCCGCCATACTCATGATGTATACCCCGGTCAAGCGTCTGACCAAAGTCGGCAATACGATTCAGAAATCCCTGGGGGCCGCCGAGCGGGTCTTCGAAGTCATGGACGAGGTTCCCGAGATTTCAGATGCTCCCGATGCCGTATCCATTGGACGCGCCAGGGGAGAAGTGGTCTTCGACCGGGTTGTTTTCTCCTATGGAGAGGAGCCCGTGCTGAAGGACTTTGTTCTCAGCGCCGACCCGGGAGAGGTTGTGGCCCTGGTGGGACCGAGCGGAGCGGGCAAATCGACCGTCGTCGGACTGCTGAGCCGCTTTTACGATCCCCAGCAGGGGGCGATTCGCATCGACGGCCGTGACATCCGCCGAATCACCCTGGAGAGTCTTAAACGCAACATCGCACTGGTTGATCAGGAAACCTTTCTGTTCCATGACACCATTCGCAACAATATCCGCTACGGATCGCCGGATGCGGATGATGCCGCGGTCGAGGAAGCGGCCCGGCTTGCCTATGCCGACGAGTTTATCCGCCTGCTGCCTCACGGTTACGAAACAAGCATCGGAGATCGCGGCGTACGCCTCTCCGGCGGGCAGAGACAGCGCCTTTGCATCGCCCGGGCGATACTGCGCGACGCCCCCGTTCTGATTCTTGATGAGGCGACCAGCGCTCTCGATACCGAGAGTGAGGCCATGGTCCAGCAGGCCCTGGCCAACCTGATGCGCAATCGCACTACGTTCGTGATTGCCCATCGCCTTTCGACCATCATGCATGCGGACAAGATCGTGGTCCTTGATGCGGGAAGGGTCGAACAGGCCGGAACGCATCAGGAACTGCTCCAGAGCGGCGGTCTTTATCAGAAGCTTTACGAGATTCAGTTCCAGGATTAGACATGAAAAAATCCTTCGGCGACTGGCTCCTGCTGAATCTGGCTCCTCCCGTGGCGGCCGGCATTATCAGATTCCTGCGTTTCTTCCTCCGGATCGAGTTCATCGGGGAGGAACACCCCCGTGCCTTCTGGAAAAGAGGAGAACATGTGATTCTCGCCTTCTGGCACGATCAGCTGCTGCTCATGGTCCAGGGATATCGCGGACCGGGGGCGAAGATCCTGATCAGCGCCTCCAAGGACGGAGAGCTTATTGCGAGAACCATGCAGTGTTTCGGACAGGGGGCGGTGCGCGGTTCATCGACCAGAGGGGGACGCTCCGCCTTCAAGGCGATGATGGCCCTGGCCGAAGAGCCCTTCGACCTCGTCATCACCCCCGATGGTCCCAAGGGGCCGCGTCACCAGATCAAGCCCGGAGTGGTGCAGCTCGCCCGGCTCACCGGCCGAGCGGTGATCCCCATGGCATTTATCTGCTCCCGGGGGCATCGGTTCCCTTCATGGGACCGTTTTCTTCTCCCTTATCCGTTCTCCCGGGGCGTTTATGCCTTCGGCGAACCGATTGTCTATCAAAAGGGAGAGGACGCCGAAGGCTTTCGTGTCCGGCTGCAACAGGCCATGGAAGAAAATGTACGACGTGCTCAGGCCCGTCTGGAGAAGTCCGGTGTATCTGCTGTATGACTTGATATTGCTGATTTCCGCATTCTTTCTGATCCCTTTTTATCTGATCAGAGGGCTGCGCCACGGTAAGGTTCGGCGCGGGATTCGGGAGCGGCTCGGCTTCTTTCTTCCGGATCGCCTGGCATTGCTGCGGGGTCGCAAGGTTTTCTGGATTCATGCGGTTTCTGTCGGCGAGACGAGGGCGGCCATAAGCCTGCTCAAAGGCCTCAGGAAAACGTATCCGGATGCCGCCCTGGTGCTCTCCAACGTGACCGAAACGGGTCACGCCATCGCGCTGGGGATCAAGGAGGTCGATCTCTGTCTTTTCTTCCCCTTCGATCTTTCGCTGGTGGTGAGAAAGGTTCTGCGTCAGGTGCGACCCGACTTGATCATCATCGTGGAGACGGAGATCTGGCCCAACTTCGTACGAATCTCCCACGAAGCGGGGATTCCGATTCTTCTGGTCAACGGACGCATTTCCGACCGCTCCTTTCCCCGCTATCAATTGGCGAAGCCACTGCTGCAACCTCTGCTTCAGAGATTTTCCGCATTCTGCATGCAGACCGATCTGGACGCCGAACGTATTCGACTCATGGGCGCCCCTGAAGAAAGAGTGGAAGTCACCCGGAACCTCAAGTTCGACATGCAGACATCGGCTCCCGACCGGACCGCCATTGACACCCTGAAGGATCTTTATCGGATTCCCTCCGGGACTACCGTATGGGTGGCGGGGAGCACTCATGCCGGCGAAGAGGAGATCATCATAGAGGTTTACCGGCACCTGGTGGCGGAAGGGGAGAATCTTATTCTGATTCTGGTCCCCCGGCATCCTGAAAGATGCCGGGCGGTGGGTGATATGCTGACCACATGCGGGCTCCCTTACGTTCTGCGCAGCGAGATCGAATCCAGCCGTAATCCGCTCCGGGCCGGAGAGGTTCTTCTGGGGGATACGCTGGGTGAGATGCTCAAGTTCTATGCCGCTGCCGATGTGGTTTTCGTTGGCGGCAGCCTGGCGAACATCGGCGGTCACAACATCCTGGAAGCCTGTCTTTTGAAAAAGCCTGTCCTGTTCGGCCCTCACATGCACAACTTCAAGGAAATTTCCCGTCTCGTCGCCGAGGTGAGGGGCGGGATCGGGGTCGCCGATGACAAGGAACTCCTCGGCACTCTCCGGGAGTTGATCGGGAACCCTCAAATGCGCTGCACCATGGGCGAGGCCGGATTTGACCTGCTGCAGCGGAACAGCGGCGCTACCGCCCATACCCTTGCCGTGATCAGCCGCGTTCTGAGATAAGGCGATGAACCGTGTGACCGCATGGCATCGACGGCTGGTTCTTGAGGGGCCGAAAAGTCCCGGGCAGTGGCTGCTCCAGTCTTTGCTGCTCCCCCTTGGATGGCTCTACGGCATCATCGCATCTGTCCGCGTGTGGCTCTACCGCCGGGAGGTCCTTTCTTCCTATCGCGCCGGAGTCCCTGTTGTTTCCGTCGGCAATCTCTCGGTCGGAGGGACAGGCAAGACCCCCATGACGGATCATCTGATCAGGTATTTCCAGAACAGGGGGCGCAAGGTGGCCGTGGTGAGCCGGGGATACCGTGGGCGCGTGCGGGATGTCGCCGTGGTCAGTGCCGGCGACGATCCCCTCCTGTCTCCGGAGATCTGCGGAGACGAGCCGCTTCTTCTGGCCCGGCGCAATCCGGGAGCTGTCGTCCTTGCCGCCCCACGCCGCTCCGCCGGAGTCCGTCTGGCTGTGGAGCGCTTCGGCGCCCAGATCGTCATCCTTGA
Organism: Desulfuromonas sp. TF; assembly: GCF_000472285.1. Lineage (NCBI taxonomy): Bacteria > Pseudomonadati > Thermodesulfobacteriota > Desulfuromonadia > Desulfuromonadales > Desulfuromonadaceae > Desulfuromonas > Desulfuromonas sp. TF. The sequence goes on from NZ_KI421414.1 coordinate 46,101, forward strand.
CGATGGATTTCAGCACCTAGCCGTGCAGCGCGATCTCGATATCGTCCTTCTCGATGCCCGTTGTCCTATGGGAAACCACAGAGTTCTGCCGGCGGGCCTGCTGCGGGAGTTTCCCTCGGCTTTGGAGCGAGGCGACCTGCTGGTGCTCACCCGCAGCCAGGGCGATGAAAAATTCCTTTTTCGGCATGGAAAGCCGCTAGTCCGCTGTCGCCACGCCTTCGACGCCCTGGCGATCTCTCTGCGCGGTGAGAGCATCCCGCTCATTCATCTGGCCGATAAGAAGGGCGTCGCTTTTGCCGGTATTGCTGATCCCGAGGGGTTTTTTGCTTCCCTGACATCTGCCGGTCTCAGTCTGGTGAATACCGTTTCGTTTCCTGATCACGCCGCATACAATGAGGAAACACTCTATCATTTGGAAAAGGTCGCCGGCGAGGCCGATTTTCTGGTGACCACGGAAAAGGACGGTGTTAAACTGGCAAGCGATGCTTTTTCACTCCCCTGCTATCAAGTATCTCTGAAACTCGATTTTTTTGAACCGGCCGACCTCGAAAGGGCTCTCGATTCACTGATCGAATAAGGAAGAAAAATGGCCATATCGAAAGAACTACTGAGTATTCTGGCTTGTCCCAAGTGCAAAGGGGACATCTATCTGAAAGAGGACGAGGGGAGCATCGTCTGCGACAGCTGTCGTCTGGTCTATCCGATCCGTGACGACATCCCGGTGATGCTCATCGATGAGGCGGAAGAATTCCAGGAGGAGAAAGGTTAAAGGATAAAGGTTAAAGGAAAACCTTTTATCTTGAATCTTGAATCTTGAACCTTTTACCTTTACATAGAATTTTGAAATCCCTCGATTTTTCGAACATAGAACGAATTCTTGTACGCCAGACCAACTGGATCGGCGATGCCGTCATGACTACTCCCGCCATGGGAGCGATCCGGGCCACTTTCCCCCGGGCCGAGATCGTGGTGACGGCCAATCCTCTTGTGGCCGAACTCTTTCGACATCATCCCGATTGCGACCGTGTCGTGGTGTTTGATAAAAAGGGTGCGCACAGAGGAGCCCGAGGGATGCTTCGCTTTGCCGGAGAATTGCGCCGCGAGAGATTCGACCTGGCAGTGCTGCTGCAGAATGCGGTAGAAGCGGCGGTGATCGCCGTTCTGGCCGGAATTCCGAGGCGGGCAGGATATCGTACCGACGGCCGCCGTCTTCTTCTGACTCACGGCGTGACAATGGGCGAGGCGGAGAAACGTCTGCATCATACGGCCTATTATCTTCACATGCTGGAGGCCGTGGGGATCCGGGGCGGGAAAGGCGCGCTTCGGCTGCGGTGCACCGCGGAAGAATTGGATTGGGCCCGGAAAACGCTGGGGGACGGGGAGTTCGTCGCCATCAATCCCGGGGCGGCTTACGGCTCGGCCAAGCGCTGGATCCCGGAGCGTTTCGCTGAAGTCGGCGATTGCCTGGCAAGGGAATACGGAATTCGCGTCGTGCTCACCGGTGGTCCCGGAGAGGTGGAAATCGGTCGGGATATCGAGGCGGACATGTCGTCGCGTCCGCTGAACCTTATCGGCCGAACGGGAGTCCGTCAGATGATGGCCGTTCTCTCTCTGTGCCGGCTGATGGTCACCAACGATTCCGGCCCGATGCATGTGGCGGCGGCCTTCGGTATCCCCATTGCGGCCATTTTCGGTCCCACCGACCATACCACCACCTCTCCCCTGGCTGAAAACTGCCGGATTATCCGCAAGGAGATCGACTGCGCCCCCTGCCTGCTGCGCCAGTGCCCCACCGACCACCGGTGCATGGAGGCGGTTTCCGTCGGAGACGTCCTTGCCGGAGCCCGCCAGTTGTTGGGGAGGGAAGGATGAAGGTACTGATCGTCAAGGTGAGCGCCCTCGGCGATGTCGTCCATGCGCTGCCGGTGCTCGCCTGGCTCAAGAGCGCCGATCCGGAGATGGAGATCGACTGGCTGATGGAGGAATCCTTCGCGCCGCTGCTTGATGGGCACCCTCTTATCCGCAAGGTGCACCGACTGCGCACCCGGGCCTGGCGGCTAGATGGACCGGGCGCCGGAATCCGGGGGTCCCTGGAGATCGCCGGCCGACTGCGGCGGGAAGCCTACGATGTGGTTCTCGATCTGCAGGGAAACAGCAAGAGCGCCCTGTTTACTCTTTTGACCGGTGCTCCCCATCGTTTTGGTTTCGACCGGGACGGTGTTCGCGAATGCCCTAACCTGCTGGCCACCAATCGAAAAGTCGCCCTGGGAACGGAAAACCATCACATCACCGATCGTTCGCTGGCGATTGCCCGGAAGGCATTCCCGGGCGGGACCCAGCCTCCCGCAGCCGGTCCCCTGCCCATCGACGGCAAGGCCCGTTCGGTGATTGAGCAGATGCTGAACGAGAGAGGAATGTCCGGGAAGACCCTCGTCGTTCTTCATTACGGCACCACCTGGAAGACGAAGCTGTGGCCTCTCGATCTCTGGTGCGAGCTTGCCGGCGCGCTGTGCGGTCTCGAAGGGTGCCGGCCCATTCTGACCTGGGGCAGCGAGGAGGAGCGGGTCGCCGTCGCGTCCATCCATGAGGCCTCCGGGGAGCGGGCGGCGATATGGCCGAGGGGGTCGCTGACGGAACTGGCTGCCCTGCTTGAGCGGGCCGACCTGGTGATCGGAGGAGATACCGGTCCGATCCATATCGCGGCCGCAGTGGGCACGCCGACCGTTTCCCTCTTCCGGGTCACCGACGCGGAGCGGAACGGCCCGCAGGGGAAAGACCACATCCGCCTGCAGGCCCCCCTGGACTGCTCCCCCTGCTTGAAGAAAGCTTGTGAACGGGACGACGAGTGCGGACACAGCATAGACATTGATAGGGTTCTGCGCGCTGCCTTGTCCCTGATTGAGGGGCGATCATGCACGAAATGATCGAGAAGGGGGGAATGGTGGTTGCGGCCGATGCTTATCCCCTCCTGCAGAAAGCCGGGCTTACCAGCTTCGATGCCTTCATGGAATTTACCGGCGGGACCCGGATCTGTCATAAGCGGGGGCGTTCGGTTTATCGATTCGAGCTCGACGGTCGCGCATTCTACCTGAAACGGAATCGTCTTCAGCGTGTCGAGTTCCTCAAGCGTCTGAGCCGCTTCAAGCTGCCAGCCCGCGGAGCTTGGGAAGAATGGGAAAGCATCCGACTTGTCCGGGAGACGGGATTGCCGACGATCACGCCGATCGCATATGGTGAAAGGCGGGCCCTGAACCTGGAAATAGGCTCCTTCACTCTGACCGAAGAACTCTACGGGGCAGAGCCGCTCGATGCCTTTATTGAGCGCGAGTGGTCCGCAGCTCCTCGCAGCTCGAAGCGTGGAGAGAAGCGAAAGGTTATATGTGATCTTGCCCGGTTGGCGCGGCGTTTCCACGACCGAGGGATGAATCACCAGGATTTTTACCTTAACCATTTTTTTATTGACGAGACGGGGAATCTTTATCTGCTTGACTTGCAGCGCGTTCAACACCGGCCGGAAGTGCCGATACGATTTGTGGTGAAGGACCTCGGTCAGTTGTTTTATTCGAGTCTCCGTTTCCCCTGCATCAGCAAGAGCGATAAGATGTTTTTTCTGCTTAATTATCTTGGCCAGAGACAGTTGGATCGAAAGGGCAAGTCGCTGGCCAGAAAAATTCTGACCAAGAACGCCCGGATCGCTCGCCACGATGTGAAACTGCATGCCCGGCGACGCAAACGAGGAGAACTGCGGTAAGTATGGAGAATGCAACAAATAAAGATGTATATGCAGGCATGAGAGAGAACGATTGGTCGCACATCAGGCTTGCCTATGTGATTTACTTTTATTTCGACCAGGAAAACTCGACCTCTCTTACCGAGCTTTTGCGTGAGTACGCCACCTATCCCAGGGAGGTCATCGATCATGTACATTTCACCATTGTCGACGACGGTTCTCCTGTTAAAGTCGAGATCCCCGAAGACATCAATCTGAACATTCTATACCTGCGTATAGATGAGAATATTCAGTGGAATCAGGGCGGGGCTAGAAACCTGGGGGTTGTTATGGCCAGGGCCGACAAGGTATTTGCCACCGACCTCGACCATAAACTGCCTGAGCAGACTCTGAGGGAACTCGTGACCCGGAAAAATCCCGGCCGCACGTTTTACAAGTTCAAGCGTCTGAACGAAAAGGGAGAAGACATTGGTTACCATCTGAATACCCTTTTTTTCTCCCGGGCCCGTTTCTTTCGTTTTCACGCTTTGGATGAGCAGTTCTGCGGGCATTACGGCTACGAAGACGCTCTTTTCTGGAGATGGCAACGATACCACGGGACGAGATTTCTCTACCTTCCGGGCAGGCATCACTGTGTTCATCGCAGCAGCCTTGATCTGAAAAAATCCTACCATTCGCTGGAACGCGATCTGTCCCGGAACAGGACCATCGCGGAAAGGACCAGGAAGGCCTGGAAGACGTATGGCCCGCAGGCGGGACATAGCCGGCAGTTTCTCTGCTTTCCCTGGCATGTCATAGAAGAAAGGGCCCGCCGAACCACCCTTCCGTCTTTGAAAACCGCCCGGTCCTGGGCCCGGACCTGGTGGTGGCGCTGGTTGTTCGGATGAAAATTGCACTGGTAAATCATAGTTTTTCCCTCTCCCACGGCGGACTGGAGCGCTTTTCCGTCAATCTGGCCCTGGCACTTCACTGTTCCGGTCACCAGGTTCATACCGTCGGAATGACGGCGGCGGATATTCCGCCGGAGATCGAGACACATACCATTTCAATCCCCCGGAAACCGTCATGGAGGAGAATCCTCGGATTTCATTCCAAAGCATCCCATTCCGTGCGGGGGAAAGGATTCGACATCGTATTCGGTCTTACCCGCTTTTTCCCCATGGATGTTTACAGGATGGGCGACGGGGTACAGAAACACTGGATGCGCATCAGTTATCCCTTCGCCCCATGGCGCTGGATCAACTACTTGTTCAACCCAGCGCACCTGCTGAACGTTCTGCTTGAGAGGAAAATTCTTGCCGCGAACGGAGCGAAGAGAATCATCACCAATTCACACCTCTGCCGGCAGCACGCGCAAGATTACTACGGCGTTTCCGCCGACAGGATCAGCGTCGTATACAACGGCGTCGATCACGGTCTGTTCAACCCTGGGACGGTGTCTACGCTTCGTGGCGGAATTCGGAAGTCCCTCGGCCTGCAGGACGACGATATCGCCATCCTGCATGTTTCCAACAACTGGCGGCGCAAGGGGCTGGATGTGACCTTGAAAGCTATCAACCAGCTTGGTGAACGCGGTAACAGGGCCCATCTTCTGGTGGTCGGGCGGGGTCGTCCGACCGCGTTCCAAAACCTGGTGCAGAAACTTGGACTGGAGACGAGAGTCCATTTTGTCGGTCCAACAGATAAGGTGGAAAAGTACTACGCCGCCGGAGACCTGCTTGTTCTCCCTACCCTTTATGATCCGTTTTCAAACGTGTGCCTCGAAGCGATGGCCTGCGGCTTGCCGGTGATCACCACGTCGGCTAATGGTGCCGCTGAAGTCGTCGGGGAAGGGGAGAGCGGTTTCATTCAGAAGGACCCTAAAAGCGCCGAAGAGCTTGCAGACCTGATCGGCCGTTGCCTCGATCCTGAAAAATTGCGCAGGATGGGGAAGGCGGCTCATAGGGTTTCTATCGGGTTCACTCCACAGAAGAACATGGAAGAGACTCTGGCTGTCTTCGAAGAGATCATCAGAAAGAAGGAAGCCCGGGTGCCCAGCCCTGATGTAATTAAGGAGTCGGATTAATGGCGAAATTTCTGGTAACCGGAGGGGCCGGATTTATCGGCTCCCACATCGTCGATGAACTCCTTCGGCGGGGCGAGACCGTCCGCGTGCTGGACAATATGGCGACGGGAAAACGGGAGAACCTGGAACACTGTCTCGAACGGATCGACTTCATCGAAGGCGACATCCGCGACATGGAGATATGCCGGAGGGCATGCGCCGATGTGGATTTCGTGCTGCATCAGGCCGCCCTGGGGAGCGTGCCCCGCTCCATGGAAGATCCCCTGACAAGCCACGATGTCAACGTCACCGGCACGCTCAAGATGCTCATCGCGGCTCGGGACGAAGGGGTGAAGAGGTTCGTCTATGCCGCCTCTTCCTCGACCTACGGCGATCATCCCGCTCTGCCCAAGGTCGAGGATCGCATCGGCAACCCCCTCTCGCCCTATGCCGTGACCAAATACGCCGACGAACTCTATGCCCGGGTGTTCGGACGCTGTTACGGCCTGGAGACGGTGGGACTGCGCTACTTCAACGTCTTCGGCCCACGCCAGGATCCCTTTTCCCAATACGCCGCGGTGATCCCCCTTTTCGTCAGCGCCCTGCTGCGGGGGGAGGCGCCGACCATCAACGGCGACGGGGAGCAGACCAGGGATTTCACCTACGTGGGGAACGCCGTGGAGGCCAACCTGCTGGCCTGCGCTGCCCCGGCCGAGGCGGTGGGGGAGGTGTTCAACGTCGCCTGCAATGAGCGAACCTCCCTGAATCGTCTTTACCGCCGACTGCAGGATCTGCTTGGCTCCACCATCGAGCCGGCGTACGGGCCTCCCCGGGCCGGAGATGTGCGCGACAGCCTGGCGGACATCGGCAAGGGAGAACGCCTGCTGGGGTACAAAGGGGAAATCAAGTTCGATAAGGGACTGCGACGTTCCATCGAATGGTATCGGGATAATCTGTGATTGGAGGAGAAAAAATAGTGACTGATCCTATCTGTATAGATACGAACTGCGACATATGTGGCAGCTGGGATTCTAAAGAACTCCTGAAAGCAAAAGGATCTGCATACCATGAATGTAGTTCATGCGGAATGATTTTTGCTAAACCAATGCCTGAAAATTTTTTTGAGATCAATGAGGAGCAATTTTTGAAGAGGCTAGATCTTTATTCCAAAAAGATCGAATCGAAACGAAAAAGGAACCGGAATAAACTAGCAAAGTTTGAGAGCTTCCGGCAAACCGGCAATTTTCTGGAGATTGGCTGTAATGCCGGTGCGGTGTTGGTTGCCGCCCGTGACATAGGCTGGCAGGTTAAAGGTGTAGACACTTCCACGGCTGCCGCCGCGTTTGCCAGGGAGAAAATGAATTTGGATGTCTTTACGGGAAATGTAGAGGAAGCGGGTTTTCCAAACGACTTTTTCGATGTTGTTTTTACCAATGCCACTCTTGAACATCTCCGCCACCCTCTTTCGACCATGAAGGAGTGTTTGAGAATTTTACGTCCCGGCGGGATCTTTTATGCCGATACAGTCAATGGGGATAGTTACACAAGGCACCTGTTAGGCGCTGATTGGAAGCTTATAAATCCTTACAGCCATCTGCATCTGTACACTCCTACCAACATCCTCTCGTTATGCCGCTTCGCGGGATTCGATCATTATAAGACCTGGACCACCGGATCCAGGGTCACGGCCAATGCTCCCGGATCATCCTTCAAAACTCCATGGCATTGGCACCTTCTAAAGGGCCCTTTGTCTTTTCTTGCCCGTTTGAACAACAAGGGTGACAGTATCGAATTTATGGCGCGGAAGCCCTTGATCTGATCAGTCGGAAGATAACTTTCTGCAATCGCCTACTTCCACAACGGACTTTTGAGACGAGCATATCGTGCGTGGAAACTTATTTCGTGCCGAAAGTATTCTGAGATATGTTTATACTTGCTGTCGTCAGCCGCGACCTGGAAAAGGGTAGCACCAAGTATCGCCTTGCCCAGTATCTCGATAATCTGCGTCGGCATGGGGCGGAGGTCGAATTCATACGCCGCGATGCAATCGACAATGCCGCCCTTGATCGGGCCAGGCAGGCGGACGTGCTGTTCAACCAAAAGTGCCTGATCCGCACCTCCTTGGCCAAGCGCCTGATCGATGTCAGCCGACGAGTAATCTTCGACTTCGATGACGCTATCTACACGCGCCCTGGCAAGCCCTTTTCCTGGCTGACCCGGCTTAAGGTGCGCCGTCGCTTCCATCTCTGGCTCAGGCACGCCAGTGTCGTGACGGCGCCGAACGAATTCCTTGCCGGCTACGCACGGCGCTATTCGAAGGCGGTCGAGGTTGTTCCCATGTCACTCGATTTGGGGGCTTGGCGACAGAAAGAGTACAGGGCGTCGGAAAGGGTCACCATTGGCTGGGCCGGGGCACCGGTCAACGTCCCTCTGCTGGAGCGGCTCGATCCGATCCTGGGGCGTGTGCTGGAGCGCTTTCCTCAGGCTCGTCTGGCCGTCTTCTCGGGACGGAAACCGCGACTGACCGTCCCTTTTGACTATCACCCGTTTCGTCCCGGCGCCGAGCCTGACTTCGTTCGTAGCCTCGATATAGGCCTGCTGCCGCTCGCCGACGAGGAGTATGCTCAAGGCAAGTCGCCGATCAAATCCCTGCAATACCTGGCATGCGGCGTGCCGGTGGTGGGCAACGTCTTCGGTGCCACCGCAGAGATTCTAACTCCTGACAACAGCATTGCGGTAGCTGATGAACAACAGTGGTTGGCCGCCTTGGAGAGGCTCATCCCGCAGCCCGAACTGACCCGGCAACTGGGTGGCGCGGGGCGAGCCATGATCGAACGCCGGCACGATCTGCGGCGCGTGTCTGAAAAGCTGTACGAGGTGCTGGCCGGGCGCTGAGGCGGCGCGTAACAATAATACTTATGGGTGGTTATGATGAAAAAACTCTATTATCGAATGCTGAAGGGCCGTCATTTTGCCCAGGGGCTTAGTCAACTGCGCCAACTCGAGAAGAAGCTCTTTTCTCGCGAGTCAAGGTTTGCCATACCTTTTGCCTATCGGGGCAAGGGGTTCTATAAGACCATCGAACCGCGGCAGAACCCGCTGGAGATCGAGGAGCTCTACCGCGCCGTCTGCGGATTGGCGCCGCAGCGGGTGCTCGAGGTCGGCACGGCGCGCGGCGGCACTCTCTACCTCTGGGCCCAGGCGACTATTGATGGGGCCACTATTGTCAGCGTCGACTTGCCGGAGGGTGATTTCGGCGGCGCCTATCCTGAAGAGAAGGTCCCCTTCTATCAGGCTTTCGCCCGCCCGGGCCAGAGACTGCATTTGCTACGCAAGGACAGCCATGACCCGAAGACGGTGGCCGAGGTGCGACAGCTATTCGCCGCCTCGCCAGTCGACTTCGCTTTTATCGACGGCGATCATACCTATGAGGGAGTAAAGGCCGACTTTTTCGATTACGGGCCACTGGTCCGTCCCGGTGGACTGATCGCCTTTCACGATATCCTGCCTCGCCCTGACATGCCTTCTATCCAGGTCGACCGCTTTTGGCAAGAACTCAAGTCGACCCATCGCACCCGAGATATAATCGGCGCCGATGCCTCAGGGCGCAAGATCGGCATCGGTCTGCTCTATGTCGAAGAGGGCGGGATTCGTTGAGGTTGCGAATTTACCGGCCTGTTTCGGTATTCCAAGAAAAACGGTGATGACGAAAATTTCCTTTAAGGATATCCGATGGGATTACCTCTCCGAGGAGGGGAGTGCCTGGCTTAATGATCGACACGACGGCGCCAGGATCGAGGAGACGGTCAAGGAATCTTCCAAACGCAGGGTTGTCTATTTGCAGGGGATTTATCTCAAGGAGGTGCGCTACAGCGGCATCGCCGTTCTTCTCAAAGGCATTAGCGGCGGAACCGCCTGTAAAGAGGGGCGGATTTCCCGAAAACTCGCCGAGCGTGGGATCTCCGTTCCCCAGGTCATCGGATACGGGAAGGCGGTCAATAACGGACTGGTCCGGAGGGACGTCCTTCTGACCCGGGAGGTTGCGGGTGGAAAAAGTCTTTTCGATTTTCTCCATCGGGAATTCCCCCAACTTGCCGCTGGCGAAAAACGGAAATTTGTCCGGGGGTTCGCCGCGTATGTCCGGAAACTCCACGATGCCGGAGCCCTGCATGCCGATCTGCACATCGGCAATATCCTGCTGGAACCCGAAGGGAGCGAATATCGCTTCGTTCTTCTCGACAACGACCGTCTCACCCTGAAAAATGGCAAGATTTCGACTCGCCAGAGGATAAGGAACCTGGCGCTGGTTCTTTCCAACCTACGGAACCACCTGAGCCGGACCCAGTATCTCCGGTTTCTCCGCGAGTATGGTTTGCCCTCCGGCGAGGAGGGACGGGTCCTCCTGTCGGCTCTGGAAAATAGCGTGCTTGCGCATTCGAAGAAAATCTGGAACGGAAAAGCTCGCCAATGTCTCTCAAACAACCGCCGGTTCAGCAAGGAGCACCGGCAGGGTTTCACGATCTACAGGAAAAGCGGACTTCGCTGGAAGAATCTTGTTGATGCCCTCCTCCCCGACCCGGACCTGATGCTGGAACAGGGAGAGATTTTCAAGGCGGGTCGCACCGTGAGAGCTGCCAGGATCACCATCGACGGACAGAGCTATTTTCTCAAGCGCTACAACTGCAAAGGATTCATTTACCGGTTGCGAAATGCCTTTCGGCGGTCGCGTGCGGTAAGGACGTGGCTGGTCAGTTGGGGATTTCGCGTCAGAGGAATACCGATTCCTGAACCGATCGCGTGTATCGAAGAGCGACGTTGGCGTCTGTTGGGACGTTCTTATATTCTTTCCGTCTTCGTTTCGGAGTCCGAATCTCTACCTCATTTCTGGTCCGGAATAGATGCAGGTAGACAAAAAGAGCTTCTGGGAAAACTGGCAGGCTTGCTGGGACGCATGCACCGCTTCGGGTGTTTGCATGGAGATCTCAAGTGGAATAACATCCTCGTTTCCCGATCCGGGCGGATCGTCCTGACCGATCTGGACGGCAGTCGCATCCTCAGCCGCTTGGGGTCCAAAAGTGCAAGGCGGGATCTGCGCCGTTTCCAGCGCGATCTCGCAAGCAGGCAGATCGCTGCCGCGGAGAGGGATTTCTTTCTCGCCTGCTGGCGGCGTTGGGCCTCGCCCCCGGAGCCGGGAGTGCGGACAAGGGTTTAGGAGGGAGTAGAGCGGATGGAAAATTGGAAGCGATGGCCGGATGACCGTCGGGGGCTTTACCTGCTTCTGTTCATCTCCTTGCTGCTCAAGGGGATCATGGTTGCCTGCTCCGACGTAGTCAACGACGACGGAACTCTTTATATAAGCGCCGCGCAGGAATTTGCAAAAGGGAATTTCAGGGAAGGGCTGTCCATCTACCCCATGCCCTTTTATTCCCTTCTGATCGTGGTTTCGCACTGGGTCATACCACAATGGGTTCTTGCCGGCCAGACGATTTCCTTTCTCGCCCTGGGTCTCGCGGTCATCCCGCTTTACATGACGATTCGCCTTCTCTTCGGGCCGGCTGAGGCCTTCTGGGGAGGAATGGTCTTTGTGGTCGCTCCCTGGTTCAACGATCTTGCCACGGATGTCGTTCGTGATCCCGCTTTCCTCTTCTTCTTCTCGTGGGCGCTTTATTTCGGCGTATGCGCCGTTACCCAAAGCAGAACAAGGGATTACATCTTTGCCTCGATATTTTCCATTTCGGCCTTCCTGTGCCGGATTGAAGCCGTCGTGTTTCCGTTGGCCTTCCTGGTTGTCCTCGTTATCCTTTTGGTTTGGGACCGAAAAGAGAGAATGACCCGTTTGAAGGGAATCGGCCTTTTCCTTTCGGTTCCGGCGATTCTATTCCTTATCTTCCAGTTAGCTGCCGACACGCAGGTTTTTTCCTTTAACCGCATCAGCGAGATTGCCAAGTATTTTGAAGGTTTTCTTCATCTCAACTTTCTCGATAGTTATCGGACTATCTATGAACAGATGAAGGATTTGGAACAGACCATGCCGGGTTGGTCGCTGAGTCGAAGCTTCTCTGAAATTACCCGCTACAATCTCTGGTTGATCTATCTGCTCGGACTGTTTCAAGGTATTTTCAAGATCCTCTTTCCGTACATGGTCATACCCTTTGTGGCAGGGTTTGCCGGCAGGTGCGGATTGAATCGAGGGCATGTTTTCCTGTTGGCCCTCAGCGCCGCATATGTGGTGGCATGTTATATCTATCATGTGAAGATGAATTTCATCGATACGCGGTATCTCATTGTGCCCGCCATACTTTTCCTTCCCTGGATCGGAGTCGGAATCGCCAGGTTTTTCGATCGGGCTCACAATACTGCTCGTCCCCGGATTGCCGTGCTGTCCCTGCTTCTCATTTTTGTCCTGGTCCCCTTCGTTAAATCCGTGGATGTGACATGGAGAGAAGAAGACGATGCGGTCAAGCAAGCAGGCCTTTGGCTGGACCGCCAGCCGGAATCTGATGCTATTTCCATGATCTGCACAGACAGGCGTATACCCTTTTATTCCGGGCGCGGAGTAAATTACCTTCATTTCGATGGAAAAGATTACCGGGAGATGGAGCAGATTGCCGTAAAGGATAAAATCGACCTGCTGGTCATCGAGGATTCAAAAAAGAGATTGCCCGAGCCCCTGGCCTTCGAATATTACGAAATATGGAAAATGATTGAGAGCCCCAAAAATATCGCCTTCATCTATCGGAAGAAATCATGAACGGAATTGAAGAAATCGAAATCCAGCTTCAGCGTCACATCGAGACCATTCGGTTGGTGGCGGAGTCCATGGCTCCGACTATCGAGCGTTGCTGCACCCTGTTGGTGTCCGCCTTGAAAAGGGGGAACCAACTTCTGATCATGGGCAACGGAGGGTCGGCCGCCGACGCTCAGCACATGGCGGCGGAATTCGTGGGGCGTTTCCTGCTGGAGCGGAAAGCCCTGCCAGCCGTTGCACTGACCACCGATACTTCGATCCTGACCGCGGTCGGGAACGATTACGGCTTCGACGAAATTTTCAAGCGGCAGGTGGAAGCTCTTGCCCGGCCTGGAGATGTGGTGATCGGTATTTCCACAAGCGGACATTCGAACAACGTTTTCCACGCCCTCACCGCCGCCAATGAGATGGGGTGCAGCACCATCGGTCTTCTCGGCCGGGAGGGGGGGAACATCGCCGGAATCGTCGATGTGAACCTGACGGTGCCGGTTCAGGAGACGCCTAGAATCCAGGAGGCCCACCTGACCATCATCCACATCATTTGCGATCTGGTGGAACGGAACCTCTTTGGCGGAAGAAAAGATGATGAATAAGGAAAAGAACCCCTACAAACCCATAGACCTTTCTGGAATCAAAACCTATTCCATCAAAACCCGTGACAATAAGGTCAACATCTCAGAGCATTTCGCTGTTGCTCCGACGGACGGGATGTCCTTCCTGGATTTCTACGAACGCCTCCCACGGCTCCTCGGCGCCGACAGCCTGAGGGGAGTGGTCGATGCCGTCGTGAATGCCCGCGAAAAGGGGAGGCCGGTAATCCTGGCGATGGGAGGGCATGTCATCAAGTGCGGTCTGCAGCCGGTTCTGAAGGCTTTGATCGAGGCCGACGTGGTTACCGCGGTGGCCATGAACGGTTCCGCCTCCATCCATGACTTCGAGGTCTCGCTGGTCGGCGCCACCTCTGAGGATGTGGGCGCAGTGCTGCATTCGGGGGATTTCGGTTTCTCGGAGGAGACGGGGGGGGGAATGAACCGAGCGCTCAGAGAGGGTCTGGAGCAGGGAATCGGATTCGGCGAGGCGATCGGCCGGCGAATCATCGATAATGACCATCTTCACAAAGAGTACAGTCTGCTGTCCGCCTGCGTGGAGAAGGGCATTCCCGTCACCGTGCACGTGGCCATCGGCACCGACATCATCCACCAACACCCTGAATTCGACGGCGGGGTCACGGGAGAGATGACGGCAAGGGATTTCCGACTGCTGACCTCCGTGGTGGCCGACTTGGGGGACGGCGGCGTATGGCTAAACGTCGGCTCGGCGGTGCTTCTGCCGGAGGTTTTCCTGAAAGCCCTTTCCATCGCGCAGAATCTGGGACATCATGTCGATGGATTCACCACTGCCAACTTCGACATGATCCAGCACTACCGACCCCTCCAGAACGTGGTCAAACGACCGACATCAGGGAGCGGCCGGGGATACACCATCACCGGTCACCACGAGATCAATATCCCGCTCTTTGCGGCGGCTGTGCTTGAAAAAACAGGTAAAAGGTGAAAGGTTAAAGGAAAAAAGGAGGGGAGAATGGAATTTGAGAATCTAGATGTTTGGTAACGAGGAAGCGACGTTTTGCATGCGCCTCTAAACCTTGAACCTTTAACCTTTTACCTTGAACCTGGATATTATGGACCGTCAACTCGTTGAACGTTTTCTGAGCCGTATCAGGCAGATCAGGGCCCTGGTGATCGGCGATCTGATGCTGGACGAATACCTCTGGGGGAAGACCGAAAGAATTTCCCCGGAGGCGCCCGTGCAGGTGGTGGATATATCCCGGGAGGACCTGCGGCTCGGCGGCGCGGGGAACGTGATCAACAACCTGATGACGCTGGGGTGCCAGGTCCATGTCGCCGGCGTTCTCGGCGATGATGCCGACGGCAGACTGCTGCGCCGCCTGCTGGAGGAAAAATCCGTCGGCATTCAAGGGGTTCTCATGTCTCCCGATCGAACCACCAGCCGTAAGACACGCATCCTGGCCAGCAACCAGCAGATGCTGCGGATAGACCGGGAGAGCCAGAATCCAATTTCCCCGGAGATGGAAGCCCGGCTGGCCGATCATGTGCGGAGAGTGGCGGAGGATTTCCAGGTGATCCTGGTTTCCGACTATCTCAAAGGGGTCCTTACTGAAGGGCTCCTGAAGGAAATCGTCGCCATTGGTCGGGAGAAGGGGATCCCCGTGGTGATCGATCCCAAGGGGAGCGACTTCCGCAAATATCGCGGAGCGACCCTTCTGACCCCGAACCGGAAGGAGGCGCAGACCGCTTCGCACATCGCCATCGTCGATGAAGCCAGTCTGCTCCAGGCCGGACGATTCCTGGCCGAGGCACTCGATCTCGAAGCGCTGGTTCTGACCCGCAGCGAGGAAGGGATGACCCTGTTCCCTCGTGATGGCGAGGAAATTCATCTGCCGACCGAGGCCCGGGAAGTCTACGATGTTTCCGGGGCAGGCGACACCGTTCTGGCCATGATGGGCCTGGGGCTGGCCGGGGAGCTTTCCCTGGAGGAGGCGGCCCGGCTCGCCAACGTGGCTGCGGGGATCGTGGTGGGCAAGGTGGGGACCTCCACCGTTTCTCACGGAGAGATCCTGGAGGTGATCGGGCGCCGGCACCAGGATACGGACCTGAAAATAAAGGATCGGGAAGTTTTGGCCGGTATTCTGGAAATGGAACGGGAAAAGGGCAGAACTGTCGTGTTCACTAACGGCTGCTTCGACCTGCTTCACGTCGGGCATGTCAAATATCTGCAGAAAGCCCGCCGGCTCGGGGATCTGCTGGTGCTCGGGCTCAACTCCGACGAGTCCATCCGTCGCCTGAAAGGACCCAGACGTCCCCTGATCAATCAGGATGAAAGAGCCCATATCCTGGCAGCCCTGGACTGCATAGACTACCTGGTGGTCTTCGACGAGGATACGCCGCTTGAGCTGATCGAAGCCCTGAGGCCGAAAATCCTGGTCAAAGGCGGAGACTACTCTCCCGAAGGGGTGGTCGGCAAGGATCTTGTCGAGAGCTACGGCGGCCGGGTGGAGCTCATCCAGTTCGTCGACGGCAAATCCACCACCAACATCATCGAAAAAATTCTGCAGCACTACGGTGAAGAAGGCGGCCTGCCTTGATTCCCTCAGCGAAGCGTCGAGCGGTCTTCCTCGACCGCGACGGCACCATCAATGAGGAGAAGGACTACCTCCACCGCATCGAGGATTTCGTGTTCATCCCCGGGGCCGCAGAGGCGATCCGTCGCCTGAAGGAGGCCGGTTTTCTGGTTATTGTGGTCACCAACCAGTCCGGCGTGGCAAGGGGGTACTACACTCTGGAGGAGGTGGCCATCCTCCACCGGCACATGCAGAGGGTATTGGAAACCGTCGGCGCCGCAGTCGACGGTATTTACGTTTGCCCCCATCATCCCGTCGAGGGGGTCGGAGAGTATCGACGGGAGTGCGACTGCCGTAAAGGGCGTCCGGGAATGCTGCTGCGGGCTGCACGGGAGCATGGGATCGATCTTTCCCGATCCTATATGATCGGGGACAAGATAGCCGATGTTGAAGCCGGTGAAGTGGCCGGATGCCTTCCGCTCATGGTCCTGACGGGATACGGAAAAACGGAGTCGGCAAAAATATCTTCCGACCGGGTTCGGCGTTTCGCCGATCTCGTGGATGCGGCGGATTTCATCCTTGCCCGAAACCCGGCGCAGAAGTGAAGATTCATTTAAAAGAATTGTTCCTAAATGAGAATCATGGTAGCTTGCGTGTTTTTGACGGGTGAGCCGGGTTCCAGTGTAGGCCGGAATAAGCGAAGCGTTTCCGGCAGCCCAAGGTATGCCGGGAACGGCTGACGCCTTTATCCCGGCCTACAAGGCTTTTCTGCAGGATAAGGTGCAAGGGATTTCTTTTCCAGGGGGAATGAATGGAAAGCATGGTTACGGAGACGCAGATTCGGCAAGGGAAAGCAGCGATCGCTGTCATCGGCCTGGGGTACGTCGGACTGCCGCTGGCCGCCGCCTTCGGCCGTCAGGCCAAGGTCATCGGTTTCGATATCAGTGTCAAAAAGATCGAAGAATTGCGCGGCGGCTTCGATGCCACGGGCGAACTCACAACCGAGGATCTTGCCTCGACGCGCATCGACTATACGATCGATGCCGGACGCCTCAAAGAAGCTTCCTTTTTTATCGTCACGGTACCCACACCCATCGACAAATACAAAAAGCCGGATCTGACGCCGGTTGTCTCGGCCTCCCGCAGCATCGGAAAGTCTCTCTCCCGAGGCTCCATCATCGTCTATGAATCGACGGTTTATCCGGGCGTGACCGAGGAGATCTGCGTGCCGATTCTGGAGCAGGAGTCCGGCCTCAAATGCGGGGCCGATTTCAAGGTCGGCTATTCCCCGGAAAGGATCAACCCCGGCGACAAGGTTCATACGGTGGACAAGATCGTCAAGGTGGTCTCCGGCCAGGATGCCGAGACCCTGGAGACGGTGGCGAAGGTCTACGAGATGGTGGTCGATGCAGGGGTTCATCGCGCCTCCAGCATCAAGGTGGCGGAAGCGGCAAAAGTAATCGAGAACACCCAGCGAGACCTCAATATCGCCCTGATGAACGAGCTGGCACTCATTTTCAACCGGCTGGGGATTTCCACCAGGGATGTTCTGGAAGCCGCCGGAACCAAATGGAATTTCCTGAAATTCTTTCCCGGTCTGGTCGGAGGTCACTGCATAGGCGTCGATCCCTACTATCTGACCCACAAGGCCGAAGAGATCGGATACCATCCCCAGGTGATCATGGCGGGGCGCCGCATCAACGACGAGATGGGAAAATACGTGGCCGAAATGACCGTCAAGAAACTCATCCAGGCTGACAAGACGGTGAAGGGGGCCAGGGTTCTCGTGTTGGGATTGACATTCAAGGAGAACGTTCCGGATATACGCAATACCCGCGTGATCGATATCATCGAGGAGCTGCGGGAGTACGGCGTGGAAGTCCTGGTGCACGACCCCGTTGCATCCGCCGAGGAGGCCCGGCACGAATACGGGATCGACTTGGTCGACATCGAGGTCGCCGGAAAATTCGACGGGGTGGTCTGGGCCGTTGCGCATCAGGCTTTTCAATCCCTTGATCCCGCACGGTTGCGCCAGTTTTGCACGAGCGGCAACGGAAAGGGCGTGGTCATCGACGTCAAGGCCGTTTTGAATGGGAACGACGTTGAGGCCGAAGGACTGATCTACTGGAGTCTTTAAATTGAGCGGATTCAACTCTGAGGGATGAAATATGAAGAATATACTCGCCACCGGCGGCTGCGGCTTTATCGGTTCCAATTTCGTGCGCTGCGCCTTGGAAAAGCTTCCCGGCTGCCGGATCGTCAATCTGGACAAACTGACCTATGCCGGCAATCCGAAAAATCTTTCCGATGTGGAGAATGATCCCCGTTACCGTTTCGTCAGAGGGGATATCTGCAATGGGGAACTGGTGGAGCGTATTTTCGCCGAGGAATCGATTGACACGGTGGTCCATTTCGCCGCCGAATCCCACGTCGACCGCAGCATCTCCGGACCGGACGAGTTCATCCGGACCAACATCGTCGGGACCTTCACTTTATTGCAGGCCGCCCGCAAAGCATGGCTCGGTAACGCCTCATCCGCCTTCGCCAGCGCTTCGGCGGACAAGCGCCTCACACCTCACGCCTCACGCTTCCTCCATGTCAGCACCGACGAGGTCTACGGGTCCCTGGGGGAAACGGGATTTTTCACCGAGGAAACCCCCTTCGACCCCCGCTCTCCCTATTCGGCCAGCAAGGCCTCCTCGGATCACCTGGTCAGCGCCTACCATCACACCTACGGTCTGCCCACTCTGATCACCAACTGCTCCAACAACTATGGACCCTACCATTTTCCCGAAAAGCTCATTCCCCTGATCATCAACAACGCTCTCAACGGCAGGCAGCTCCCCGTCTACGGCGACGGCAAGAACGTTCGCGACTGGCTCTACGTCGTCGATCACTGCGAAGCGATCCTCGCCGTTCTGGAAAAGGGCAGGGTGGGGGAAACCTATAATGTCGGCGGCAACAACGAGAAGCAGAACATCGAAGTGGTCCTGACCATCTGCGATCTGCTGGATGAAAAGGTGGGGCTCCTTTCCGGCGGGGAGCCCCGGCGCTCCCTCATTCACTTCGTCAAAGATCGCCCGGGCCACGACCGCCGATATGCGATAGACGCCTCAAAACTGAAGGAAGAGCTGGGCTGGCAGCCCTCGGTCACCTTCGAGGAAGGGATTCGCCGCACCATCGAATGGTTTCTTGAGCATCCGGAGTGGGTCGCTTCCGTCCTGGATGGTTCCTATCAGGAGTATTACGAGAGGCAATACGGGTGTGAGGTTCTGTGAGAAGGGAAGAAGAACAAAAAGTCCGCCTCGCATTGGTGGGGGCCAACGGCATGCTGGCCGGCGCGGTGCGGAGTCTAGCTCCGGAAAATTACGACCTCGTCCTCCTGGATCTTCCGGATTTCGATCTTACCGATAAGGATCGGGTCCTTTCGGTGATGAATCAGGTCCGACCGGACGTGATCGTCAACTGCGCCGCATACACCAACGTCGATGGCTGCGAGACGAACGAAGAGACCGCCCTTCTGGTCAACGGACGTGGGCCCGGCCATCTGGCTGAAGCGGCGAAGGAGTTCGGTGCGACGCTGGTGCATGTCTCCACCGACTATGTCTTCGACGGCACGAAGAACAGTCCGTATACTGAAGAGGACGCTCCCAACCCCCAATCGGCCTATGGCCGTTCCAAGCTTCTGGGAGAGCAGGCGATCCTGCAAAGCGGCCTGGAGAAATTCTTTATCATCCGCACCAGCTGGCTGTACGGTCCGGGCGGTAAGAATTTCGTCGAGACCATTGTTCGACTGGCGAAAGATCGGGACGAACTCCGAATCGTTGACGACCAGGTCGGTTCTCCGACCCTTACCGACGATCTGGCCCGGGCGATCTTCGGTCTTCTGGAATTAGACGCGTCACCCGCTTTCGCCAAGGCTTCAGCGGGCAGGCCCCTCACGCCTCACGGAATTTACCACTTCGCCGACGAGGGGGAGTGCAGCTGGTACGAGTTCGCCGAGGCGATCGTCGCTCATCTGCTCAGGGCGGGGACGCCGCTGCAGATGAAAAGGATTCTGCCGATCGCCACCCATGAATATCCTCTCCCTGCGGTCCGGCCGGTCTATTCCGTCTTCTCCAAGGAAAAGTACCGGCGTGCTACAGGCGCCACGGTGCCCCACTGGCGGGAGAGTCTGGAAGTGTATTTCCGCACGCGTAACTGAAAATGAGCTAGATATGATGGGCATCAAAAAAGGAATTATTCTCGCCGGCGGCGCCGGGTCCCGCCTTTATCCCCTGACCCTGGTTGCGAGCAAACAGCTGCAGCCGGTTTACGACAAGCCGATGATCTATTATCCGCTGTCGACCCTGATGATGGCGGGGATCGATGATATTCTGGTCATCTCCACGCCTCAGGATACTCCGCGTTTTCAGGCCCTCCTCGGGGACGGAAAACGCTGGGGAATCCGCCTGTCCTATAAGGTTCAACCCGAACCCAAGGGGATTGCGCAGGCCTTTCTGGTCGGCGCCGAATTTATCGACGATGACCCGGTCTGCCTGATCCTCGGCGACAACATTTTCTATGGCAAGATGGGTCTGGACAAGATCGCCGCGCATTTCTCCGGAGGGGCGAAGGTCTTCGGATATCCCGTCACCGATCCCGAACGCTATGGAGTGGTCGAATTCGACAAAGAGGGAAAAGTCCTCAGCATCGAGGAAAAGCCGGCAGCGCCCAAATCCCACTATGCCGTTCCCGGGCTCTATCTTTACGACAACAAGGTGGTGGAGATCACCCGAGAGTTGAAGCCGTCCCTCCGAGGTGAACTGGAAATAACCGATGTCAATCTCGAATACCTGCGCCGCGGCGAACTGCTGGTGGAAAAACTCGGGCGAGGCATCGCCTGGCTCGATACCGGAACGCATATGAGCCTGCTGGAGGCCAGCCATTTCATCGGCACCCTCGAAGCCCGGCAGGGGCTCAAGATCGCCTGCCTCGAAGAGATCGCCCTGCGCATGGGGTTTATCGACAAGGCGGGGATGGAACGGATCATCGAGGATACGCCCAAATCCAGTTACCAGGATTATCTCGCCATGATTCTGCGGGACGGGTTTTAAAAATCAGGTACGAGGTAAAAGGTTAAAGGTACAAGGGAAAACCTTGAACCAGCCGTCGCCTGCGGCTTTGGTTGGCAAGCCTTGAACCTTTAGCCTTGATCCTTTTACCTTATCGACTTTTCGGATCTTTCATGAACATCATACAAACAGCCATCCCCGATGTGCTGATCATCGAACCGAAGGTGTTCGGTGACGAACGGGGTTTCTTCTTCGAGAGTTACAATGAAAGACAATGGGAGGAGAAAACCGGTCTGAGGACACGATTCGTCCAGGACAATCACTCCCGCTCCGCAAAGGGGGTGCTTCGCGGCCTGCATTATCAGATCAGACAGCCGCAGGGGAAGTTGGTGCGCTGCGTTTTCGGAGAAGTATTCGATGTGGCCGTCGATTTGAGACGGAGTTCTCCCACCTTCGGGAAGTGGTCGGGAACCCTTCTTTCAGATGAAAACAAACGTCAGATGTGGGTTCCCGAAGGATTCGCCCATGGTTTCCTGGTTCTTTCCGATGCCGCGGAGTTTCTGTACAAGACCACCGATTACTATGCACCGGAAAATGAGCGGGAGATCGTATGGAACGATCCGGAGCTGGGAATTGACTGGCCGATCGAAGTCGAGCCCGTGCTTTCAAAGAAAGATGCGGAAGCGGCGCCTTTCATGGATGCTATATATTACAAATGATGATGTTACGGCGTTTTTTCAGGACCTCGACATACCTGATGTATGCCTTCGCCCCTGAAAAACCACCAAGCCTTATAGGACGAAATTTTTGCTTAGCCATCCTCTGAGTTTTTGAGAGTATATCAATGATGCCTCATCCGTTCATATTTTTTCTGCGACCGGTCCAAAGCTGCCTGCGGGAAGGAATCGAATCGACCTGTCGCTCTCATAAGGAGAAAATCCGTCAATGATCGTACCGGTAATTCTTTCAGGGGGCTCCGGGACCCGTCTTTGGCCGCTTTCCCGGGAGCTCTATCCCAAACAGCTGCTTCCCCTGGTGGGTCCGCATACCATGCTGCAGGAAACAGTCATGCGTCTTTCCGGCCTTGAAGGGCTGGAGGCGCCTATGGTGGTATGCAATGAGAACCACCGTTTCATGGTGGCGGAGCAGCTGCGCTCCACCGAGCACAGCCCGTCAGCCATCCTTCTCGAACCGGTCGGGCGCAATACGGCCCCGGCCGTGGCCGTGGCCGCCATTCAGGCCACGGGAGACGGAAGAGATCCCGTGTTGCTGGTGCTTCCGGCCGACCACATCATCCAGGATGCAGCCGCCTTGCGCTCGGTCGTGAAGAGTGGCGTCCCCTGGGCCGAAAAGGGTAAGCTGATCACATTTGGCATCGTGCCCCGCGGGCCGGAGACAGGGTATGGGTACATTCGAGCGGACAAAAGCCGTCCTTTGTATTTGTCCAAAGTCAATGACCAGGTACCAATGGTCAATAACGATTTTACAAATGACCAAGGACAAATGACCAATGACGCCACCGCCTATGCGGTGGCCGAGTTTGTGGAAAAGCCCGATCTGGCCACCGCCCACTCTTACGTGAACAGCGGCGAGTATTATTGGAACAGCGGTATGTTCATGTTCCGCGCCTCCCGCTTTCTCGAGGAATTGGAGCGTTTCGCCCCCGAGATGCTGGCGTCCTGCCGCAGGGCACTGGAAGGGGCGGGACGGGACCTGGATTTCGTTCGTCTCGATGCCGATGCCTTCACAGCCTGTCCCGGCGACTCCATCGACTATGCGGTGATGGAGAAAACCTCCGATGCGGTCGTCCTTCCGCTTGATGCGGGATGGAACGATGTGGGCTCCTGGTCGGCCCTTTGGGAAGCCGGAGGAAAAGACGCCGACGGCAATGCCATCCTCGGAGATGTCCTGACCAGAGATGTCAGAAACTGTTATCTGTATTCCGGCAGCCGCATGGTGGCCGCGGTCGGCCTGGAAGATCACGTCGTTGTGGAAACGGCCGATGCGGTCCTGGTCGCTCCCAAGGACCGCGTGCAGGATGTGAAGCACATCGTCGAGCAGCTGAAGGCGCAGGGCAGGGGGGAGGCTCTGCTGCACCGGCGGGTAAACCGGCCGTGGGGGAGCTACGAGTGCATCGACAGCTCCGAGCGCTTTCAGGTCAAACACATCACCGTCCATCCAGGCGCAAGTCTTTCGCTTCAGATGCACCATCACAGGGCCGAACACTGGGTCATCGTCAAGGGAACGGCCAGGGTCACCCGAGGGGAGGAGACCTTCACGCTGAGTGAAAACGAGTCCACCTATATCCCGCTCGGAGTGAACCATCGTCTCGAAAATCCGGGCAAGATCCCCCTGGAGATCATCGAGGTTCAGTCGGGGAGTTATCTTGGGGAAGATGATATCGTGAGGTTTGACGACAAATACGGCCGCTGACGCGGCGTCATTTGTCACTGGTCATTAGTCCTTTGTGAAAATCATAAGCGGGAATGCCAGTCAGAAGTTTTGAAGATCTTCAAGTGTACCAACTTGCTGAAAGGCTTTCCGACATCATTTGGGAAGTTGTTCTCAATTGGGATTCTTTAGCCAGGGATACGGTTGGAAAGCAGCTGATCAGGGCCATGGATAGTGTGGGAGCCAATATAGCTGAAGGAACTGGCCGAGGTACATATCAGGACAATCGCCGATTTGTTAGAATCGCCCGTGGTTCGCTGTATGAAGTTCGACACTGGCTGCGCCGCGCTCACGCCCGAGGCCTTCTCGATACTTCCCATGTCAAATCCACCAAGCCGCTGCTTGATGAGCTAGCCCCCAAACTGAACGCATACTTACGGTCCATTGGCCCGATTGAACAATGACTATGCACCAATTGACCCTTTGAGGTTTTAACAAATGACCAATGACAAAGGACAAATGACAGCTTTTAAGGCCTACGACATCAGGGGCCGTATTCCCGACGAATTGAATGAAGACATAGCCTACCGCATCGGTCGCGCCTATGCCGAATTTCTCAAGCCGCAGAAGGTTGTCGTCGGCCGGGATGTGCGCCTGACCAGCGAAGCTCTCTGTCGTTCGCTGGTCGCCGGACTCACCGACGGCGGGTCGGATGTTTTCGATATCGGGCTCTGCGGCACGGAGGAGATTTATTTCGCCACCTTCAGCGAAAAGATGGACGGGGGAATCATGGTGACCGCAAGCCATAACCCCATGGATTACAATGGCATGAAGCTTGTTCGCGAAGGATCGAAGCCGATCAGCGGGGACAGCGGCCTCGATGTCATCAAGGAGCTGACGGCCCGAAACGATTTTGTACCTTCCCACCGCAAGGGGAAGGTGACCGGCCTGGATATCAAGGATAAATATATCCGCCATCTGCTCGGTTACAGCGACCTTCGGAATCTGAGCCCTCTCAAGGTGGTGGTCAATGCCGGAAACGGCTGCGCGGGCCCAGTCATCGATCTGCTGGAGGCTCATCTTCCCTTCGAGTTCATCAAAATTCATCACCGCCCTGACGGTTCTTTTCCCAACGGCATCCCCAATCCTCTGCTCCCCGAAAACCGGGATGCCACCATCAAGGCGATCCGAGAGAACGGAGCCGACGCGGGGATCGCCTGGGACGGGGATTTCGACCGCTGCTTTCTCTTCGACGAGGAGGGGGACTTCATCGAAGGGTACTACATCGTCGGACTTCTGGCCTCGGCCGCCCTCCGGCGCAACCCCGGAGCAAAGATCATCCACGATCCGCGCCTGATCTGGAACACCATCGACCTGGTCTTGAAAGGGGGAGGGACGCCCATTCAGAGCAAGACCGGGCATGCCTTCATCAAGGAACGGATGCGCCAGGAGGATGCGGTCTATGGTGGGGAGATGAGCGCTCATCATTATTTCCGCGATTTCGCCTACTGCGACAGCGGCATGATCCCCTGGCTCCTGGTTCTTGAAATTCTCTCTAAAAGCGGGAAGAATCTGTCCGAACTGGTCAAGGAGAGGATAATGCGGTTTCCGGCCAGCGGTGAGATCAACCGACGCCTGCGGGACCCATTGAGCGCCATTCGCAAGATCGAGGAGACGTTCAAGCCTGACGCGCTCGCCGTCGATTTCACTGACGGTTTGAGCATGGAATTCCCGGACTGGCGGTTCAATCTGCGTTGTTCCAATACTGAGCCGGTTCTGCGGCTGAATGTTGAGGCAAGGGGGGATGAGGGGCTCATGAAAACGAAAGCCGGCGATCTACTGAAATTGATCGATGGATTTTCATAGATCCGGGGTTTCTATTGCCTGCGCTCTGGCCTGAAGGGAACTCCGGATAGGGGCGTAAAGGTTTTTGAACTTCGGTTTTTTTTTGACAGAGGGGGATTTCAAAAAGCACGGGCCGTAGCCTTTAATTATCATTAATTTTGTAATTGACCGATCTTGGTCGATATGTTAACTTCCCAATTTCCAAGGGAAAATCGTAGTTTACTAAATTTTAGCTCTGGGAGGGAATGCTAGTGGCAGAAGATGAAATTGAACTTATTGATCTCTTTCGGATAATCTGGAAGAGAAGGAATCTGATCATCTTTGGCACCTTGATTGCTGTCATCGCCGCCGCCGGCATAGCCTTCCTTTTGCCCAAGGTTTACGAGGTCTCGGCCATTTTGGAACCGGGAACTCGCCCGATCAGCAATGACAAGGGACAGATTGTCGATGAGAAAAACGTGGTTTCTCCCGAGTCCTTAAAGGTGAGCATTCTCGGTGGGGCATACGATCAGACCATCCGCGAGAAGCTCAATATCCCCGCAGATAAATTCCCCAAGTTCAAAGTGACCACCCCACAGCAGACAAATCTGGTCAAGATCACCATCGAGAGCAGCCATCCCGACGAAGCATTGGTTACCCTGCGTGAGCTGGTCGCGGTTGTTGCCGCCGGAATCCAGGAGAAACTCGAGGTTGAGAAGGGCCAAGTTGGGAACGAGATAAAGTTGGCTCGCATTGAGGAAGAGGGACTCGCTAAAAGAATCGAATTGATCGAGACACAGATCGGCGAGACACAGGGGAAAATCGGGGCGCTGCTGAATGATCGCCAGAAATCGATGGCACGCAATCCTTCTGATGCCATGTCCGTACTGCTTTATTCCAACGAGATCCAGAATCAGCAGATCTATCTCAATGATCTGCAGGAGAGACTTCGGGAGTTGCAGACCACCGCTGAGGGGTCCGGCATCCGACTGGAAAACCTGCAGCTGAAGATGGCTTCCATCAAAAGCACCCGCCTCGCCAAGTCCCCCGGCATATCGCCCAAGCATATCCGACCCAAGAAGCCGTTGATTGTTGCATTGGCACTGATTATGTCAGCGATGGTCATGACTATGGCTGCTTTTTTCCTGGAGTACCTGGAGCAGCATCGGATTATCCTAAAGGGTCGTTCCGAGGTCCTTCGTTCGAATGTTGTGCCAAGCAGTGAAGCGTGATGAAAAAAGCTCTTCTCATCAAGAGAAAAGCCTCAGAGCTGAAGTTCCCAATGGAAGATGAACCTCCCAGGCACCCATTGGGAAAATCAGAGGGCGGAAAATATCACCTTGTTCGGCTTATTCGTAGCGACCAGAAACTGGACGTTTTTTGTGATCAATCTGGTTCCGCTGAAGATGATGCTCCAGTATGCGGTGGCTACTATCGAAGAGCAGAAGCTGAAACTCTTCCTAGGAGTCTGTCGGACTTGAGGTAAAAGGACTGAACAAGTCCAACTCTCTTGAACAGTTATTGAAAATCAGCAGGTGCACTCGTTGGGTGGTGAGAGACCCAAAAAGCAGCGCAGTGCTCTCACTTTTCAAAGTTCATTAGAGAACGTCTTTTTTACGCTATCAATCAATTAAGGACGCGATGAGACATAACTCAAATCCGACATTTGTTGGGTTACGTACACTTTTATTATCAAACAGATTAGGCAAGAATATAGCTTCGAATCTGATTGGAGGTGGATGGAATGGGCTACTGATAGTCCTTGCGACGCCATGGTATATATCCTTGTTAAGCATGGAAGGTTACGGCCTATTGGGATTCTGGCTGTTAATGCAAATGGTGCTTTCGCTATGTGATCTCGGGCTGGGAGCTACTCTCGTAAGGGAGTTCGCAAATTCTAAAGGACAAGAGAGCGGTAACCGGCGACGTGACCTATTACGCACACTGGAGTATGTTTACTGGCCAATAGCAGCATTACTAACTATAGTAATGTTTTTTTTATCTGAATGGATAGCCAATAATTGGTTGAAATTCAATTTTTTATCGGTAGATCAAGTTACCATTGCGATTAAAATTATGGCGTTGTCTTTAGGCCTGCAATTTCCTTGCGCGCTTTATTCAAGTGGATTGGCTGGATTGCAAAGTCAGGGACGAATGAATTTTCTCCAGATAGTTGGAAACAGCCTTCGATATGGTGGTGGGGTAGCGATATTATTCTGGAGGTCGGATCCAGGTTGGTTTTTTTGTGTGCAGGCTTTTGTCGCAGGGGTTCAAACTTTAGCTACTCGGGCAGTACTGTGGCATATGGTAAACGTTGTGGGAAGCAGACAGCCGATCTTCCGATTTTCTTTTCTGAAGAGTCTATGGCAATTTTCAGCCGGAATGGCACTGACTATGATGGCAGGTGTTTTGCTGAGTAACGTCGATCGATTATTTTTAAGTAAGTTGGTGTCTGTAGAGGAGTTGGGGAAATACACATTGGCCTTTACTGCCACTGGTCTTTTACAAATGGGAATCCAGCCTTTTTACCGTGCCTATTTCCCGCGATTTGCTGAATTGTTTGCTTCGGGCGATTCTGTCAGATTGCGGGAGGAGTATTATCGGGGATGTCGATTAGTGGCTGGGATTATAATACCTTTTGCCATTATTGGTGTAGTGTTCGCTCCTGAAATTTTTATGGCATGGATAGGCAGGTCCGATAATACGATTGTGAGTGTATTCCGATGGTTATTGGTTGGGATTACAGGAGCCGGATTAATGTGGCTACCGGCGGCTTTTCAACAAGCACAGGGGTGGACCCGACTGCATGCCACAATGATAACCGGAGCTTTATGCTTGGGTTTCCCCAGCTTGTTCTGGGCTATTAATCAGTGGGGGACAGTAGGAGCAACGGTCGTTTGGGTATTGCATGGTGTTTCGGATGTTACGTTAGGGCTATGGCTTATGCATAAGCGGCTACTATCAGGCGAATTTGTTTTATGGTACCGTACCGTAGTTTTGCCGCCTTTGCTATGCAGTTTGCCGATTGTTGGATTATCCCGGTGGTTGTTACCTCTAGGTCTAAACAGTTTTTCCAGCGCGGTTTGGCTAGGAATAACTAGCCTGCTTGTCGTTATGAGTACATTAATCTTTGTAAAATTTAAAAATATTGCAAACAAGACTCATGAAGATATCTTATTATGGAAATCAAAATGATAGATAAAAACAAAGATAAATATCCTCTTTTTACCGTAATCATACCGGTCAAAAATCGAGCAAAGTACTTGTATCACACCTTGCGCACATGCATGATGCAAAATTACGATAATCTTGAAATAATAGTATCTGATGATGGCAGCACAGATAATACCCGGGATGTGGTTGAAGATGCGTCGCGCATAGATTCTCGCATTCGCTATCTTTCGCAGGGCGCCGGAGTGGGAATGCGTGAAAATTTTGAGTTAGTTCTGCGGCAAGTCAAGCCTGGATTTGTAATTGCTTTGGGCGGGGACGATGGTCTTTTGCCTGATGGCATAAAAGGCATGCAAGATATTTTGTACGATACAGGGATGGATTTACTTGCATGGCCAGCACCTTTGTACTCATATCCGAACGTAACTGGTCCAAACGGACAATTGGTAATCTACCACAAAAGAGGGATAAAAATTGTCGACTCTCATGAGTTTTTGAATAGGCAAGCAAAGAACCTTCATTATTTAAGTGATATCGAATCCCCAATGTTTTATGTCAAAGGTGTTGCCTCAACAAAACTAATTGATAGGGTTCGTAATCGAACTCCAGATGGACGTTTTTATTCATGCCCGACTCCTGATGGATATTCAGGAATTGTCCTAGCTGGTGAGGTTCCTCAATATACCTTTTCTGGAAAACCTTTTTCAATTTTTGGAATGTCACCTACTTCACAAGGGTTAGGATACCTGTCTAATGATGAGGAAGCTAAGAAAGGATCGGAAACTTTTTTTCGGGATGTATCATTAAAATCAATGCACCCGGAGTTAGCTTCACAACCGTATTCGCCATTGATCACTTTGATGACGGTTGATTATTTGCTCACTGCCCGGGATCTGCCAGGGTGGAATGGTTCTTTTCAGCCAATTAATTATAGGGAAGTATTACTTAAAGGATTAAAAGAATTAGCGCATGGATTATATGGGGAAGAGCGGATTTGCCGTGAGCTGAAAATACTTAATGAGATAGCAGAGAAACATGGGTTTGGTGAGTTCTTTCGGGGAAAAGTTCTGCGAGCGAAACGCTACAGGAAAAGAACTCCGTTTGAAGGTAATGGCATTAATACGGATGGCTTTCTCTTGGATGGAAAAGCATATAACCTCTGTAATATATTCGATGCATCTCATGCAGCTAAAAATATATATCAAGTTTATTCCGATCTGAAGCCTTCTTCCTTAGTTAATATAATTTCAAAATCGCTGCTCTATCGTTTTCGTGCCCTTAGAAAGGGAAGCCTGTTCCCTCCCGATTCAGAGTGGGGTAGAAATAGTTCCGAAATTAGGCAAATTAGCAGTTCGTTAAAAAGAGAAGAATGAAAATAAATAATAAAAATCATATCGATTTCGCCCAAAAAGGTTGCGTCAAGCAACCTCAAGAAATTATCGTAGGGGGTATGTTTGTCCTCAGCATTGTAGCTCTGTGGGCTGTGCTGGGAATTGTGACTACATTGATTTTTACTGCCGAACAGATGTATGTAATTGTACCACTGCTAGCCGCCGTAGCTATTTTTATTATTTTCTCTTATGTTCTTTGGTTTAGGACGGGGGCCCTTATATTTGGTGAAATCGGATTTATCTATCTGGTTTTTGCGTTGGCTTATACAATTTTGCCATCCATTACATTTCTTACGATAAACTTTGATTTTCCGATAGGTTTCGATAATCTAAACTTCTCCATCCTATCGCCACAACCTGAAGAGTTAGGTGCTCACTGTTGGCGGCATTTTCTATTTATTTTCGGTGTAGCGACTGGTTACATAGCAGTGCGTGGCGGAACTATGCCAACAATGCCTCTACATGAAAACTCAATGTCTAGAGATTCACAAATCGTAGCAGTAATGAGTTTGATTACGATATTTTGCGTTATTTCAGTTTCATTATTGTCATCACCGGTTGCTACATATTGGGACCACTATTCTCGATTTGACCATCTTTCGTGGTCTCTTCGCAGATTCGTTTATTTGTGTTTGATTTTTAAAAACGGTAGTTATTTCATTTTAATGACATTAATGTTTAGGCAATACCAGAAATATAGAATTATTATTTTCATAATAGTCCCCATTATATGCATCTATGAGACCGTCTATTCTTTCGGATCACGTATAGAAACTTTAACTCTATTACTTGCCTTTATCGGTTTCTATCATTTCAAGGTAAACCCGATAAGTTTAAAAAAAGGTATATTGTATTTGCTTTTTCTTGCCATTTTATTCACTGGAATTGAATTGATACGTTCTTCCGATAACAGCTTTGAAATCGCTAAAAACGCAGTAGCGACCGAAGGAATAAAATCAGCTTCTGAGTTTGGCGCTATATACTATACAGGTTTTCATCTTTATGCTGAGCGAGATCAAGGGAACATTCCGCCTCGGGATTGGCAGATGTTTTTTTATGAATTTATTTCGTTAATACCTTTTCTTGACCACACGGCATATCATCCCCAATATTGGTACGCACGACACTATTTTCCTAATGCAATCGTGCCACCTCAAACGATGGGTGTTATAGTGGACAGCGCAATTTGGGGTGGCGAATTCGATTTATTCATACGCAGTTTAATTAATGGCGCGTTGTTTGCAATGCTGACGCGCTGGTTTCTTGCCCATAGAAATAAATGGTGGGCGTGTACTATCTATATCTATTGGTACGCTACTTGTGTTATGACGTTAAAATATTCTGTTTTATATCAACTTATTCCATTTACTAGAATATTGATTCCAGTGTTATTGTGTACAGGAATTCTTTTTTTATTACAAAAAAATCTTATGTCTTTGAAGTCTGTTTGCAATGAGACTGTTGACTAAAATTTACTACGACTTATTATCCCTTTAAGAGTATTGGGTATGCCTTATGTTTAAAGACAAAATATTACTCATTACCGGTGGCACCGGTTCTTTTGGTAATGCAGTATTGCGGCGCTTTCTTCATACCGACATCAAAGAAATTCGTGTTTTCAGCCGGGACGAAAAAAAGCAGGAAGACATGCGAATTGAGTTGAATAATGACAAAGTTAAATTTTATATAGGTGATGTTCGCAATTATAAAAGTGTATACTCTGCTTCCTCCGGAGTGGATTATGTATTCCATGCAGCCGCTTTGAAACAGGTTCCATCCTGTGAGTTTTATCCTATGGAGGCCTTCCGCACAAATGTTCTAGGTACTGAAAATGTTTTAGATGCTTCCTTGGCAAATGGTGTGAAAAAAGTCATCACCCTTAGCACCGATAAAGCAGTTTATCCAATTAATGCCATGGGCATTTCAAAAGCAATGATGGAAAAATTAATGTCAGCCAAAGCCCGCATGGCTGACGAAACAAAAACGATTTACACAGGTACTCGATACGGCAATGTAATGGCATCCCGTGGCTCTGTTATTCCGCTCTTTATCAAACAGATTCGTGAGGGGAAGCTATTAACAGTTACGGACCCGAACATGACACGGTTTCTTATGTCGCTCGATGATGCTGTTGATCTGGTGTTGTACGCCTTTTGCAACGCTCGACAAGGCGATATCTTTGTACAAAAGGCACCCGCCTCTACCATCATGGATTTGGCAATTGCAGTAAGGGAGTTGTTTAACGCAGCGACGGATATTAAAGTGATCGGCACACGCCACGGTGAAAAATTGTACGAGACACTGCTGACTAGAGAGGAATTATCAAAAGCAGAAGATATGGGTGACTACTACCGGATTGTACCTGATGAACGTGATCTGAATTACGGGAAATATTTCACCGAGGGAGAGGAGCAGATTTCAAGGTTGGATGATTATAACTCTCACAACACTCAAAGGCTCACAATCTCAGAAATAAAAGAAAAACTCTTGCAGTTGGAGTTTATTCAGCAGGAACTTAGAGGAGGTGTTGGGTGCGCATATTAATTTTAGGCGGCGATGGCATGCTCGGACACCAATTACTGAAACACCTTTCACTTCGTCACGAGGTAAAAACAACCTTACGTCAGGACTTAGGCGCTTATTCATCTTACTGCTTATTTAATAAACAGAATTCGTTCGATGCTGTCGATATCCGTTCTCTGGAACGACTTGTTGAAGTAATCGCCGACTTTCAACCAGAGGCAATTGTTAACGCTGTTGGCATAGTAAAGCAGCGACCGAATGCCAAAGAAAGCATTCCAAGTCTTGAAATCAATGCATTGCTGCCTCATCGTTTGGCTATACTGTGCAAAGGGATCGGTGCACGCCTGATCCATCTGAGCACCGATTGTGTTTTTTCCGGCAAAAAAGGGAACTATCTGGAGAGTGATCCATCCGATGCTGAAGACCTGTACGGCAAGACCAAATATTTGGGTGAGGTGCATGACAACAACTGCCTGACCTTGCGCACATCGATCATCGGGCGGGAGCTTTCCCGCAACAGGAGTCTTCTTGAATGGTTTTTGGCCCAGAAAGGCACGGTTAAGGGTTTTACAAACGCTATCTATACAGGCTTTACCACTCTGGAGATGAGCAGGATTATAGAAAAAATGCTCGTAGAGTTCCCCAATGCCTCAGGTGTCTATCAAGTATCCAGCGAACCCATCAACAAATACGAACTGCTTCTCCTGTTCCGGGAGAAGCTGGGTCATGATATTGAAATAGTGCCGGAGGACAGTTTCTGCTGCGATCGTAGCCTTGATTCGTCCCGCTTCCGGGCCGATTTCATGTATAACCCGCCAGATTGGAACGCCATGCTCGAGGAGCTTCGCATATGACCATGAAAGTTATGACTATTGTCGGTACCCGGCCGGAGATCATTAAGCTAAGTAGGGTCATCAGCGAACTGGACCGGCATGTGACTCATATCTTGGTACATTCTGGCCAGAATTATGATTATGAACTGATCGACATTTTCTTTAACGAGATGGGCATTAGGAAACCAGACTATTTTCTTGAGGCGGTCGGCGCAAACGTGGCTCATACCATCGGTAATGTGATTGCAAAGGCTGATGAGGTTATAGAAATAGAAAAGCCGGACGCTCTCCTGCTGCTAGGGGATACCAACAGCTGTCTGGCGGCCATCGCTGCCAAGCGACGCAAGATACCGATCTTTCACATGGAGGCAGGTAACCGCTGTTTCGATATGCGTGTACCGGAGGAGATCAACCGCAGGATCGTCGATCATCTCAGCGACATCAACATGACCTATACGGAACACGCTCGCCGCTATCTGCTGGCAGAAGGATTGCGGCCCGAAACAGTTATTAAAACAGGTTCTCCCATGCAGGAGGTGCTTGCATATCACCGGGAGCAGATCGACGCCTCGGATGTATTGGCACGACTGAATGTTCGCACAAAAGAGTATTTCCTGGTAAGCGCCCACCGGGAGGAGAATGTGGACAGCGAGGTCAATTTCACCAATCTGCTGCAATCGCTTTCTACCATTGTTGAACGCTATGACAAGCCGGTCATTGTCTCCACACACCCGCGCACCAGAAATAGGCTAAAAGAAAAGGGCACCACAAACCTCGACAGCCGCATACAATTTCTCAAGCCGCTCGGTTTTCCTGATTATGTCAAGCTGCAGGTGAATGCAGCCTGTGTTATTTCCGATAGCGGTACCATTATGGAAGAATCATCTATCCTCAATTTCCCTGCGGTGACCATTCGCCAGGCCCATGAGAGGCCAGAGGGGATGGATGAGGGGACACTTATCATGTGCGGACTTGAGGCAGAAGCGGTCATCATGGCCATAGAAGTTGTGATGGCCCAAACAGCAGAGCTTAGTAAACCTTTCAAAGTTGTGCACGATTATAATGTAGATAATGTTTCACAAAAAGTTCTGCGGATTATTCTTAGTTATTACGACTATATTAATAGGACTGTCTGGAGGAAAAAACTGTAATTAAAATCAAGAAGCCGAGATCCGTTTGTAATTCCAAATACGATATAGAATTATACTATTGTGAGCCTAACAGTTTCACCTCTAAATTAATAATCAGGTTTCTGAGGTCTGAAATATAATGAGAATATACCTTGATAACATTGCATTCAATATACAGAAAGCCGGAGGGGTATCTGTATATTGGTCTGAAATTGTTAAACGCTCTGTTTATTCAGGTCATAATGTGACATTTATTGAAAAAAAAAAGGATATTAATAATATTTTTAGGAAGCAGATCAATATTAGTCCCTCAAATATAACAGATCAGAAATATATTCCAATCAGCATTTCTCGATATTTACCGGTTCACTTAAATACAGATACTCCTTCAATTTTTCACTCAAGTTATTTCAGGATCTGCAATAATCCTAAGGTTCTAAATGTTGTCACTGTTCATGATTGTATTTATGAATTATTCGTTAGTGGATTTAAACAAAAACTGCATTTATGGCAAAAGAAAATCGCTCTTAATAAATCCGATATTATAATATGTGTATCTGAAAGTACGAAGAGGGATCTTTTAACAATTTATCCTCATTTGCCTTCAAATAAAGTTAAGGTTATTTACAATGGGGCAGGTGATGAATTTTTCCCACTCGAAAAACAATTACCAACACCTAGACCTTACGAACAGTTTTTAAGGAAAAAATATATTCTTTACGTTGGTAGTAGAGTTAGCTATAAAAATTTCAATTTGATCATTGACGTTGTGAAGCAATTGAAAGACTTTTCACTTGTAGTTGTTGGTGGGGGTGAATTTACAGATAGTGAAGTCCATAATTTATCTCAAATAAAAGACCGCCTTTTTCATGTCAAGTCTCCTTCTAGCAATGATCTTAACATGTTTTATAATTATGCTTATTGTTTATTGTATCCATCAAGTTATGAAGGTTTCGGGATTCCAGTAGCTGAGGCTATGAAAGCTGGTTGCCCAGTGATAACTTCATCCGTTTCATCGATTCCTGAGGTTGCCGGAAATGCCGGATTACTGGTAGATACTATTTCTACTGCTTGTATTATAGCTAAAATCCAAGACCTTAAAAATGAATCTTACCGAAATGAGATTGTTAAATTAGGGCTTATTCAAGGAAACACTTTTTCATGGGATAAATGTTTTCGAGAGACAATTGAATGTTATGAACATGCCTATGGTAATAAATTCAATCCTTGAAAGCGCCTATTATGCCAAATAAACAGAATTCTAGGCCCATAATTTTTTTAAATCAAACCACTGGTAAATTATTTCATGAACTTGTTGAAGATTCAGCAAAGGCATGCGCTCAAGTATTCTTGTTTTCTGGTCCAGTCTCGAAACCATCTGTTGATAATAATGATTTAAATTTAGTAGCCGCCCCTACCTACAATCGCAAAAATTATTTCACTCGATTATGTTCTTGGATTCATTACTTCCTAAAAGCATTTCTATTCGTATTCACCCTATGTAGCAGTTCGCTATTGTTTATAGTTACCAATCCCCCTTTTCTGGGATTAGTAGGTCTATTTTTTAAAATTTTTAGAAAACAAAATTATGTAGTTCTTGTCTATGACATATACCCCGACCTTCTTGTGGGAATGGGGACCCTCCGCAATGGTTGGATCTCACAGCTTTGGACAAAAATGAACCGGCTTGTGTTAGAGAATTCAAGTGTAGTCTTCACTATAGGTGATGATATGGCGCATCTGCTTGAAAAAAGTTTCGATCTGAGCCGTACGATTGCTGGACGTGCAATCGTTATCCCCAACTGGTCTGACGTTGATACGATCAAGCCCCTTGCGAAAGATAATAACGCGTTTGCTATTGAGCATGATCAAGTAGGAAAAATTACTGTTCTCTACTCTGGCAATATGGGGAACACTCACGATATAGAAAGTATTCTTGCTGTTGCTCGAGAATTAAGGGATTATGAGGCTATTCATTTTTTGTTCATTGGTGAAGGGGCAAAGAGACCTCTCGTGGAGAGAACCAAGGTAGACGAGGGATTGCAAAACATTTCTCTTTTGCCGTTTCAGTCTGAAGAAGCACTTCCCTACTCTATGGCTGCAGGTGATATCGGGATTGTTTCTTATCAATCAGGTACAGAGGCTTGTATTGTGCCGAGTAAGACATACTATTACATGGCAGCTGGTCTTGTTCCATTAGTGATTTCAGGGAAAGAGACTGATCTGTCGAGAATGTTAGTTAAAAACAATTCTGGCATCTTTGTCCGCAGTGGAGACATTGATGGGATGAAACGGGCGATACTTATATTAGCAAACAACGGTGAACTATTGAAAAATTACAAGATCGCAGCACGTGCCACTGCAGAACAACATTTTTCGCGCCACAACATAAAACTGTATATTGATGCACTCAAACGGTATGAATTGTTTGAATAATGGTACCCTTCTGATGACTTTTTCTAAACGTATGTTTGATATCTGTGCAACCTTTCTGGGACTTTTGGTAAGTTCACCGTTGTTGTTGGTGCTTTCTCTGTTTGTCAGAGTTAATCATGGCTCACCAGTTTTTTTTAGACAACAACGCCCCGGCCTAAACGGGAAGCCGTTCTACATGTATAAATTTCGTACTATGACAGAAGAACGGTATGAGGGTAACCTGCTTCCAGACTGCCAACGCATCACCGGTTTTGGAAAATTTCTGCGGGGTACCAGTATGGACGAACTGCCCGAACTGATTAACGTGCTGAAGGGGGAAATGAGCCTAGTTGGACCAAGACCGCTTCTGATGGAATATCTGCCCCTCTACACTTCCGAACAGGCCCGCCGCCATGAGGTCCGCCCAGGTATCACCGGGTGGGCTCAAGTCAACGGCCGCAACGGCATCAGTTGGGAGGAGAAATTCAAGCTTGATGTGTGGTATGTGGATAACCGGTCGTTTTGGCTTGATATCAGAATTCTCTGGACGACTATAGTCAAAGTTTTCAAACGGGAGGGGATCAGTCAGGAAGGGCAGGCGACGGCTGAGAAATTCATGGGAACAAAAATCGGTAATGGGTGAGGTGTGAGAGGAACGGAGAAAGAAAAAATCTTTGTGTTTGGCGCCAGCGGACATGCCAAGGTGGTGATGGACATCATTGAGCGCCAGGGACTCTTCGATATCGCTTTTCTTGCCGACGACAATCTGGAGTTAAAGGGAAAGGATTTGTTCGGCTACCCAGTTATCGGTGGAAAAGATGATCTTCTATTATCTGACGGCGAGGTTCGCAGGGGTATCGTCGCGATTGGCAGCAACCGTGCACGCAGAGCGGTAGCTGGGTGGCTCATTGACCATGGTTTCAAGCTTATTGGTGCCGTCCACCCCTCGGTGCAGTTGGGACGGGGCGTTCAGATTGGCGCCGGAACGGTGGTTATGGCCGGTGCGGTGATCAACAGCGACACCCGCATTGGCGACAATGTCATCGTCAATTCCCGAGCCAGCATCGACCACGACTGCATTATAGGTGACGGTGTGCACATTGCCCCTGGTTCGATCCTCTGTGGCTCGGTTAGTGTCGGCGAAGAAACCTTCGTCTGCGCCGGCGCGGCAGTGATCCCCAATTTGACCATCGGCCGGAACGTTATAATCGGTGCAGGTGCCACGGTGATCCGTGATGTGCCTGATGGGGTGACGGTAGTGGGAAACCCAGCTAAGATCATTTAAAACTTTACCTCACACAAATGCCGTAAGGGGCAACGAGGGAAATGGATAAAAAGCCGAAGGCTAAATTATGAGATATGATGTGAATACTTCTGAAAAGTTAGTTGTCGATGGGGGGAAACCTGTCCGTACAACCCCTTTTTCCCCCTGGCCCTTTTTTGAGGCGGACGAAATTGCAGCGGCTACCGTCCCACTCACGTCCGGTAAGGTCAACTACTGGACCGGCCAGGAAGGGCGGGAATTCGAAAAGGAATATGCAGCCTTTACCGAGTGCCGCCATGCCATCGCTCTCGCCAACGGTACCGTCGCCCTGGAACTGGCCCTTTATGCCTTGGATATCGGCCCGGGGGATGAAGTCATCACGACCAGTCGCACATTCATGGCTTCGGCCAGTTGCGTGGTGATGCGCGGGGCAACGCCTGTCATCGCTGACGTCGACCCGGTCACACAGAATATTAGTGCCGAAAGAATTCGTCCTCTTATCACACCAAAAACCCGGGCTATCATCGCGGTGCATCTGGCCGGCTGGCCATGCGAAATGGACGATATTCTGGCTCTGGCGAAAGAGTTCGGCCTGAAAATCATCGAGGACTGCGCCCAAGCGCATGGAGCGACCTACAAAGGGCGCCCGGTCGGCTCCATGGGCGATGCGGCCGCTTTCTCTTTTTGCCAGGACAAGATACTGACTACGGGCGGTGAAGGGGGAATGCTGGTGACTAGCGACACCGCCCTGTGGAAAAAGGCTTGGGCCTTCAAGGATCACGGTAAGAGTTTCGATGCTGTTTATAATCGGGAGCATCCCCCGGGGTTTCGTTGGCTACACGACTCCTTCGGAACAAACTGGCGCATGACAGAGATACAGGCCGCCATAGGCCGGGTGCAGCTGCGCAAGCTTTCCGAGTGGACGCGCCTCCGGCGGCGCAATGCCGCTCTTCTTGACGAAGCTTTTTCCGGCATACCATCTCTCAGGGTCACGTTGCCACCAACTGAGGTTGGCCATGCCTATTACAAGTATTATGCTTTTGTCCATTCCGATCAGTTGAAAGAAGGATGGAGCCGCGACAAAATCATGAATGCTGTCACGGCTGAAGGAGTTCCCTGCTTCAGCGGAAGTTGCAGTGAAATCTATCGGGAAATGGCTTTCGTTGGTGCCGGCCTCGAACCGGCGAATCGTTTGCCTGCCGCCAGAGAATTGGGTGAAACCAGTCTGATGTTCCTAGTGCATCCGACCCTCAGCGAACAGGATATGAATGATACCTGCCGGGCCGTGGAAAAGGTTTTAAAACAAGCTTCCCGTTAGAAGCGTATTGTTTTTTCATTGATGGAGTGCAGGGGGGAAATTACATGTACAAATCTTTACTTGAAAAGCGCGTGTGGATCATTGTTGCTGTACAGGTGGCCGCCATCATAGGGTCCTTTGTGCTTGCCTTCGCTTTGCGCTTCGACATGAAGATCCCCGAGAACTACTGGTCGACTCTGTGGGCTTTGTTTCCGGTTCTTTTGGCGATCAAACTGATAGTATTCTGGAAAACGGGTCTTTTCAAGGGGTGGTGGCGATATGCCTCCATGGCCGACCTGATTGTCATCTTCAAGGCTAACCTGATCGGATCAGGCGGGTTCGTCCTGTATGCGGTCTACGTCTACCGGCTTGAAAACATCCCTCGCAGCGTTCTTGCCCTGGATTTCATCTTCTGTTTCCTGCTGATGGGCGGTGTACGCTTCGTGACACGGGCCTTTCGGGAGAACTACTTCCCCATGCCCTTGAATGCGAGACCTGAACGAATCCGGGTCCTGGTGGTGGGCGCCGGGGATGCCGGGCAGATGATCGCGCGGGAAATTCGCCAGAATCCACGACTTCGCTCCGAAGTGGTCGGGTTTCTGGATGACGATCCTAAGAAAAAGGGAGAGCGGTTCCAGGGGATTCGCGTTCTGGGGCGTCAAGGCAACCTCGCCTCGGTTTGCAGCAAAAATAATGTTCATGAAGTGATCATCGCTATCCCCTCCGCCTCCAGCAGGGAAATCCGCCGAATTGTGGAACGGTGCCTGGAGGCGGGGGTCAAATTCAAGACCCTTCCGGGCGTGGGCGATCTCATCGACGGGAGGGTTTCCGTCCAGCATATCCGCGAGGTGAACCTGGAGGATCTTCTCGGCCGGGAACCGGCCCGCCTCGATGTCGAAAAGATAAGGGCCTACCTGAGCGGGAAGCGGGTCCTTGTAACCGGCGCCGGCGGCAGCATCGGGAGCGAAATCTGCCGGCAGGTAGCCCGTTTCTCCCCCGGGAAAATCATCCTGTTCGAAAATGCCGAAACTCCCCTTTTTCATATCGAGCAGGAGCTTCTCAAGAACTTCCCCGACGTCCGTCTGTCGCCCATTGTCGGCGATATCCGCTACCGAGCCCGGGTAGAGGCGATTTTCGACGAATTCATGCCTGAAGTGGTTTTTCATGCCGCGGCCTACAAGCATGTTCCCATGATGGAGCATAATCCTGCCGAGGCTGTGAACAATAATGTCAGAGGGACCAAAATTATTGCCGATGCGGCAAATTCCTTTGGTGTCAAGAATTTCGTCATGATCTCCACCGATAAGGCAGTCAACCCGACCAATGTGATGGGGGCGAGCAAGCGGGCGGCGGAGCTCTATATTCAGTCTCTGGGCAGAAGAAGCCAGACGCATTTTGTCACGGTGCGCTTCGGCAATGTGCTGGGGAGCAACGGCAGCGTTGTTCCCACATTCAAGGAGCAGATCCGGAAAGGTGGGCCGGTTACGGTGACCCATCCGGAAGTCACCCGCTTTTTCATGACCATACCCGAGGCATCCCAACTGGTGCTTCAGGCCGGGAGCATGGGAAAGGGGGGAGAGATATTTCTGCTCGACATGGGGGAACCGGTTAAAATTATTCATTTGGCGGAGGAGTTGATCCGCCTTTCGGGGTTGCGCCCCTACGAGGATGTCGATATAACTTTTACGGGACTGCGTCCCGGCGAGAAGCTGTATGAAGAACTCCTTCTATCCGGGGAGGGGACCGTTCCTACCGCGCACGAAAAGATCATGGTGGCGAGTGCCGCTTTCTACGATGAAAATGTTCTCCAACAGCAGTTGGAGGAGCTATTCGAAAGGGCGAGAGCGATGGACCTTGCGGCAACGGTCGGTATACTGAAGGAGATCGTGCCTGAATACCGGCAGCCCGTGAATCCTTCTCCGGGAAAGGTTTATCTGCATCCGGCCGTAAGGCAGGGTATCTCCATGTCTGCGGAAACCGGGTAAGTCGATAACCTTTGATGAATTGCAACAAACCGGATTTTCTAACCGCGTAGGTCGCAGAGATCGCGGAGAACACCCTGTAAATTTTAATGGATTTCCTCTGCGGTCTCTGCGTCTCGGCGGTGAGAACCGATTTTTACGATATCGTCAAATTTGCAGGGAGGGTGCATGAAAGTTCTGGTCACCGGCGGCGCCGGTTATATAGGAAGTCATGTCGTGCGGCAGCTTGGAGAGTCCGGACATGAGGTGGTCGTTTATGACAACCTCTCCACCGGCCACCGATGGGCGATTTTAAGCGGCGAACTGGTGGTCGGTGAACTGACGGACCGGGAAAAACTTTCCGCGCTTTTTTCCGAACATGGATTCGATGCCGTTCTGCATTTCGCCGCTCACATCGTGGTTCCGGAGTCCGTGTCGAATCCTCTGAAGTATTACGGCAACAACACCCGGAACACCTTGGGGCTTCTGGAGATCTGCGACCGGTTTCAGCTGCGGCATTTCGTTTTCTCCTCTACCGCCGCTGTCTACGGCATGCCGGAGAGCGCGACCGTATCCGAGTCATCCCTTCTGGCGCCGATCAATCCCTATGGGGCATCCAAGATGATGAGCGAGAGGATGCTGATCGATCTGACCGCCGCCTCTTCACTTAACCATGTCATTCTGAGATACTTCAATGTGGCCGGCGCCGATCTGCAGGGAAGGATAGGTCAGGCGACCCCGGAGGCGACTCACCTGATCAAGGTTGCCTGTCAGGCGGCACTGGGCGTCCGATCTGGACTCAGCATCTTTGGAACGGACTATCCGACTCGTGACGGGACCTGCATCCGTGATTACATCCACGTGGAAGATCTGGCAAGAGCCCACGTCATGGCACTGGATTATCTCGCCGGCGGCGGAGGCTCACAGATTTTTAACTGCGGCTATGGACACGGATACAGCGTCCTTGAAATCGTGGATATGGTCAAACGCGTCTCAGGGGTTGACTTTGCTGTTCAGGTAGCCGGAAGGCGGGCGGGTGATCCTCCTGAACTGGTGGCCGACAGTCGAAGAATCAAGGAAATTCTGAATTGGAACCCTTCTCATGACGATATCGAAACGATCGTGAGGACGGCTCTGGATTGGGAGAAAAAGTGGGAGGCGAACCCTGAGAAGGGCGGTTCCCATAATTTCAATTAAATAGGAGAGGACTTTCCATGAATCTGACCGTCGTTGGTACGGGATACGTGGGACTGGTGACCGGAGCGTGTTTTGCGGAGATGGGCAGCACGGTGACCTGCGTGGATGTCGACGGGAACAAGATCGATCGGCTCAAAAAAGGCATTATCCCCATTTACGAGCCCGGTCTAGAATCGCTGGTGTCGAATAATGTCAGGGAAGGAAGACTGCGTTTCACCACCTCTCTGGTCGAGGGGATGAAGGACTCGAATGTTTATTTTATTGCCGTCGGCACTCCTCCCGGCGAAGACGGTTCGGCTGATTTGAAGCATGTGCTCCAGGTGGCCAGGGAGATCGGCCAGAATCTGCAGGAATACGGACTGGTTGTTGACAAGTCGACGGTTCCTGTCGGCACGGCGGACAAGGTCCGAGATGCCATCCGTGAAGTCCTGGCCAAAAGACAAGCGGATATCCCCTTCGATGTGGCCAGCAACCCGGAATTTCTTAAGGAGGGCGCCGCGGTAAATGATTTCATGCGGCCCGATCGGATCGTTGTGGGCACTGACAGCGAAAAGGCAGGGGACATCCTCCGGGAAGTTTACGCTCCCTTCAACCGGAACCGCGAACGAACCATTTTCATGGGGGTTCGTGATGCCGAAATGACCAAATACGCCGCCAATGCCATGCTGGCCACCAAGATCTCCTTTATCAATGAAATGGCCAACTTGTGCGATTGTCTGGGAGTCGATGTGGAGAATGTCCGGCGCGGAATCGGCGCCGATTCCCGCATAGGGTATTCCTTTATTTATCCGGGAGTCGGCTACGGCGGTTCCTGCTTTCCCAAAGATGTCAGGGCGCTGATTCACATGGCCGAAGAATGCGACCTCAACCCCGAGGTGCTGCGCTCTGTTCATTGCCGGAACGAGGCCCAGAAGCATGTTCTCTTCTCCAAAATAAGCAAGCGCTTCGGAGAGGATCTCTCCGGAATATCCATCGGCATCTGGGGGCTGGCATTCAAACCGGAGACGGACGATATGCGGGAGGCGCCGTCGGTGGTCCTGCTGCATGAGCTTGCTGCCGCCGGGGCCAGGATCAAGGCCTATGATCCGGTGGCCATGGAGGTTGCCCGGGAGGTCCTGCCCAAAGATTGGTTCGAGACGAAACGGCTGGAGTTGGCCGATCACCAGTATGCCGCCCTAGAAGGAGTGGATGCGCTGGCTGTGGTAACCGAATGGAAGCCATTCCGTCATCCCGATTTTGCCGCAATGAAGCGGATGATGAAACAATCGATTATTTTCGACGGCCGAAACCTGTATGAGCCTTCAAGCTTGCGCAATGCCGGATTCGAATATAGCGGTATAGGGAGATGATGACAGAATGATTAAAAGCATGACCGGTTACGGCAAAGGGCAGGGAGAATCGGAAGAAGTCACCCTGATCGTGGAGATCCGATCGGTGAATCACCGATACAGCGATGTGACCGTCAAGTCGCCCCGTTCGCTTCTTCCCTTGGAGGGGGAGATTAAAAAAATCGTCAGCAGGCGCCTCAAGCGGGGGAAAATTGATATTTTCATCAACCAGGAATTTGCGGCCACCGCAGCCGCTATCCCCACGTTGAACCAGCCTCTGGCAGCCGCCTATGTGGAAGTCTTCGAACGGATACGCACATCGTTCCCCATAGACGGGGGAATCTCCCTGGGCCTTCTGGCGGCGCAGCGGGATTTGATCGTCCTCAAGGAGGCTGTGCCGGACGAGGAGGCGGTGAGAAGTTGTCTCGATGCTGCTCTGGAGCAGGCGCTGGACAATATTGAGGGGATGCGGGTGGCCGAGGGGGAAGCGACCCGGCACGATATGGAAGCGCGTCTTGAAAACGTGCAGAACATGTTGGCCCAGGTAGAGAGCCGGGCGCCTCAGGTGCCGCAAGAGTGGCAGGTCAAAATTGCCGAAAGGCTCGACCGTCTGGCCAAGGATTTCGAGTGGGATCCCCAGCGGGTGGCTCAGGAAATTGCCGTTTTTGCCGACCGCTGCGACATCAGTGAGGAGATCATCCGTTTCAAAAGCCATCTCAAACAGTTTATGGCCCTCTTCGACTCTGCCGAACCGGTAGGAAGGCAGATGGATTTTCTGGTGCAGGAGCTCAATCGCGAGGTC
Source organism: Desulfuromonas sp. TF (assembly GCF_000472285.1). Lineage (NCBI taxonomy): Bacteria > Pseudomonadati > Thermodesulfobacteriota > Desulfuromonadia > Desulfuromonadales > Desulfuromonadaceae > Desulfuromonas > Desulfuromonas sp. TF. The sequence goes on from NZ_KI421414.1 coordinate 90,346, forward strand.
AACACCATGGGCTCCAAATCGAATGATGCCGAGCTGACGCGTATGGTCGTTTCCATTAAATCCGAGCTCGAAAAGGTCAGGGAACAGGTGCAGAATGTGGAATGAAATGTCCGGGACGCGGGACGCGGGATGCGGGACGCGTAAAAAATTCATTTATCCTCTTGTCCTTTGTCGCGGGTCTCTCGTCCCTCGTCCTTCGTCCCGGTATCTCTATGACACGTGAAGGAATTTTATTCGTAATTTCGGCTCCTTCCGGAGCGGGGAAGACGTCTCTCTGCAAGGAAATCATTGACTTTTTCCCGGAGCTGCGGCATTCTGTTTCCTACACCACGCGTCCTCCAAGGCTCGGCGAGACGGACGGGGAGGACTACCATTTCATTTCCCGCGAAACCTTCTCCGCAATGGTGGCAGAAGGTGCCTTTGCCGAGTGGGCCGAAGTTCACGGCAACTGCTACGGCACCGCGATAAGCACCTTGGAAAGCTGCCGCGCCGCCGGTCGGGATGTTTTGCTCGACATCGACTGCCAAGGGGCTGCGGAGTTGAAGAAGTCCCGGCGGCAGGGGGTATTCATTTTCATCCTTCCCCCCAGTTTCGACGAACTGCGGCGCCGCCTTCGGGGGCGCAATACCGATGCTCCTGAGATTATCGAAAGGCGCATTGCCAATGCGCGGGGAGAAATCCGGGAGGCGGTTTGGTATGATTATCTGGTGATCAACGAAGAATTACCGATCGCCCTTGAACAGTTGAAGGCCATTATCATCGCCGAAAGGTGTCGAAACCCCCGGCTGCTTTCCACGATCACTGAAATATTTGGGACAGGTGAGAGTGACAAGTGACCACGTCATTTTTTTAAAAGGAGAACATTTCACCAATGGCACGTATTACGGTAGAAGATTGTCTCGACCAGATCCCCAACAGATTTCTGCTGGTCATGGTGGCAGCCAAGAGGGCCAAGCAGCTTTACAAAGGCGCCCAGCCTCTGATCGAGAACAAGGCCGGCAACAAGAAGATCGTTCTGGGCCTCAGGGAAATAGCCGCCGGCAGAATCGAATACCAGCTTCCTTCCCGCAAAAGATAATTCGTCCGCGACCCCGATATGGCAGACGGCTTGAGGGTCGTCTGCCTTTTTGCGCCATTTTCTCCCCAACAGGCTCTACACGACTGAGGGGTTGTAATGCCCGGGTCGTTGCTGACCCAGTCTCCGGGTAGAGTCGCCATGGTTCGTTTAGACGATATCCTCGAAAAGATTCTCTCCTACAATGCCGACGCCGACCTCGATGCCGTGCGTAAGGCTTATGTATTCAGCGCCAAGGTCCATCAAGGCCAGATGCGTCTCTCCGGAGAGCCTTACCTTACCCACCCCATGGAAGTTGCCTTTATTCTCGCTCAGTTGCGGATGGACGTGCCCACCGTCGTGACAGGGCTGCTTCACGATACCATCGAAGACACTCTCACAACAGTGGAGGAACTGCGTACACTCTTCGGCGAAGAAGTGGCCGAACTGGTGGACGGGGTCACGAAGATCGGCAAGATCACCTTCCGTACCAGTGAAGAACGCCAGGCGGAAAACTTTCGGAAAATGCTCCTGGCCATGGCCCGGGATATCCGGGTGGTTCTGGTGAAGCTGACCGACCGGCTGCACAACATGCGCACCCTCGATCACCACCCTGAGGCCCGCCAGCGCCGTATTGCCCAGGAAACCCTCGATATCTACGCTCCTCTTGCAAACAGGCTGGGGATCAGCTGGATCAAGAGCGAACTGGAAGATCTGGCCTTCCGTTATCTCCAGCCGGAGATCTTCTACGACCTGGTCGCCAAGGTGGCCAAGAAGAAGAAGGAGCGGGAAAAATACATCCGGGAGGTGAAGGAGTATATCGAGACAAAGCTGGCGGAGCAGGGGATCAAAGGTGAGCTTTCCGGACGCTCGAAGCACCTGTACTCCATTTATCTCAAGATGGAGCGGCAGGGGATCGATTTCGATCAAGTCTATGATCTGATCGCTTTTCGCATCATTGTCGAGAGCATCCGCGACTGCTATGCGGTTCTGGGGATCATCCATTCGGCCTGGAAACCGATCCCCGGCCGCTTCAAGGACTACATTGCCATGCCAAAGGCCAATATGTACCAGTCGCTGCATTCGACGGTGATCGGCCCTTTCGGCGAGAGGATGGAGGTCCAGATCAGGACCGAGGATATGCACCGGGTGGCCGAAGAGGGGATTGCCGCCCACTGGAAGTATAAAGAGGGGAAGGCGGAATCCGACACCCAGGAGCGGGACGACAAGCGTTTCGGCTGGCTGCGGCAGATGCTTGAGTGGCAGCAGGAGCTCAAGGATTCCAAGGAATTCATGGACACCGTGCGGGTCGATCTCTTCCCTGAAGAAGTCTACGTATTTACTCCAAACGGTGATGTAAAGGAGCTGCCGAAGGGCGCCAGCCCCATCGATTTCGCCTACACTATCCACACCGACGTGGGGCACCGCTGCGTTGGCGCCAGGGTAAACGGCAAACTGGTCCCCCTGAAGACACAACTCAACAACGGCGATATCGTCGAGGTCATCACCTCTCCGAATCAGACGCCCAGTAAGGACTGGCTGAAATTCGTCCGTACTTCGAAGGCCCGAAATCGCATCCGCCAGTGGATTAAGACCCAGCAGCGCGAAAAAAGCATAGAATTTGGCAAGGATCTGCTGGAGAAGGAACTTCGCAAGTATGGAATGGGTCTGAAGAGGGCCCTGGCATCGGAGGAGCTCACGGAAACGGTAAGCGAGCTTGGTTTCCAGGCGGTGGACGATCTGATGGCGGCCCTCGGCTACGGGAAGGTTTCCATAGGACAGGTTCTGGGCCGCATCGTCCCCCAGGAAAAGCTCAAGTCCGAACCAGCAAAAAAAGGGCCCATCGGGCAGGTCCTGGAGAAGATACGAAAGAAGCCGTCCAGCGCCATAAAGATTCACGGGGTGGAAGACATCATGGTCCGTTTCGCCAAATGCTGCAATCCCCTTGCAGGCGACCCCGTCATTGGTTTCATCACTCGAGGACGCGGGGTAACCGTGCACACCCGGGACTGCCCTCATGTTCTAGAGGCGGATCCCGAGCGTCGCATCGAGGTGGAATGGGACATGAAGAAAAAAGCCTCCCGCCCGGCAAAAGTACGTGTCTACTGCGTTGATCAGAAGGGGATGCTGGCGGGGATCACGGGTGCCATCACCACCTGTGAGGCCAACATCATCAGCGCCAACGTCTTTTCCACTCCGGGGAATAAAGGGGTAAATACGTTCGAGGTGGATGTGCAGGATCTAGAGCATCTGAACAGGGTGATCAATGCCCTGCTCAAGGTCAAAGGGGTGTACAAGGTGGAGAGGATGCGAAACTGAACCTTGTTCAAGGTTCAAGGTCGGGTTAACGTTGAACTTTGAATGTTGAACATCGAACGGATTTAAGGAGGTTTTCATGGCTATCGAAAAGATTGAAACGAGCGCGGCTCCGAAGGCGATCGGGCCGTATTCTCAAGGTGTGCGGGCCGGCGATTATATCTTTTTCTCCGGCCAGATTCCACTCGATCCGGAGTCCGGCGAAGTTGTCGGAGAGGATATCTCGACGCAGACCGAGCGTGTCATGGCGAACATGGAGGCGGTTCTGGCGGCAGCCGATCTCGATTTCGACAGGGTGGTTAAGACCACGATCTACCTCGTCGATCTGGGCGAATTTTCGACCGTAAACGAGATATACGGCAGACATTTCGGCAAGATTCCCCCAGCGAGGGCCACAGTGCAGGTCGCCGCGCTTCCCAAGGGGGTTAAAGTCGAGATTGAATGGGTTGCTTACATCGGCTAGTCCGCCGAAGCCTCGGCAAAGGCGGATGACCCGCCGTCGCCAATCGGCTATGGCGCGGCAAGCAAAAACAGGGGGCGCTCCGACGGGGCGCCCCCTGTTTTTTAATCTTTTAGAATCGAATCAGGCCGGCTTTTTGACGACCGCGCCGTCCCGGATGCAGCGAGTGCAGACCCGGACCGAACGGACGGTTCCGTTGCTGACGGATTTCACCTTCTGCAGGTTGGGATACCATACTTTGCGAGTCTTGTTATGTGCATGACTGACATTGTTGCCGGTCGTCGGTTTTTTACCGCAAATTTCACATACTCTGGCCATGATGCTTAACCTCCTGGAAGATTGGAACGTGAATATTTAGCATGGTTTGTGCGGGATTGCAACTTTTTTTTGCCCGTTTTTTTAGGTATGGGACACAGGGGAAAAGGACTCATTTCCTTTTTTTAAGGGATCGCAGCAGATGGTCGGCTACTGTGAGACCGGTGATGACATCGCCTGCCGCCCCCAGGGAAGGAAGAACTCCGGGACCGTGGCAGATGAACAGGTTCTTTTGCAGGCGAAGGGGGGACGTCGCGCCAGGAAAAGACTGCTTTGCATGCCGGGCGCCATCCGGTATGGACTCCGGTTCTCCTGATGGCTCAAGCTGATATGAGGCAAAGGGGAAGAGCGGTTTCAAGATGTTTTCCAAGGTGTTCCCCAGGTTCTCCGGCGGAGGACTTCCCGTGGTGCATTCGACCGTGGCGATGATTTCCTCTCCGGAGGGAGATAAATCGAACCGCACGGGAAAGCTTGCGTCCGGAATCACCCGTTCGGCAAACATAGGGGAAATCCCGCCGCGGAGCGGCGAAGTGCAAAAACGCAAGCGGGAAAAATGAGAACGAAAGGCAAGCTTAAGGGGTTTCTGCAGCAGATTCCATCCCGCCGGACTCCCAATGAGAAAATAGCGAGCGCCGTACCGGCCGCCTTCCTTCAAGACGGCACCGGAGAGGCGGCTCCCTTCCAACTGCATCGACTGAAGTCCGGAGAGCTTTTCCGTTCGTCCGTTGAACTGCTCATAGCGGCGGGTCAGCAACTCTTCCAGGCGATCGGGGGAAACCCCTTCGGCACGGACGGCGCTGGTCCAGAGCAGTGCCGCTTCAGCGACGGAGAGCCTGTCGACAGGGGTCAGAGAGAGCCCGGCGAACAGGGCGGAGAGGGCCCGCCGCGCCGGTTCGTGGCGCAGACCGGTGAGGATGCTCTCGAAGGGCTTCCGCAAGGCTCTTCGGGTCAGCCCGCGGCGGAGTCTCCGATGAGCAAAGCGCAGGCGGCTGGATATTCCCAGCAGGGGAAGTCCGCCGCTCTCCCAGAGGGCTTCTTCCAGGCGGTGACCGAGGCTTTGAAGGTGGTTCAACAGGCCGGAGACCTCTTCGTAACCGCCGGCAAATTCCCGGCGCAGCTCTCCTTCCAGGGTGGACGGCTGCAGAAATTCCAGGCGGCTGTCCGCCGTCAGAACCTGGAAGGATGCCGGAGGGGAAAAGCTGGAGCGGCCGTCGAGCCTCTCAAGAAGGCGCTCCAGATGCAAGGATGAATGGAGCCAGGCGGCCGGAAATTCGGAGGGCTCCTGAAAAGAGAGGACCCGGCACCCGCCTTTGGCCAGTAAGGTGCCGGCGACGCGGGCGGCCAGGCTGTCGCCGAGGATAATGACATCGAAATATGATTGGGACATGGATCAGGCCTCTAAAGATGATACCTTCACAAAAACTCAGAGGATGGCTAAGCAAAAATTTCGTCCTACAAGGCCTGGTGGTTTTTCAGGGGCGAAGGCATACATCAGGTATGTCGAGGTCCTGAAAAAACGCCGTAACGCCGTAGGGCGGACTTTTTGCGACGCCATCATAGATCTTCTTCACTGAATACGGCGAGGCCGCTGCGCTGCAGCAGGGCGGTGGTCACTCCCTGGCCGACCACGATATTTTCTCCCCGGTAGATCCGGTGGACGCCGCATGAGGGGCTCCGTTCCTTCAGGAGCGCCTCCGCACAGCCGGCGATGCGGGCGGCTTTCAGGGTCTCGGCCGCACCCTTGAGAAAGAGCCGGTTCATCACCTCGCCTTCACTGTTGACCACGGTGCCGGTTCCCTCTAGAACCTCAGCGCCGCCGCCGGTTGCGAAGCAGGTCTTCAACCGGGGGGTGGGCAGTCCGGCCAGTTGCTCGGGGCAGACCGGAATAGGAATCAACCCCTTTTCCCGGAGATGCTCCAGTACCTTCTCATTGCGCTTGGCGGCACCGTCGTAGCGGGTGAGCAGTCCGAGCAGGCAGGCGCTTACGAGGATGGGACGCATGGAAAACCTCGTGAGGCGTGAGGCGTCAGGAATGAGCCTCACGAATTTACTCTAACGGCGGATTGGTCAGGACGGCTTCGGCCGGGCAGAGGGGAGGTTCGATGCGGACCCGGCGGCCTTCGATGCGCAGCCGCCCTTCGGCAAAGAGCTGGATGGCCCGGGGGTAGATGCGGTGTTCCTGCTGAAGGATGCGCGCCGAGAGGCTCTCTTCGGTGTCATCGTCGAGGACGGCGATGACCGCCTGGATGATGATGGGGCCCGTATCGACGCCTCCATCAACCAGGTGAACCGTGCAACCGGCAAAACGGGCGCCGTATTCCAACGCCTTGCGCTGAACATGCAGTCCTGGGAAGGCGGGGAGCAGAGCCGGGTGGATGTTCATGATCCGCTCCGGGAAGGCCTCGAGGAAAACTCCGGAGATGATACGCATGAACCCGGCCAGAACCACGAGTTCGACTCCGGCTTCCTGCAGGGCGGCGACCACGGCCCGGTCGAATTCCTCCCGGTCGGCAAATTCCCGGTGATCGATGCACAGACAGGGGATGCCCGCCTTGCGAGCCCTGTCCAGGGCTCCGGCCTGAGGATTATTGCTGACCACCAGGACGATTTCGGCGTTGAGGGTGCCATCACCGCATCGGTCGATGATCGATTGCAGGTTGGTTCCCCCGCCGGAAGCGAGAGCGCCGAGTCGGAGTTTGCTGGGCACGGTTCCTCCGGAGAAGCATTGACAGGTGACAAGTGACCAAGTGAGGTTATGTGTCTCCCGTCACTCGTCACATTTTCAAATCAATTGGACCTGTTCTTCATCTTTGCCGCATTTGGCTATTTCACCGATGAGGAAAGCCTCTTCCTTGAGGCCTGACAGACGCACCATGACATCCTCTGTTTCCTCGTCGGAAACGACCAGCACCATTCCGATACCGTAATTGAAGGTGCGGTACATCTCCAGCTCATCGATGTTCCCTCCTTTGCGGAGAGCCTCGAAGATCACCGGCTTGGGCCAGCTGTTCTTTTTTACGACGGCCTTGCAATGGCGGGGCAGAACCCTGGGAACATTTTCCAGGATGCCGCCTCCGGTGATGTGGGCCATCCCCTTGATGCGGAAATCCCGCAACAGATTGAGGATGGATTTGACATAGATTTTCGTGGGGGTGAGGAGCTCTTCTCCGAGGGATTTCCCCAACTCCGGCAGAACGGTCTCCACTGTCAGCTGCATGCGTTCGAAGAAAACCTTTCGGGCCAGGGAAAAACCGTTGGAATGGAGGCCGCTGGAGCCGATCCCGATCAGCCGGTCGCCCACCGTGATGGAAGAGCCGTCGATGATTCGACTGTTGTCCACCACCCCCACAGTGAAGCCGGCCAGGTCATACTCCCCTTCGCCGTACATTCCCGGCATCTCGGCGGTCTCTCCCCCGATCAGGGCGCATCCGGCCTGCACGCAGCCGGCGGAGATGCCCTTGACGATCTCGGCCGCTTTTTCAGGGGAAAGTTCGCCGGTGGCCAGATAGTCGAGAAAAAACAAGGGTTCGGCCCCCTGGACGACAATGTCGTTGACGCACATGGCCACCAGGTCGATTCCCACGGTATCGTGCTTGTCCATGGCAAAGGCGAGCTTGAGCTTGGTGCCGACGCCGTCCGTCGAGGCAACCAGGGTCGGCCTTTCATACTTGTCGGCGTGCAGGGAAAAAAGTCCCCCAAAGCCGCCGATATCCGTGAGGACCTCCGGTCGCGAAGTGGCCTTGACCAGCGGCTTGATCATCTGAACAAAACGATTGCCGGCATCGATGTCGACGCCGGCATCCTTGTAGGTAACTTTACTGTCCTCGCCCAATGGTATAAACTCCTTATTTCAAAGTCGGTAATTATTAAATCAACCTTCCCTTGCTTGTCAACGGCAAAGTCCCCCTCGTCACTGGGTTCTTTATCCCTTTACAGATTAACGGGGGTAACTTATGATTGTTTCCGTCGCGATTATCGCGGCATTACCTGGATGCACGATGCATTCTAGCCGATTTCAGCCGACGGGCATAGCCCCTTTCTCTCCTTTCACGGGGGCGCTGCATCTTGTCGTTGCGGGGCCTCGCCTTGGATCATGACTGAAGATCACGTCATTAGGCCGATGCAGCCATCCGATCTCGCCCGGGTGGTGGAAATCGAGAACCTCTGTTATCCCAATCCCTGGTCGGCCGAACTTTTTAAACGGGAACTGGACAATCCCCTGGCTGCCGTCGACCTTTTATGGTTGGAAGGGGAGATTGCGGGTTATCTCTGCTCATGGCTGGTGAGCGGCGAGCTGAATATCCTCAACGTGGCTGTCGTTCCAGCCTTTCGCCGCCGGGGAGCGGCCGCCGCCCTGCTGCGCCACGTCATCGGAAAAAGCCGCCGCCAAGGCCTTGAACGCTCTTTTCTGGAGGTTCGGGTCGGCAATGCAGGAGCGATTGAGCTTTATACCTCCTTCGGTTTCAAGCCGGTATCTATTCGGAAACGTTATTATCCGGACGGGGAAGACGCAGTGATGATGGAGTTGGACCACGTGGGGGATGAGGCGTGACAAGTGACAGATGACTCTGAGTTTAAAGGGAACGGGAATGAATAATTACAGAACGAAGATCCTCTCCAACCAGGAGATTTCGCCCGGCTACTTTCGGATGCGCATCCTTGCTCCGGGATTCGGGGAGACGGCTCGTCCGGGGCAGTTCATCATGTTCCGGGTCCAACTCTCCCAGTCCCCTCTTCTGCGCCGACCCTTCGGCGTTTTTCGCACCGGTTTTCTCCCTCCCGACTGCGAGGGGCAGCCGGAGAAAGAATATCTCGAGATCCTCTACAAGGTCGTGGGCTCCGGCACCGGGATCATGAGCGAACTCCACGAGGGGGACCGGGTTGAGGTCCTGGGGCCCCTGGGCAAGGGATTCGATCTCGAAGCGGCGGCAGGGGAGAAGATTCTGGTAGGGGGTGGCATCGGCCTGGTCCCTCTCTACATGCTGGCTCGTAAATTAACCGAAACCGGCAGGGTACGATTGCTGATGGGCGGCCGCACCCGCGACGATATCCTTGCCGTCACCGAGTTCGAGCGCCTGGGGGTGGAGACTTACGTTTCCACGGACGACGGCAGCCTCGGTGAGGAGGGTCTGGTTACAAACGTGCTTGAGCGCAAGCTCGACAAGTATCCGGACGCCGTGGTTTACGCCTGCGGTCCCATGCCGATGCTCGAGGCGGTGCAGCGGATCTGTACCCGGCGCGGCACTCCCCTTCAGGTCTCGCTGGAGGCGCTCATGGCCTGCGGAGTAGGCGCCTGCCTGGGTTGCGTGGTCAAGGGATCCGGTCACTCCGAAGAGACCCCCCGTTACCTGTGCACCTGCAAGGAAGGGCCGGTGTTCCGGGCCGAGCAGCTGGACTGGAGCAGGGCAGGGGAGGAGAACGGATACTGTGAGGGGTGCAAATCTTAATCGTGAGGCGTGACAAGTGACAAGTGACAAGTGACAGGTGGCGCGCGCGGTCGTGTGACAAGGAAATAGATATGGAGAGAAAACGCCCGAATCTGGCGGTCGAGATCGCCGGCATCAAATTGAAGAACCCGGTCATGCCCGCCTCGGGCACTTTCGGGTATGGAGAAGAATTCGCTCCCTACCTCGATTTGGAAAGAATCGGGGCGATCGTCACCAAGGGGTTGTCCCTGAAGCCGAAGGCCGGCAATCCTACCCCCCGGATCGCCGAAACCAGCGGAGGCATGCTTAACGCCATCGGCCTGCAGAATGTCGGAGTGGACGCCTTCATCGAAACCAAGATCCCCTTCCTGCGGAAGGTCAAGACCCCGACCATCGTCAATTTCTTCGGCAACACTCTGGAGGAATACGGCGAGGTGGCCCGGCGTCTTTCCGATCTTCCCGAGGTCGCCGGCGTCGAACTCAATATTTCCTGCCCCAATGTCAAACAGGGGGGAATCGTCTTCGGCACGGACCCGTGTGCCGCGGCCGACGTGGTCTCGCTGGTTCGCAAGCATCTCCGCAAGCCCCTGATCGTCAAGCTTACTCCCAACGTCACCGACATCACCGTCACCGCGCGGGCGGTGGAGGAGGCGGGGGCCGATGCCATCAGCTGCATCAACACCCTGACCGGTATGGCGGTCGATGTCCGATCCCGCCGCCCCCGTCTCGCCAACGGCACGGGAGGGCTCTCGGGTCCCGCCATCCGTCCGATCGCGGTGCGCCTGGTCCACCAGGTGGTGCAGACCGTCAGGATCCCTGTCATCGGAGTGGGGGGGATCGGGTGTGCCGAGGACGCCCTGGAGTTTCTCGTGGTCGGCGCCACGGCCGTGCAGGTGGGGACCGCCAATTTCATCGATCCGACGGTGATGCTCTCCGTCATCGGAGGGATCGAGAAATTCTGCATCGAGGAGGGGATAGGCGATATCCGTGAGATTATCGGCAGCCTCGAGCTTTAGTCGGAACGAGGGACGCGGAACGTGGAACGCGGTAAACTAAATTAAATTAGGTTTTATGTCTTTGCGTTCCGCATCCCTCGTCCCGCGTCACGGACTTTATGGACGTCATCACCACACACGTCAACGCCGATTTCGACTGCCTGGGGGCCATGATCGCCGCAAGGAAGCTCTATCCCCGCGCTGAACTGGTGTTTGCCGGGTCGCAGGAGAAGAGCCTGCGGGAGTTCTTCGTCCGGAGTGCGGTTTATGCCTATGATTTCAAGCGCATCCGGGACATCGATCTCGCTGCTGTCACCCGCCTCATTCTGGTCGATGTTCGCCAGTCCGAACGGATCGGCCCTTTCGGTGAGGTGGCCCGCCGCGAAGGGGTGGAGGTGCATATCTACGACCACCATCCCGCAGGGCAGGCCGACATCCAGGGCGATCTGGAGACGATCGAGCCGGTCGGTTCGACCGTGACCGTCCTGACCCACATCTTCATGGAACGGGGAATCGTGCCTAACCCCGAGGAAGCCACCATGATGATGCTGGGTCTTTACGAGGACACCGGAGGCCTGCTGTTCAATTCCACCACCCTCAGGGATTTCCAGGCGGCGGCCTATCTCTTCACCCATGGCGCCAATCTCAACACGGTTGCCGACTTCCTTACCCAGGAACTGACCGCCGACCAGGTGACCCTTCTCCACAAGCTCATCGAATCCCGCACGGTCCTGAATGTCCGTGGGATAGACATCTCCATCGCCCATGCCTCGGTAGACCATTTCGTCGGCGACTTGGCGGTGCTGGCTCACAAGCTCAAGGATATGGAGAATCTCGATGCGCTGCTGGTGGTGGTGCGCATGGCGGATCGGATCTTCCTGGTCGGCCGCTCACGGATTCCCGAGGTCCACGTGGGGGAGATCCTCGGCGAATTCGGTGGAGGAGGCCACGCCTTTGCCGCTTCCGGCACGGTGAGGGATCTGACCCTTGTTCAGCTTCTCGACCGTCTCCCCGAGGTTCTCAATCGTCACGTCAATCCCCGATGGGAAGCCCGCCACCTCATGTCGTACCCTGTAAAGAGCGTAGGCAAGGAGGCAACTCTCAATGAGGTCCGAAAGATTCTGACCCGCTACAACATCAACGCCATGCCGGTCATGGATAAGGAGCGGGTGGTCGGCATCATCACTCGCCAACTGGTGGACAAGGCCGTTCACCACGGTCTGGCCGAAGTCCCGGTAAGCGAATACATGACCGGGGATTTTTCTCCGGTGACCCCTTCCACCCCTGTTGCGGATCTGCAGGAGCTGATCGTCGAGCGCAATCAGCGCTTTGTTCCCGTCATCAAAAACGGATCCATGATCGGGGCCGTTACCCGGACCGATCTGTTGCGGCATATGGCCGCCGGAGGCCGGAGCGACGACCGCGGGATATCCATTTCAGGAGGCGCCGCGCTGACGGTCAAGAAAAGGGAAGCGGCCCGTCTCATGCGCGAACAGCTTCCCTCCCGGATTTTTCATATCCTGGAGGAACTGGGGGATGTCGGGGATGCTCTGGGGCAGCATATCTATGCTGTCGGCGGCTTCGTCAGGGATCTGCTGCTGCGCAAGGAAAACCTCGATGTCGATATCGTCGTCGAGGGGGACGGCATCGCCTTTGCCGTCGAATATGCACGCCTCCACGAATGCCGGGTGCGCACCCACAAAAAATTCGGCACCGCTGTCATCATCTTCCCGGACGGATTCAAGATCGATGTCGCCTCCACCCGAACAGAATATTATCTCGAGCCCGGCGCGCTGCCCACTGTGGAGCATGCCTCCATCAAGCTCGATCTGTATCGCCGGGACTTCACCATCAACACACTGGCCATGGCCTTGAACCGGCACCATTTCGGCCGCCTACTCGATTTTTACGGCGCCCAGCGCGATCTGAAGGAAAAGGCCATCCGGGTCCTGCACAACCTCAGTTTCGTAGAGGACCCTACCCGGATGTTCAGGGCCGTGCGCTTCGAGCAGCGCCTCGATTTTCACTTGGGCAAGCATACCGAACACCTGCTGCGCAGCGCGGTGCGCATGGGCTTTCTCGACAAGGTCGGAGGGTCCCGGGTCTTCAATGAACTCCAAATCATTCTCAAAGAGGCCGATCCCCTGCCGGCGGTCTTCCGGATGGCGGCACTGGGACTGCTGAAATACATCCATCCCACCCTGACCGCCACGACGCACACCCGCACACTTTTCACCGCTGCCGGAAGAGCGATCAACTGGTATGAACTGCTTTATACCGGAGAAACATGTCAGCGATGGCAGGTGTACTTCCTCTGTCTGACGGCCGACCTCGATCGCGACGCCATGACCGGCATCTGCAACCGTCTCGGTATCCCAAGCCGTTACCGGGACGTCTTCTGCGATGAACGGGAAGAAGCGCATTCAACCCTGAACCATCTCGAACGACGGCGCTCCCGCAGATCCCCCCAGCCCAGCGAGCTTTACCATCGGCTCAGTCCCTTTGCCACCGAGGTTCTCCTCTACATCATGGCCAAGGCGGCCAGTGAAGAGGTCCGTCGCTGGGTCTCCCTTTTCGTCACGCGGCTGCGATCGGAAAGCACAATTCTCAGCGGACACGACCTGCGGCAGATGGGCATTCTTCCTGGACCCCGCTACAAGGAGATTCTGGGGGTTCTCCTCGATGCCCGCCTCAACGGCCGGGTTGCGACCCGAGAGGATGAAACGGCATTCGTGCGCAGGAGGTTTTTGAAAGGCGTGACGAATGACGAGTGACGCGTGACGCGGCGGAACCTTACATTGACTTCATATCCCCGTTCTGCTACAAATCCCCTTCATGGAAAGTATCCTTGCAAAAATCTCCATAATGATTGTTCCGGCCTTATTGGCCGTGACCCTGCACGAAGTGGCCCACGGTTACATTGCTGAGCGGTTCGGCGACCCCACGGCCCGCCTTCTGGGTCGTCTCACACTGAATCCCGCCAAGCACCTCGATCCCATCGGCACTCTGGCGCTCCTCTTTTTCGGTTTCGGCTGGGCCAAACCCGTGCCGATCAATTTCAACAACCTGCGCAGCCCTAAACAGGACATGATTTGGGTGGCCCTTGCCGGTCCCGGGACAAACTTCTCCCTGGCGATTCTGTCGGCGCTGCTTCTGAGAGGAGTCGCCCTGTTGACCCAGGTTTTCAATCCGGAGGGGACAGACCTGGCCCTTATGGTGGAGCCGGTCTCCCTGATGCTCGGTTTCAGTCTCTATATCAACATCATTCTGGGTGTTTTCAACCTGATCCCTATCCCGCCCCTCGACGGGGGCCGGGTGATGAGCGGCCTGCTGCCCCAGCGTCAGGCAGAAATGCTGTCCCGCCTCGAACCTTTCGGGTTCGTCATCATCATCTTCCTGATTTTCTTCACCGATCTCTGGCGTCTTGTTCTGGCTCCGGTGATTTACACCCTGGTCGGCCTGCTTGCCGGTTCCCAGGTTCTCGTCGTCGAGAGGGCCATTCACTTTCTTTTCGGACGCTGAGGGTCATCGGCCATGTCCTACGAAATAAGGGTCGAAAATTTCGAGGGGCCGCTCGATCTTCTTCTCCATCTCATCAGGAAAAACGAGATGGATATCTACGATATCCCCATGGCGACGATCACCGCTCAATATCTGGTCACCCTCGATGCCATGAAAAACCTCAATCTCGATGTGGCCGGAGAATTTCTGCTCATGGCCTCTACTCTCATCCATATCAAGTCCCGCCTGCTTCTGCCGCCGTCGGAAGAGGACGTTCCCGATGAGGAGGAGGAAGACCCCCGGGCCGAACTTGTGCGGCGCCTTCTCGAATACCAGAAATACAAAGAGGCCGCCGCGGCTTTCGACGCTCTTTCCCTCCTGGGCAGGGATGTTTTCGCCCGAAAATTTACGGCTGCGGAACTGGTGGAAGGAGAGGAGGACGAATTTGAGGCGATTGGTCTCTATGAGTTGATGGAAGCTTTTCGTGATCTTCTCAAGACTGCTCCCCCTGAAACGTTTCATGATGTGGATGTGGAACGGCTATCCGTGACCGATCGGGTGAATGCCATTCTGGAACTCCTTTCCGACCAGGAAAGTCTTGCTTTCACCGATCTTTTTACTGGGTGTCCCGACCGGCACGAGGTCGTAGTGACTTTTCTGGCCATGCTCGAGCTGGTGAAGCTGCGGATGTTGCGGCTGATGCAGAACCGCCGTTTCGGAATGATCCGTCTCTATCTCTCTGTGGATGCGGGGACGCTTTCGACCATCGATCTGGAAGAGGATTCTCTTGGATACGGCTGAACTGAAAGCGGTGGTGGAGAGCCTGGTTTTCGTTTCCGAGGCGCCGATAACTCCCGAGCGCATTGCCGAGGCCTTGGACGTTGAGAAGAAAAGAGTGCTCCAGGCTCTGGAAGATCTGGTACAGGAATACGCTCGAAGCCGGCGCGGTTTCATCCTCTCCGAGGCAGCCGAAGGGTTCCAGTTCCGCAGCCGCCCCGAACATGCCGAATGGATCCGGCGTCTGGGCAAGAGCCGCCCTTTTAAATTCTCCCGCGCCGCCCTGGAGAGCCTGGCGATCGTTGCCTACCGGCAGCCGATCACCCGCGCCGAAATCGAATATCTTCGGGGGGTCGATTCGGGAGGGGTGCTCAAGACCCTGCTCGACAAACACCTCATTCGGATACTGGGTAAAAAGGATGTCCCCGGCCGCCCTCTGATGTACGGCACCACCCGGGAGTTCCTGGAGGTTTTCGGCCTTCGAGACCTCACCGGTCTGCCCACCCTGAAAGAGTTCAGCGAACTGGCCCCCGAGACCCTGCAGGAAGAATAAATTTTTTTCTCCTGAAGCCATATTCCAAGTTTTAACCTCGAACCTCGAAACTCGAAACTCCGCCTGTGAAAGAACGCCTGCAAAAAATAATGGCTGCCGCCGGTTTGGCTTCGCGCCGGGAGGCGGAAAAGTGGATCGCCGCCGGACGCGTGAGCGTCAATGGCCGGATTGCCTCTCTCGGCGACAGCGCCGATCCGGAAAAAGACCGGGTGGAGGTGGACGGCCGACCTGTCGGAAGCGAGGGGAGAAAATACTACCTCCTTCTCAACAAGCCGATCGGTTACGTCAGCACCCGCAGCGATCCGGAAGGCCGGCCGGTGGTGACCGACCTGGTCAAAGAGATTCCAGCCCGGCTCTATCCAGTGGGCCGCCTTGACCTCAATACCGAAGGCCTGCTGCTTCTGACCAATGACGGCGCACTGGCGAACCGTCTGACTCATCCCCGGCACCAGGTGGAAAAAACATACCTGGTCCGAGTGCGGGGGACCCTCTCCCGGGAGACCCGGGAGCACCTGGAAGGCGGAGTTCTCCTTGAAGACGGCATGACTGCTCCGGCCCGTATCGATAAGGTGCGCACGGCGGCTTCCCACAGCTGGTTTCACCTGACCATTCATGAAGGCCGCAACCGCCAGGTCCGGCGTATGTGCGAGGCGGTCGGCTTCCAGGTAAGCCGCCTCAAGCGCATCCGCATCGCCTTTCTCGAACTCGATGAACTCCCCTCCGGAAAATTCCGCCATCTCTCTCCCCAAGAAGTCGCTCGATTGAAAAAACTTTAGGAGCTGTCATGCTTGGAAACCTTCGCGTGACCAGTCAGGGGGTTTGCCTCTGGTCGTCACACGCATTGATGGGCCCGACCCGGTTTCGATAAGAAAAAAGAAGAATTCGAGCGAAGCTGCCTGGGGGTAGGGAGGCGTTTTCTTTAGCCGGTTTTTCCTTCACACGAAATGACGTAGAGAGTTGTTTTCTTTAAAAAATCTTCTCTTTCTTTAACCTTGACATACCCTCCGGCGATGGTTTACATTCAGTCTTTATCGGATTGTACCAATTTCTAATTTTTTACGGTGGTCACTTTGTCCAAAAGAGAGAAACTCCTCGCCTCGGCGCAAAAAAGTCTGCAAAAGGGGCAGCTCGCCAAGGCGATCAAGGACTACCAGCAGATTCTCCAGGTCGACTCCGGTGATGTGAGGAGCCGTCAGAAGCTGGCTGAACTCCTTGGTCGGGATCGTCGGACAGAGGAAGCCCTTGGCGAGTACGAAGCGGTCGCCAAGCATTATGCCAAGGCCGGCTTTTATCTCAAGGCCATTGCAGTCTACAAGCAGATGCAGAAGCTTGACCCGGCCAAGGTGGACATCTATCACCGTCTTGCCGAGCTCAATGAAAAACAGGGGCTTATCGGCAACGCTCTGGCTGAATACCGCAATCTGGCGGCCTATTACGAAAAGCAGAAAATGTATGCCGAGGCCGCGAACGTTCTGCAGAAAATGCGGGAACTTGAGCCTGAAAACCTCAACATTCTGGTAAAAATCGCCGAAACCTACGCCAAGGGCGGGCTCAAGGACAGGGCAAGGGAAGAGTTCGGCCAAGCCTTGGCCATTCTCCGACAGAAAGAAGATTTCTCCAGGGTTCTGAAACTCTACGAAATTTTCCTTCCTCTGTATCCGGACCGGGCCGACATGAAGATCGGTATGGCCCAGGCCCTGATTGAAAAGGGTGATACCGAAAGAGGGATGCCCATCCTGAAAAACCTTCTCCAGGACAATCCGGAACATCCGGAAATTCTCGCCATTCTGGCACAGGGCTACCGGAAACTCGAAGATTTCGTCAATGAGAGATTAACTTTTCAGCATCTTCTACGCAATGCCTCGGAAGATCTGGATCTCAGGCAGGGTTATATTCGGGCCTGCATCGACAGCGGAGAGCCAACGAGAGCTCTTGAGGAACTGGAAAGCTGCAGGGACGCCTTCCTGGCGGCCGAGAGAGCCTCAGTTCTTCAGGATTTTTATGAAGAATTGAAGCAGAACCTTCCACAAAACGACCAGATCCGCCGATCCCTGCAATTCATTTATCCCATCACCAGGGATGAGGAATCCCATTCGGCGGATATATCCGTTCTTCTGGAGGACCTGGATCCGGAGCCCGCCGGCGAACCTGCCACTACAGTAAGTGATTTTACTCCGGAGCCCGTGCAGGAGACCCTGGAGGTCGATCACGTCTTCCCCGCCGCATCGGAAGAACCCGTCGATTATTATCCGACGGCGGAAGAGGGCGAGGACCTGGAAATCCCTCTTGAATTTCTTGAAGAAGTTGCGGCGGAAGATGCGGTCCCGGAAGCCGAAGAGAACACTGCTGAAGAGCACGGCCTCGAACTGGAACTGGAACTGGAGCTTGACCTGGAGCCTGCGGAATCGAGTGAAGAGCTGAAACCGGATTCCGCTGCCGGGGGTACGGCTGAGCAGGGTATGGATACAGCCCCTTTCGATGAAGAAATTCTTGACCTGGAACTTGAAGACGCCCTGGTGCAGGAGGAGTTCTCGCCGTCCGTAGCTGCGGGCGATGCCGAGGAAGAGATCCTCGATCTGGATATGTCCGACGCCCTTGAGCACGATGATCCTCCTGCCATATCCATGGACGACCTGCGCTCTGAGCTCGAAGAGGCCGAATTTTTCCTTCAGCAGGGATTGCTGGATGATGCGGAACGGATCTGCCGTTCCCTCCTGGAGGGACACCCGGACCGGAAGGAAATTCTGATCAAACTCTCCGAGATAGAAAAGAGCCGCCAGGCAGCTCCTCTGGCTCTTTCCGCGAGGCAGCTATTCGACCTGGAGGAGGAACTGGCCGATGAGGATCTGTCAGTGCTGGAGGAGGGAATCGATGCCTTCGCCGACTCGCAAAGAGGGATCGAAACCCACATCGCTCCTGGAGGGACACCCGGACCGGAAGGAAATTCTGATCAAACTCTCCGAGATAGAAAAGAGCCGCCAGGCAGCTCCT